>NZ_JALCYU010000020.1:0-74613 GCF_023507765.1 Chromobacterium sp. IRSSSOUMB001
GGCTTTATTGGAGATGTGGGCGTCCGGGAAGTGGACCAACCGCGATACCTGTGTGCGGCAGTGTTATCGCCTGGCGGGGTTCAAGAATATGGTCACTGCCCGTCAGGCGCTGGTGGGCGCGCCGGCGCCTTTAGTCGTCCGGAGCCAGCCCGCCCCATGGGTGAAGCTGTAGGCGATATCGGCAAGGCGAGTCCTCATCCGCGCAGCGAGTGCTATGGAGCGTCCTCGCTCACTGCCGGGCTTGTAGATGGCACAGGCTGCCATACAGCTCCAGCAGGCGGGCGTACTCCTTGGCGTCGTAGAACTGGCAGCCGCCGCGGCCAAACTCCTTGGCCACTTCCAGCGCAAATTTCACCGCCAGCGCGATATCGGTTTCATGGCTGGCGCCGGTGCCGCTGCCAGGCACGATGGTTTCGGCGCAGATGGCGACGCCGACGACGGGAGCCGCCGTCGCGGTGGCGGGTTGCAAGATGCTGTTCAAATGGTAGACGCCGTTGCCGTAAGGCGTGATGTCCTGGGTGGTGATGGGAAAGGTCACCGCCCGGCGGCCGCTGCTGCTTTCCATGATCCGCAGCAGGTCCTCGGCCACGCGCAGGATATAGCCTTCCTTGACGGTGGGGGAGATCGCATAGCCCTTGTGGTTGAGAATGCGGTTGCCCTTGCTGGTGTCTATCGACAGCACGGCGTCCGCTTCGGCCGCCACCTCGTAGCGGTTCATCGTGGCGTCGTCTACCGGCGCGTCCATGAAATCCACCGGCTGGCGCGGCAGGATGGGGGCGTCGGGACAGATATGAGTGGTGACGATCACATCGCCCGCCAGTTGATCTCCGTTGCGCCGCATCTGCGCCAGCTTCAGCGCGCAGGCGACGGCGGCGACGGCTCCGTCGCCATCGGACACCAGACCAATGCGGCCGGGGCGGGCGCCGATGCCGCCCAGGCGGCCGACGATGCCCAATGTGGGGGCGGTGCCGCCGACGCTTTTGCCCTGGGCGCCGGGGAGGTCGATGCGGACGAAGTCAGTGCCGCCCTTGGCGCCCTGGACGCGCGTGCTGACGGCGCGGACGCCGGGATCGGCGGCGAACAGTTCGACGATGTCCCGGCCGCCCACCTTGGCGCTATCCAGCAGCTCAAATGCTTGTAGGGTTTGTTGCAAGCTCATGCCATGTCTCCTTGTCTGGTGTCGCAGATATTCGCCGCCGGTGAGCGCGCGAGCCGGTCCTCAGCGTTTGCCGGGCGTGGTGAATAGGGAGCCGAAGAAGCTGGCGAGCGCGTCGCCGGCGATGAAGCCGGCGGCGATCACTTCCATCGGCGGTCGGGCTGCCTCCCCCCAGCGGCGGTGGATGAAGAGGCGCAAGGCGATGCCGAGCAGCACCGCCCAGCCCGCGGCCGCGCTGTTGATCAGCAGGCCGGTGGAGAGCAGCACGCCGAGTTGGCGGCGGGGGCCGCCCAGCCATTGGATGAGAGCGCCGGGAATAGCCCACAGGCCCAGGGAGTAGGCCAGGTTTGTCTGGCTGCCGGCGGCGATGGTCTTGGCGAACACCCGCGCGGCGGGCGGTAGCAGATCCTGGGCGAAATAGCCGGTGTGGACCAGCCAGACAACCGGGATGGCGATGATAAAGGCGGCCATGGCGGCGCACATCTGCACGCGCCGTCCATGCAGCTCCGCCGCCAGGTCCCGGCCGTGGCCGCGCAGGATGAAACCGGCTTTCAGGTCGAAGCCCATGTCGGCGAAGGCCGGACCGGTGGCGGCGGTGAAGCCGGTCAACAGGCAGAGCGCCAACGGGGGAAAACCGAGCAAGATGCCGATGATCAAGGTGATCAGCGCCACCGCGAATGCCGGAAACCAGCCGGAGTGCATGGCGGCGATGCCCACGATCAGTTCGTGGGCGAAGGCGGCGAATGCGGCGTAGAGCACGAACAGCAGCAGCATGGGCAGCGCCATCTCGCTCCACAGGCCGCCAGCCAGCGCCAGCAGCATGGAGATCAGCAGATAGCCGACGGCGCCCAGGCCCAAGGCGTGACGCACCTCGCGGTCCGGGGTGGCGGCGCGGCCGCTATCGGCCTGCTTGCCGCGGATCGCGCTGGCCACTTGGAATAAGGCGACCAGGCCGGCGCCCACCATTACGCCGTGCGGCAGGTAGTGGGCGTTGAGGTCGAGGCCGGCGATGGGTTCGGCGTAGGCGCGCAGCAGCAGGCCTAGGCCGAACATGCTCAGCGCCCAGATATTGCCGATGAAGGCGGTGCCAAAGGCCGCCATCGGTATGTTGAGCAGGGCGCCGACGATGCCGGTGCTCATGCCGGCCAGCAGCAGGCGCGCGTTGCGGCCGCCCCGGTCCCCGGCGAGGATGGCCTCGGCGGTGGCGGTGCCTATCGGCCAGGCGTTGCCGGCCGGGAAGACCCGGGTGTCGAACATGCGGTAGAGCAGATAGCCGTCCAACAGCATGGCGGCGGCCACGCCGCAGAACATAGGCAGGATCAGCTCGGGCATGCCCATGGCCCAAGGCACCGCGATGGGCATGAGCAGGCTGTTGGCGGCGCCGAAGGTGGCGGAGGAGATTACGGTCTGCGCCAGGTTCTGGGTATGAATGGAACGGTAAGGCCGGAATACGCGCCAGGGCAGCCGCGACAGCAGCATCGCCAGCAGCGCGCCAATGATGGAGGTGCTGGGCGTGATGCCCAGGGTGCTCAGCAACTGGATGCCGATGATGGCGCCCAGGATGGCGAGCGCAAGCAGCATGGCCAGGGTGGCGATGCCCGTGACCGGTTTGTCCTCTTGCATGGCGTGACCTCCTGATTGGCTTGCGGCGCGGCAGGCTGCGCTCTTTGAGAAAGTTAACTTGCAAACTAAAAGGGCGGCGTCAGCGGTGTCAAGCGGCCTTGGTCGGCCCGGCCTGAGCGCTGCCGGTGTTTTGCGGTGAGCAAAAATAGCGGCGCAAGATGCGCCGCTAGGCGGAATGGGGCTGGCCCATCGCTATCCGTGAAGCGGAGTTGAATCCAGCAAGGCTGGAGGGAGGTTTAGAGCCGCTAACAAAACCGCGCAGCCTATCTGAGCCAAGGCGCGCCGACGCAGGCAGTACTTGAGTACGACAAATCGACGCAATGCAGGATCAGGGGTTTTGTTAGCGGGTCTTAGTACGGCTTATTGGGCAGGAACTTGCCGTCCAGTGTAATCACCGCGCGCTCGCCGCCGTCCGGGTCTTCCACTTTGCGGATGTCCAGCTTGAAGTTGATGGCGCTGATGATGCCGTCGCCAAACTTCTCGTGCACCAGCGCCTTCAGCGTGGTGCCGTAGATCTGGATCATTTCATAGAAGCGGTAAATGGTGGGATCGGTGGGAATGCCGCCGGGAATGCTGCCGCGCAAGGGAATGGTTTGCAGCTGCAAGGCGTCGGCCGCGTTCAGGCCCAGCCGTTGGCAGACCAGCTCCGCGGCGGGTTTGGGCAGCGCATGCTGACCCAGCACGGCAGCGGTGACATAGGCCAGGCTGAGGCCGGTGTCGGCCGCCACTTGCTCCCAGCTCAGGTCTTTCAAGGCCTTGGCGGCGAGGGCGCGGGCAGTCAGTTCTATACGGAGATCCTGATTGATATTGGAGTGTTGCATGGGATGGTCCTTTCTTTGGGTTTGCGGGAGACGCGCCGCTTTCAGGCGGCGCGGGTCAGCGGAAAATCCGCTAGGGAAACAAAGCGCTGGCTGGCGTGGTCCAGGGCCAGGACGGCGCCGGTTTCGATGTCGTAGACCCAGCCGTGCAGGGTCAGCCGGCCCTGGCGCATCGCCAGCGCCACCGCTGGATGGGTTTTGAGATTGGCTAGTTGCGCGACGACGTTTTCCTTGACCATGTCGTCCAGCCGCTGGCGGGCGTTGTCGTGCCGGCGCGCCGCGTTGACCACTTTGGCGGAGTCGGCATGGCGCAACCAGCCGGCCACCGCTGGCAGATGGTCCAGGCAATGGCCGTTGGCGATCGCCGTCATCGCGCCGCAGTCGGAGTGGCCGCAGACCACGATGTCGGCGACGCCCAGCGCGGCCACCGCGTATTCCACCGAGGCGGTGACGCCGCCCGGTTCCGGCCCGTAGCAGGGAACGATGTTGCCGGCGTTGCGGATCACGAATAGCCCGCCGGGTTCTTGTTGCGTCAGCAGTTCCGGCACCACGCGGCTGTCCGAGCAGGTGATGAACAGTGCGCCGGGGGCCTGGCTGTCGGCCAGTTGGCGGAATAGCGCTGAACGCTGGGGATAGGCTTCCTGTTGGAATTTCAGAAAGCCGTCGATGAGGGCTTGCATGGCTTGCTCCTTGGCGGGGAAGGGATGTGCCAAGGATGAGGCTTTTTTTCTATAGGGTCCAAGACCGATATAGAATGATTTCCATAATTATTTCCTATAGTTTGGGCGCATGATTCTTCGACATATCCGTTACCTGCAGGCTGTCGTCGAGCACGGCAACTTCACCCGGGCAGCCGAAGCGCTGCATGTCTCGCAGCCCACGTTGTCGCAGCAGATCAAGCAATTGGAAGAGACGGTGGGCGCGCAGTTGCTGGACCGCGGCGGGCGGACGGTGCGGCCAACCGACGCCGGCGCCGCTTATTTGGAATACGCGCGCCGCGCGTTGCGCGAGTTGGAGGCGGCGCGGCGAGCCACCCGGGATGTCGGCGATTTGTCGCGCGGCAGTTTGCGGCTGGCGATGACGCCGACTTTCGCCAGTTACTTGTTGGGGCCGCTGGCGGCGCGGCTGCGCAGCCTCTACCCCGGCATAGAACTATGCGTGCTCGAGGCGACGCTGGATGCCATCGAGCTGGCCTTGCTGGAGGACGAGATCGACGCGGGTATCGCGTTCGATCAGGCGCGTTCGGCGGAGATAGATGCGCGGCCGCTGTTCAGCGAAACCCTGGCCGTGGTGGTGGGCGAGGGCCACCCATGGCGACGACAGGCGGAAGCGGTGGACGCCGAGGCTTTGGCGCAGACGCCCTGGGCGCTGTTGAGCGCGGATTTCGCCACCCGCGGCCATATCGATCGCTATTTCCGGGATCTGGGCCTAAAGCCGCGGATCGCGGCGCAGGCCAACAGCATCGGCGCGGTGATGGAAATCGTCCGCCACAGCGATTGCGCCACCATCCTGCCGAGGGCGATCACGCGGCGGCATCCGGAGCTGGGGGCAGTGGGATTGCAAACACCGTTGCCGGCGCGCACGGCGGCGGTTCTGACGCGCAAGGCCGCGTATCGCAGCGCCGCTTTGCGGGCGTTTCTGCCGGTGCTGGATGCTTTGGGAGAGGAGTTGGAAGCCGAGGACGGCGCGAGGCCGCCCGCGGCGGGAGCCGGCTGAGCGGCTCCCGGGAGAGGTTTAGGCTTGCTGGCCGGCCAGCTTGCCGCGCGCAGCGCTCTCGGCGGCTTCCATATTGGCTACCGCGTGGGCGTCATGCTCGGCGTCCAGATAACGCGTGCGCCAGCCGCTGTTGACGCCCCAGTAGTAAAAGGCCAGAGATACCACCGCCACCACCGCCATGTCGGGGCCGTAGGGCAACAGGCCGATGCCGCCGAAGTCCTGGCTGCCGATGTAGGACAGCAGCGCCATCGTCGGCAGGTAGAGCACCATCCACAGCGCGCCTTTCAGTTCGCGGCCAAACTCCGGCCAGCCGGCGCGGGCTTGATACCAGAAGTACACCGGCAAGGCGGCCACGATCAGGAAGATGATCTCGCCGGTCAGCGGCCAGCGCGCCCAGTACAGTACCAGGGACGCGCAGACGAAGGCGAACGGCGCGACCACGCCGAGGCCGGCCAGGCGCAGCGGGCGCGGCAGATCGGACGCGCAGCGGCGCAGCGCGGCCACGCTGATGGGGCCGGTCAGGTAGGAAATCACCGTGGCCACCGAGATCACCGCCGCCAGCGTGCCCCAGCCGCGGAAGAAGAACAGGAATACGAAGGAGATTGCCAGGTTGAACCACATCGCCGGACGCGGAATGTGATATAGCGGGTGGATGCGGCCGAAGATCTCCGGCATGGTGCCGTTGCGCTGCATGCCGTAGATCATGCGCGAGGTGGTGGCCATATAGGTGGCGCCGGTGCCGCTGGGGCTGACGAAGGCGTCGAAGTACAGCAGCAGCATCAGCCAGTTCAGGCCCAGCGCCATCGCCAGCTGGGCGAAGGGCGAGCTGAAGTTCAGACCCTGCCAGCCGTGGGCCAGGTCCGCCGGCGACAGCGCGCCGATGAAGGCCACTTGCAGCGCCACGTAGATCACCGCCGCCAGCAGGATGGAACCCACCACGCCGAAGGGCACGCTCTTGCCCGGGTTGCGGGCCTCGCCGGCCAGGTTGATCGGGCTTTGGAAGCCGTTGAAGCTGAACACGATGCCGCTGGTGGCCACCGCCGTCATCACGCTGGCCCAACCAAACGGCGCGAAGCCGCCCGGGGTGTCGCCGCCCAGGTTGCCGGGGTGGAAGCCGCTGTAGATCAGCGCGCCCACGGTCAGCGCCGGCACGATCACCTTGAAGATGGTGATGGCGCTATTGGCCTTGGCGAACAGGCGCACGCCCCAGTAGTTGAGCAGGAAGTAGACGATGACCAGCAGCGCGGCCAGCATCAGGCCGGGCGGGGTCAGTTCGCCGTTGGAAAACAGGTGTTGAGCCCAGGCGTAAGGCCAGGAGCTCATGTATTGCACCGAGGCTTCGGCCTCGATCGGGATCACCGACACGATGGCGATCCAGTTGGCCCAGCCGGCGATGAAGCCGAGCAGGGAGCCGTGGGAGTAGCGGGCGTAACGCACCATGCCGCCGCTTTCCGGGAACATGGCGCCCAGTTCCGCGTAGCTGAGGGCGATGGAGAGAATGATCACCATGCCGACTATCCAGGCGACGATGGCGGCTGGGCCGGCGATCTGGGCGGCGTGGGCGGCGCCGAACAGCCAGCCGGAGCCGATGATGGAGCCCAGGCCGGTCAGCATCAGGGCGACGGGGCCGATATGGCGGGAGTGTTGCTGTGTCAAAGGTATCTCCTGTCTGAAAACCCGACGGCCCGGTAGAGTCAGTCCCGGACGCGGCGGGCAAGCGATGGGGACAAGTTCCGGCCACGACGCGCTCGCCCGGCCGTCCGGGGCGGAGGGCATGGCATGGAGAATGACGGCGTGCTGGATGCGTCGGCGCGGAGGGCGCCGGCGAGCTTGTCCCGGATGCCGGGTGGGCCCGGTCTAATGTGCTCTTTTATAAGAGGGGGCTAATCTACCTTTGCTTTTCATTACGGTATGTAACGAAATGTACTCGCTAGCTTATTTCAAGCATGACAAAAGATTGAAAGTGGCGAGGAAATGGGTGATCTATTGCGTGTTTAGGCGAATGGCAAGGGTTTAAATTGAATAAATGCTCTAGGCGTGATCCGGCGGCAATTTTCTGCCTAATTGACGCCGGCGCGGCGGCTAAGCCGGTTGTTGCAGCAGCCGCCAATCGGTTGCCGCAGCGGAAGGCGCTGGCTCGGCGTCCGGCGCGTCGATGCGGAACCAACTCAGGGTCTGATTCAAATCCTGCGCCCCGGCGGCCAAGTGCTGCATCACCGGCGCGGCTTGCTGCATGTGCTGGTCGATGGCGGCGGCGAGGTGAGCCACCTCGTGACCGTGTTGGCGAATATCGCCGCCGGCGCGAGCCTGGGCGGCGCTGTGCTCGCGGATGTCGGCCATCAAGCGATTCAAGCGCTCCAGCCCCGTGTCCACTTGCAGCAGCGCCTGATCCAGCGCCTGTTGCGAGTCCAGCTTGTCGGCGCAGGCGTGGCCGGCTTGCTCCAGCGCGGCGTGCAGCGAGCCGGTGGCGCCCTCCACGCGGCCCAGCGCGTCGAAGATGCTGCCGGTGGCGGCGCGGGTGCGCTCCGACAGTTTGCGTACTTCGTCGGCCACCACGGCGAAGCCGCGGCCGCTTTCGCCTGCGCGCGCGGCCTCGATGGCGGCGTTGAGCGCCAGTAGATTGGTTTGCTCGGCCACGTCGCGGATCAGTCCGCTGACGCCGGCGATGTCGTCCAGGCTGAGTTGGAGCTGGCGCATTTCCGTTTGCGCGCATCCCATAGTGTCGGCAAGCGCCCGCATCGCCTCGGCGTTGAGCCGGCCCAGTTCGCGCGCGCGGCCGGTATCGTCCGCCGCTTGACGAGTGTGGGCGTCCGCCTGTTGCAGATGGCCGGCCACGGTTTGGGCGCTGTCGGCCACCGCGTGGGCCGCCTCGTTGCTGAGCTTGGCCTTGGCGCTTTGCTGGCGGCTGGCGTCGGCCACTTGCAAAGTCAGCAATTGCAGGCGCTGGCAGTCGCCGCCGCTACGGTGGGCGTCGGCTTCCACCTGCCGCAGCAAGTCGCTCAGCTTGTTCAGAAACTGATTCAGGCGGCCGGCGGTGGCGGCCAGCTCGTCGCGGCCCTGGGCCGGTAGCCGCACCGCCAGATTGCCTTCCCCCAGCGCGTCGGCTGAAGCGGCCATCGCCTGCAACTGCCGCTTCAGTCGCCGCGCCAGCGCCAACTGAATCGCCGCCACCACCAGGCTGGCCAGCGCCAGCGGCCCAAGCGTCAGCCAGGCCATGCCTTGCAGTGTGTCCTGCAATTGCGCGGTTTCCTGGGCCAGCCGCCCTTGTTCCTGTGCCTGTTGGCGGTCAAGCAAGGCCGCCAGCGGCTGCAGGCTTTGCTGCCAGGCTTGTTCCGGAATGGACAGCGCGTCCTGAGGCGCGGTCTCGGCAATGGCCAGCGCGCTGCTCAGATTGCGCTCGTAGTCCTGCCACAGCCGGCTCACTGCCTGACGAAAGGGTGCGGCTTCATTGGCGGGCAGGCCGGCGGCGATGTCGCCGGTCAGGCGCGCCACGGCCAGGCTGGTATCCCGCAGCCGCGCAGGACTGTCCGGCAGCAGCGGGTCCAGCCGCGACAGCTGCAACACGCCGGCTTTGAGTTGGTAGAGGCTGGCGCTCAATTGCTGACGCGCGCTGTGGCGGTCCACCGCGCGGGTCAGGCCGCTCAGTTGCTGTCCGGTGAGGATGAGAGCCAGCGCCAGGCTGGCGAGGGTGAAGAAGATGGTCAGCCACAGGCGTTTGGCCAAAGTCATGATGATGTCGTGCGTTGCGATACAGGAGAGTCGCAGTCTAGGCGCGCCGGATGACGGTAGAATGACGTGAAGATGAATTGTCCTGTAGGGAACCATATTGCCGCGACCATTCTTTGCCGACGCTGCGCGACGTTGCGGCTAAAATAGCCGGGTTTGTCATTTAACTTGGTTGTTGGCTTATGACTTTGCTATCCCCGGACCAGTTGGAACAGGAGCTGTGGGCGTCCACGGAACTGCTGCGCGAGCAAGTGGACCTGTACGACTACAAGAACCACGTGTTTGGCCTATTTGTGCTCAAGCGCCTGCACGATGTGTTTGTGGAGAGGGTTCAGGCGCGGGTGGCGGCCGAGGGCATGAGCCGCAAGCGCGCCGAGGGCGTGGTGCAGGAACAGTACGGCGTCTATCCGCAGCACGCGCGCTGGCCCGGCCTGCAAGAGCGCAAGAAAGGCATAGGCGAGGCGCTTGACAAGGCGGTGGCCGCCATCGAGGAACATCACCCGGCGCTGGCCGGCGTGCTCAGCGTTGCGCAATATCAGGGCCACAAGCGTTTGAGCGACGAGGTGCTGCACCCCTTGATGAACCATATCGGCGCGCTGAAGCTGGGCGACGCCGATCTGGAGGACCCGTCCCGTCTGGGCGAGGTCTGCGAAGGGCTGGTGCGCCGCTACGCGGCGGAGTCAGGCAAGCGCGGCGGCGCCTTTTCCACGCCGGCGCCGGTCAGCCAGTTGCTGCTGCGGCTGGCGGAGCTTCAGCCTGGCCAGAGCCTGTACGACCCCAGCTGCGGCGCGGCCGGCAC
Organism: Chromobacterium sp. IRSSSOUMB001; assembly: GCF_023507765.1. Classification (NCBI taxonomy): domain Bacteria; kingdom Pseudomonadati; phylum Pseudomonadota; class Betaproteobacteria; order Neisseriales; family Chromobacteriaceae; genus Chromobacterium; species Chromobacterium sp. IRSSSOUMB001. The sequence goes on from NZ_JALCYU010000020.1 coordinate 9,839, forward strand.
CTTGCTTGACGCCTGGCGCATGATGGGCGCGCGGCCGGGCGGCCGCTTGCCGGACGGCCGGGTTGCGCTGGAGTTGTTCGGCCAGGAAAAACTGCCGGCCACTTGGGCGATGGCCAAGCTGTGCGCTTATTTCCACGGCGTGGAGATGAGTCTGGAATTGGGGGACACCCTGGTGGAGCCCAAGCACCTGACCCCGGAAGGCTGGCTGCCTCGCTTCGACCGCATCGTGGCGCAGCTGCCGTTCACGGTGAAAAACTGGTGGACGCCGCTGGAGGCCGAGGTGGTGGAACCGCCGCCCGCCGACGGCAAGAAGCGCCGCCGCAAGCGTCCGGCCGAGCCCAATTACAAGAAGCTGACGGACGAGCATAAGCGCTTTGGCTATGGCATTCCGCCGCGCAGCTTCGGCGATTACGCCTTCGTTCAGCACGTATTGGCCACCTTGAAAGAGGATGGCCGCGCCGCGCTGGTGATGCCGCACGACGTGCTGTTCCGCGACGGCGACGAGGGCCGCATCCGCAACGGCCTGCTGTTTGGCAGCCAAGGCCAGTCCGGCGATCGCATCGAGGGAGTGATCGCCTTGCCGCCGGCCTTGTTCTACGGTTCCGGCATGCCCACCTGCGTGGTGGTGTTGAACAAGAACAAACCGGCGGGCCTGCGCAACAAGGTGATTATTGTCGACGCCAGCAAGGAATTCGGCCGCGGCCGGGTGCAGAACACGCTGCGGCAAGAGGACATCGAGCATATTCTACACGCCTACCGCGCCGCGGTGGAGCAGGAGACGGAGGAGCCGGACTATCTGCGCCTGGTGGGGCTGCGCGAGATCAAGCAAGGCCACCGGGGCAATTTGAACGTACAGCGTTACTTCGCCCAGGATGAGGCGGCCGAGATCGTGGACCCCGAGGCTTTGGCCACTGAGCTGGCCGCCTTGCAAGAGCAGGAACAGGCGCTGGACTCGCGGTTGGCGGCCTTCTTCACGGAAGAGCAGGGCTGGCGCGTGGAGGAGGGTGAACTGGAGGGGTGCCTGGCCTTGACGGATGAAAAGCTGGAGTTGCTGTCTTGCCAGTTCGCCGCCAAGCGCAAGCTGCGTCCTAGCGGCATCCAGGCTTTGCTCAACCGCGGCTACGGCACCCGGCGCATGGGCAAGTGGAGTCCGCATCAATCGTTCAAACCGAGTCCGTTGGGGGTGATTCCCGGCAACTGGGAAGTGTGCAAATTGGGAGAGCTGGCCGCGCCGCTGGAGGCCACCGCCGAGGGCGAACTGTTGGAAGTCACCGAGGGCGGCGGCTGGCGCCGTGCAGGAGAGGGCTTGGGCACGGCGCTGCCGCCCAACGCTTTCGCCTTCGATCCGGCGCGTTTGTATCAGGGCGCGCTGGCGCGCAACGCCGACGACGCTCCGGTGCTGACCACGGCGGACCAGAGGGCTTTCGCGCTGGACGAGGCCCGGATCTCGCCGGCTTTCCTGGAGTGCTACCGGCAGTCGGAAGGGTGGCGCTTTTGTCTGGAGCGGCTGGGCGCGGCGGTGGAGGGGGCCGAGTTCGGCTTCGAGGCGCTGGCGGAAATCCCGCTGCCCGTGCCGCCGTTGAGCGAGCAACGCAAGCTAGTGGAGGAATTGACGCGCCAGGACGAGGCCTTGCACGCTCTGCAACAGCGCCTGCTGCAATGGCAGGCGCGACGCGGCGCGTTGTTGGCGCGCTTTTCGTCGGAAGACTAAAGGCCCGCCGGCCGCCGTTGCGACGGCGGCTTATTTTTGCCAGTAGGTTTTGACGTTGACGAACTCGTACAGGCCGAACTCGGACAGCTCGCGGCCATAGCCGGAGGATTTGACGCCGCCGAAAGGCAGGCGCAAGTCCGAGCTGGTGTGGCGGTTGATGAACACGCTGCCGGCTTCGATCTGGCGCGCCAGCGCCCAGGCGCGTTCCTTGTCCGCGCTGTAAATGCTGGCCCCCAGGCCGAATGGAGTGTCGTTGGCAAGCCGCAACGCGTCGGCCTCGTCGCGCGCGCGCAAAATGCCGGCCACCGGGCCAAACACTTCCTCGTGGTAAACGCGGCAATCCGGGTTGACCCGGTCCAGCACCGTGGCCGGGTAGAAGAAGCCGGGGCTGGCCGGCATCTGCCCGCCCAGCCGCAGCTCGGCGCCGTGTGCAACGGCGTCCAGCACTTGGGCGTGCAGCGCTTCGCGCAGATCGGCGCGGGTCAGCGGCGACAAGGTGGTGGCGGGGTGGCGCGGGTCGCCGGCGCGCAGTTTGGTGGCTTCGGCGCAGAAGGCGTCAATGAACGCTTCGGCGATTTCCGGCACCACGATCATGCGCTTGGCCGCATTGCAGCTCTGGCCCGCGTCGCGGAAGCGGGAGTTGGCCGCGTCCTGAGCCGCGGCGGCGACGTCGGCGTCGGCCAGCACGATGAAGGGGTTGCTGCCGCCCAACTCCAGCACGGTCTTTTTCAGGTGGCGACCGGCTAGCGCCGCGATGGCGCGCCCGGTTTGAGTGGAGCCGGTGAAGGCCACCGCGTCGCACTGGCGGATGGCCTCTTCCACTTGATCATGATCTATCCAGGCCACGTCCAGCACGCTCAGGCCCGAGGCGCGCGCCAACTCCAGCAGACGCTGGGTGGATTGCGGAACCGACGGCGCCGGCTTGACTAGGCAGGCGTTGCCGGCCATCAGCGCCGGCACCGCGAAGCGCAGCACCTGCCAGATCGGATAATTCCACGGCATCACCGCCAGCACGGTGCCCAGCGGTTCGAAAGCCACGCCGCTGCGGCTGGCCTGGGTAGGGATTTCCAGCGAGGCCAGCAACTCCGGCGCCAGCTGGGCGTAGTAGCGGATCAACTGGGCGGATTTGTCGATTTCCGCCAGGCATTCGGCGGTGCGTTTGCCCACCTCCAGCGTGACCAGGCCGGCCAGTTCTTCGCGATGGGCCTGCAGTTGATCGGCCAGGCGAAGCAGTTGTCCGGCGCGTTCGGCCACGGTCAGCTCGCGCCACAGGCGCTGCGCCTCGCGCAGTTGGGCGAGAGCGACGGACAGTTGGGTTTCCGGCCAGGCGGCGCGGGTGTAGACGACTTCTCCTGTGGCGGGGTTGCAGCTGGTAAAGGCGGTCATGACGTGCTGTATTGGTATGCAAGCAAAGACACAATGTAGCAAAAATCCCCGGACCCGGGGGTGAGCGTCGTCAATTCCGCGGCGATTTGCTTGTTATATTTCTAATTTGAATAAATGGTTAAATTTATAGTTCTTTAGGTTTTATGTGACTTGCTTATAGACTGGTTTGCAATCGCCAAGCAGTGGCGTTGACGGATGGCGGGATTCAGAGGCAAGGCATGATTGAAATAGAGAATTTATACAAACATTACCGGGTGGACGGGCGCGAAGTGCCGGCCTTGGCTGACGTCAGCCTGAAGGTGGCCAAGGGCGAGGTGTTCGGCATCATCGGCCGTTCCGGCGCGGGCAAGAGCACCTTGGTGCGTTGCTTGAACCTGCTGGAGCGCCCGGACCGCGGCGCGGTGCGCTTGGGCGACACGGATCTGACCGCGCTGGACAGCCGGCAATTGCAACTGCGCCGCCAGCGCATCGGCATGGTGTTTCAGCATTTCAATTTGCTGAAGTCGCGCACCGTGGCCGGCAATGTGCGCTTTCCGCTGGAATTGGCCGGCGGCGTGTCCGCGGCCGATATGGACGCCCGCGTCGAAGAGCTGCTCACCTTGGTGGGACTGTCCGGGCATCGCGACAAATACCCGGCGCAATTGTCCGGCGGCCAGAAGCAGCGCGTCGGCATCGCCCGCGCGCTGGCCAATCATCCGGAATTGTTGCTGTGCGACGAGGCGACCTCGGCGTTGGACCCTGAAACCACGGACTCCATTCTGACCTTGCTGGCCGACATCAACCGCCAGCTTGGCCTGACCATTGTGTTGATCACCCATGAGATGCGCGTGATCCGCCAATTGTGTGATCAGGTGGCGGTGCTGGACCACGGCCGCGTGGTGGAGCAGGGGCCGGTGCTGGACGTGTTCCTGCACCCGCGGCACGAGGTGACCCGCGGGCTATTGGCGGAAACCGGCTTGTATCACGAAGAAGCGCGCCAGACCTGGCAGCAGCGCGTGGGCGCGCCGCTGATCAAGCTGACTTTCGTTGGCGATCCCACCTTGCAGCCGGTGTTGGATGTGGTGGGCAAGGAAGCGGGCGCCCGCTTCAACCTGGTCAGCGGCACGCTGTCCGAGATCAAGGGCACGCCGTTTGGCCAATTGGTGGCCGGCGTGATCGAGTCGAAGGCTCCGCTGGAGAGCCTGCCTGAATTATTCGCCAGTCATGGCGTGCGTTGCGAGGTGCTGTGATGGAAGGTTTCGACTGGACCCAATTATTGAGCATGGACTGGCTGGAAATAGGCCAGGCCACGTTGGACACGCTGACCATGCTGGGCGCCTCGTTGCTGTTCACTGTGCTGTTCGGCCTGCCGCTGGGCGTGGTGCTGTACGTTAGCTCGCCGGGTCAATTGCTGTCGCGGCCGCGCTTGTACGCCACGCTGTCTTTCCTGGTCAATGTGTTCCGCTCCTTGCCCTTCGTGATTTTGCTGATCGTGATGATCCCGCTGACGCTGAAGCTGGTGGGTACTTCGATAGGTGTGGCGGGCGCGATTCCGCCGCTGGTGGCCGGTGCTTCGCCCTTTTTCGCTCGACTGGTGGAAAACGTGCTGCGCGAAGTGGACCGGGGGGTGATCGAGGCCAGCCAGTCCATGGGCGCCAGCCTAGGCCAGATCGTGCGCCATGTACTGCTGCCGGAGGCCTTGCCGGGCCTGGTGGGCGCGGCGACGGTGACCACGGTGGCGCTGGTGTCCTACACCGCGATGTCCGGCGTCATCGGCGGCGGCGGCCTGGGAGATTTGGCGGTTCGCTACGGCTATCAGCGTTTTCAGACCGAGGTGATGGTGGTGACCGTGGTGTTGCTGCTGTTGCTGGTGCAGTTGATCCAGAGTTTCGGCGACCGGCTAGTGCTGCGCTGTCAACGCGGCTGAGCGCAGCGCGCATCGGCCGCCATCGGAAACTCGAACAGATTTGAATCCAAAACCTGTATTGAATAGAGGAAAACGCATCATGAAAAAGAATATCGCTCGCTTCGCCTTTACCGCCGTGACCGCACTGTGGGGCGCTCAGACGCTGGCCGCAGACCTGGTGACCGTCACCGTGGCGGCGTCCCCGGTGCCGCACGCGGAAATCCTGGAAGCGTTGAAGCCGACCCTGGCCAAGCAAGGGGTCAAGCTGGAGGTGAAGGTGTTCAACGACTACGTGCAGCCCAATCTGCAAGTGTCCGAGAAGCGGTTGGACGCCAACTTCTTCCAGCACATTCCCTATCTGGACAAGTTCAACAAGGATCGCGGCACCAAGCTGGTAGTGGCCAGCAAGCCGGTGCATATCGAACCGTTTGGCGCTTACTCCAGCAAGTTCAAGAAAGTGGCGGACCTGCCCAAGGGCGCGACCGTGGCCATTCCCAACGACCCGACCAACGCCGGCCGCGCCTTGCTGCTGCTGGACCAGGGCGGCGTGATCAAGTTGAAGGACCGCAATAATCTGTACCCGACGGTGAAAGACATCGCGTCCAACGCTAAACAGGTGAAGATCAAGGAACTGGAAGCCGCCACGTTGCCGCGCGTGCTGCCGCAGGTGGACTTGGCGCTGATCAACGCCAACTACGCGCTGGAAGCCAAGCTCAATCCCAAGCGCGACGCGTTGTTCATCGAGACCACTTCGCCGTACGCCAACCTGCTGGTGACGCGCGCCGACAACAAGGACAGCGTGGGCGTGAAGAAGCTGGCCGCCGCGCTGGCCAGCCCGGAAGCGCGCAAATTCATCGAGAGCAAGTACCAAGGCGCGGTGATCCCGGCGTTCTGAACTTCTTGTTTAGGCGCCCGGTATCTCTGGGTTTGAACGACAAAGCCCCGCTCTGCGGGGCTTTGTCTTATCGGCGTCTTCACGCCGACTCATGTCGCGGCGAGATCGGCCGGTTTCTCTCCGGTCAGGAAATAGCGGATGGTTTCGCTGACGCTGCGCATCGCATCGCCGAAAGGCAGCGGATCGGCGCCTCGGAAAAACAGCCCCTTGCTCACTTCGCCGCGGAAAGCCGCCGCGAGTTTGAGATCGATGCAGAACTGGCCCATCTTGGCCACGCCGTCGCGCAGGCCGCAGGCGCTCAGGCAATTGAGGCTTTGAGTGCAGCGCGCCGGGTCGGCTTTGGCGTTGGCCTGCAAGATGGCCTCGCGCTTCAGATAGCTTTTCAGGAAGGGCGTCAGCACCCCGCGCGCCGGGAGGCCGGCCACGCTCATGAATTCGGCGATGTCTTCCGGCTTGGCCTCCGCCAGCGTGCGCTTGAAGTTGTCGTGCGCGTCGCCCTCGCGGGTGACGGCGAAGGCGGTGCCTATCTGCACCGCGGACGCGCCGAAGTCCTGGATGCAGGCCTTCATCTTCTCGAAGCTGTTGACGCCGCCGGCGACGATCAGCGGGATGCGCTCGCTCTCCAGTTGCAGGCTTTTGAACAGCTGTCGGGTTTCGTCCAGCACTTTCTGGAAGCTGAAGCGTTCGGCGTCCAGCTCGGCGAGACTGGCCGCGCCCAGATGACCGCCGGCGTGTTTGGGATGCTCGATGACGATGGCGTCCGGCAGCCGGCCTTTTTTCATCCAGCGCTTGAGCACAATGCCGATGCCGCGCGCCTCGGACAGGATGGGGATCAAGGCCACCTTGGGAAAGCCCGAGGTCATCTCCGGCAGGTCCAGCGGCAGGCCCGCGCCCATTACCACCGCTTCCGCGCCGGATTCGCAGGCTTGACGCACGTAGTCCGGATAAGAGGCCACGGCCTTCATCACATTGACCGCCACCATGCCGCGGCCCTGGGCGTAAGTCAGCGCGCCCTTCACTTCGCGATCCAGCGCAATCAGGTTGAGGCGATCAAGTTCGGCCTGACCGCGAGCGTGTTGCGACTGCTCGACCAGATCAGCGTGCAGATGGCGCAGATCGACGCTGGCCACAGTGCCCAGCGCGCCCTCTCGGGCGACGTGGCCGGCCAGGCTTTTGGCGGAGACGCCTATGCCCATTCCCCCTTGCACGATGGGAAGCAGAGCGCGTTGCCCTATCTGCAAGGGAGCGTAGAGCGAGGAATTTGTGGTCATTTAGCAACGATGCGGGTACGGGTGAATAACTAGGCGATCGTAAGTGCGGTGGGATTAAGAGTCTTTGCTCTAGGGCAAAAAAACTAAGGACAGCTCGCTTTTTAACTAGAGAAAAAGGTTGATTCTTCAATGGCTTGTGTTGTTGTCCCGACTGAAGATAGTACGCAAACTTTTGATTTTAGTGATGATATTTTTAGTTAAGCCATTTGTGCGTGCATTGCTATGCGTATGGAATTTTTTTGGTGAGAGAGTAAAACTGGGGAAGTCTTACGACAACTAGGGGAAAAACTCTCCGTTTTTCCTTGCCGTAGCACATTTCAAAAAATCGACTCCTGTCCATTTGGTCAGATTTCCCAGTTCAGCCCTGCTTTTACAGTGCCCGTGCCAGTAACGTGATGATTGGAGAAAATAAAATGGCGCATTTCTTTCCACTGGAACTGGGAGGTTTGCTGATGGAGAAGGTCAATGCAACGTCGTATGAAATCGATTTGTTGAAGTTTCGCCACCAAGTATTTCGTGAGCAACTGAGGTGGGTGCCCATTAGGCCGGACGGCCTCGACCTGGATGATTACGACGCGTTCTCCGACAATCTGGCGGTGATTGCTCAGAATCAAGTGGTGGGATCGGCCCGTTTCACCGCCGGCGATAAGCCATTCATGATCGAGCGGGAATTTTCCCGTTTGCTGGCACCGGGGGAACGTATCCGCAAAGGCGAGGGCTGCGGGGAAATCACTCGCTTCGCAGTGGGGAAAACGATTTCCGGTTCTGAGACGAGAGCGATTGCACGCTTGTTGTATCTGAGCTTATGGGAGTGGTCGCGCGCCAATGAGGTGCGTTGGTTGTATTTCGTGGTGGAGCCGTCTTTTTATCGGCATCTGTCGCGAATGGGCTTTCCAATACTGCCGGTAGGCGTGCCGCAGCCGCTGGATGGCGGGGTGATGTCGGTTGCGGGATGCTTTGACTGGGAGCAGGCTGATCCGGAGTTCATCAAGTCGCTGCGACGGGAAGTCGCGGCGCCAAGAGAGTGCGTCCGTTCCTGGATGGAATACGACCGTGCGCATGCTCCCGCGTGGGCTTAAGCTGGCCGGCTTCAGCTAATCGCTGACCTGCAGTCCTCCGGGGGGCGGCAACAAGTGCATACCCAACACGATGGCGTGGGTGCGATTGTTGGCATTCAGCTTGCGGATGACGTTGGCGACGTGAAACTTCACGGTGCGTTCACTGATGTCCAGAATGGTGGCGATTTCCCAATTGGTCTTGCCGCGGCTCATCCAGTGGAAAATATCGTATTCGCGCTGCGATAGCGGCATGGAACTGGGAGTGGCCGGAGCCAGATTGGCTATGCGGACAGCGGCTTGGTGCAGGTGTGGCGTCAGACATTCAAGCATGGCTACCAGATTGGGATCGGCGCTAGCGTCTTTGCCGCTGACGGAGAAAATGCAACCCAGATTATTGCGTTTGGAAGCGGCGCTGAAGGTGACGCCGCTTTCCAGCCCAACGGTGGCGGCCTCGGCAATGAACTTGCGCTCTTCCTTACCTTTGGCGCGGCTAAAGCGTTCTTGCCACTGCACCGGGCCGCTGCCCAGATGGATCTTCAGAATGGGATCGTGCTGGGCGTAGTTTTCCTCCATGTAATGCTTCAGCCATTCCGTGGGATAGCTGACATTCAAGACCCGCTCCAGCCGCTGAATCTGCTGGTGCTGGTTGATGCGACCCAGCGCTAGCACCATGTGTTCGGAGGGTGCCTGGCTGAGCAACATGTCCAGAAACCCCCTGAGCTCGGCTTCGGTTTCGATTTGTCCGGCAAGGTGAATCCATTCCAGCAATGTCCATTGCTGACTCGCGGACAGACCGCTGGGCAGCGGCCGTGCTATCGCGGAATTTGAGATGACCATGAGCAAATCTTTCTTGATCTTGTGGTTTTACGCTGCTGGATAGTAGCCCACATGCAAAAGGCATGGGAAGCGCTAACTCCTTGTTCTGGTGCCAAGAACAGCGACTGTTGCATTCGTCGCCGACATTATAACAAATTGCCTGTCCAAAAATCCGTAAGTAGAAATAATTATATTGATCAATGACTTATTTGGTGCTATCCGGAGGGGGGCAAACAAGGGGAGAACTCGGGGTGTCATAAGGGAGGCGCTGGGACAAGCCCGGAAAACTGGACCTTCTGTCAGTGTTCCCGATAACTGAAGCGCTGGAACAAAGGCGCGATCTCTTCTACCAGTTTCGGCGCGGGCCAGCCGGCGGGGGCTGGGGGAAAGGCGGCGGATGGAGGCGGGCGGAGGCGTTGCCAGTGATAGTCGGCGACGCCCAGCGCCGCCAGACGCCGCGCCAGCGCCGCCAGTTGGGGTTCGCTGTGCCAGTGAGGGTGTATGCTGCTGCGACATTCAAAATTGATGTTGTTTTGCAACAGACAATGCAGCGCGGCCTCTGCTTGCTCGCCGCTGCGCGACAGGTGGGTCAGTGCCGGGTAGGCGCCAAAATCGGTCTTGATGTCCAGGCCGACCCAATCGAGCAGAGACAGAACCCGGCGTAGGCGCTGCGGATAGGCGCCGCCGGTGTGCAAGCCGGTGGCGAAGCCCAGCGCGCGGGTCTGTTCCAGCAGAGCCGGCAACGCCGGTTCCTGCAGCGGTTCGCCGCCGGAGAACACCACGCCGTCGAGCAGACGGACCCGGCTTTGCAGCCAGCGCAGAATGTCCGGCCAGCGGGTTTCGCCGTTCCGGCGCTGCAGTAGATGCGGGTTGTGGCAGTAGTCGCAGCGCCAAGGGCAGCCAGCTAGGAAGACCACCGCGCATAGCTTGCCCGGCCAGTCGCAGCTGGAGAACGGCGTTAGCCCGCCGATGCGGGCTGCTGCGGGGTCAGCGGCCCGCATGTTCACTGAAGCAGACCCGTTCGTCGAATTCTCCCCGCTTGCCGATATTGAAGGACTGCACTGGGCGGTGATAGCCCATCACACGGGTCCAGATTTCGCAGCGGGTGCGCTGCTCGTCATTGAGCGGGGCGGCGTCTTGGCCGGGGATGAGGGTGGGAGGGGTCATGGGCTTTCCTTTCTTAAAGGGCTTATGAAGACTGGCGCGCCAGCAGTTCCGCGTCGCAGCGCGGGCAGAATTCGTGGTGACCGGACAGATAGCCGTGCTTGGGGCAGATCGAGAAGGTGGGGGTTACTGTGATATAGGGCAGGCGGAAGCGGGACAGCGCGCGCCGCACCAGTTCGCGGCAGGCGTCGGCGCTGCTGACCGCCTCGGTCATATAAAGGTGCAGCACGGTGCCGCCGGTGTATTTGCGTTGCAGCAGTTCCTGACGTTGCAGGGCCTCGAACGGGTCGTCGGTGAAGCCCACCGGCAATTGGCTGGAGTTGGTGTAATAAGGATGAGCGTCGCTGCCGGCTTGCAGGATGCCGGGATAGCGTTTGCGGTCTTCCTTGGCGAAGCGGTAGGTGGTGCCTTCCGCCGGGGTGGCTTCCAGGTTGTACAGGTGGCCGGTGCTTTCCTGGAACTCGACCATGCGCTGGCGGATGTGGTCCAAGTAGTCGCAGGCCAACTGGTGGCCCTCGTCGCTGGTGATGTCGATGCGATCGGCGCTGAAGTTGCGGATCATTTCATTGATGCCGTTGACGCCTATGGTGCTGAAATGATTGCGCAGCGAGCCCAGGAAGTGACGAGTGTAAGGGTAGAGGCCGTCGTCGATGCGCGCTTGCACTTCGCTGCGCTTTTTCTCCAAGGCGTCGCGGGACAACTCTAGCAAGCGGTCGGTTTCGGCCAGCAGCGCGGCGTAGTCGCCGGCGAAGCGGTGGCCCAGACGCGCGCAGTTGATGGTGATCACGCCGACGGAGCCGGTTTGTTCGGCGCTGCCGAACAGGCCGTTGCCGCGCTTGAGCAGTTCCCGCAAGTCCAGTTGCAGCCGGCAGCACATACTGCGCACCATCTGCGGCTCCAGGTCGGAGTTCACGAAGTTCTGGAAATAGGGCAGGCCGTATTTGGCGGTCATTTCGAACAAGAGATCGGTATTCTCGCCGTGCCAGTCGAAGTCGCGGGTGATGTTGTAGGTGGGGATGGGGAAGGTGAAGGAGCGCCCCTTGGCGTCGCCGGCCAGCATCACTTCGATGTAGGCGCGGTTGATCATCGCCATTTCGCGTGCGCAATCTCCGTAGCGGAACGGCATTTCCTCTCCGCCCAGCACCGGAATCTGCTCGGCGATGTCGTCTGGGCAGGTCCAGTCGAAGGTCAGGTTGGTGAACGGGGTTTGGGTGCCCCAGCGGCTGGGCACGTTGAGGTTGTAGATCAGTTCCTGAACGCACTGGCGCACGTCGGCGTAGCTCAGCCCGTCTTTTTTGACGAAGGGGGCCAGGTAGGTGTCGAAGGAACTAAACGCTTGGGCGCCGGCCCACTCGTTTTGAAGGGTGCCGAGGAAGTTGACGATTTGGCCGCAGGCGGAAGACAGATGGCGCGGCGGCGCGGATTCCACCTTGCCGGGAATGCCGTTGAAGCCATTTTGCAACAGGGTGCGCAGCGACCACCCGGCGCAGTAGCCTGACAGCATGTCCAGATCGTGGATGTGCAGATCCCCCTGGCGGTGGGCAATGGCAACTTCCGGCGCCAGCACCCGCTCCAGCCAGTAATTGGCGGTGAGTTTGCCTGCGATGTTGAGGATCAGGCCACCCAGGCTGTAGCCCTGGTTGGCGTTGGCGTTGACCCGCCAGTCGGCCCGGTCCAGATATTCGTCGATCGCGGAGATGGCATCCACCATGGCGGCGGGCGCGGAAGCTGTGCTCATTTCTATATCTAGTGAAGTTATCGAATTGGCGACACTATAAATTGTGTTTTACGGGCTGTGTGGCCGAGGTGGCGATAACTTGACGCGGATCAAGCGCGGTGTTTTTGGGCTGCGGCTGCGCTTGCCAGGCCGGTGAAAATGGGTCGTTGAACGCGATTATCGTGTTGTTTGCGGCGACGCATGGCTTATGCTGGATGGGTGCCGTCGTGCAGCCGATGCCGCTCCTCTGCGATCATCGTTGCTCCTGCGGCATATTGTTGCCAACTTGATGCTGTTTCATTGAGTCTGTTGCAACAAACTCATGGCATTCAGCCCGGATCAGGTGCATACTTGGATTGCATAGAAAATAGGGCGATGTATTTTCAAGCAAGCTGTAAAAACTATATGACAAAGTGCGCTCCGTGAGCGGTGCAGCGGGGAAGCTGCGGTCGGTTCTGTTCCTGGCGTGGATTTGTCCATGAAGATGCATTCACAACAATTTGCAAGTTCTTCTTTAATCATTAGAGGGTATGGTGTACCCTTTTTAAAGATATACTACTTAATAATGTTATCAGCATTGTCAAATCCAGGGCGTCCGTCCGGGCGTGAAGGGTAGGCGATGCCGAGCCTGGAACATCCCTGATTATGGACACCTTAAAAGCATTGATGGTCTTCATGACCACGGCGGAAAACGGCAGTTTCTCCGACGCCGCGCGCAAGCTGGGCGTATCGCCGGCCGCTATCAGCCAGAGCATCGCCCGGCTGGAGCAGGAACTGGAGGTTCGCCTGTTCAACCGCACCACGCGCCAATTGACGCTGACCGAGGACGGGCGCCGTTTCTACGCCCAGTGCCGCGGGCCGGTGAACAATCTGGATTCGGCTATCAATCAGTTGAAGGCCAGCCGCGACGAGCCGGCCGGTCATCTGCGGGTCAGCATGCCCAACTCCTTTGGCCGGCGTTTCATCTTGCCCATCATGGGCGAGTTCTGCGAGCGCTATCCCAAGGTGCGGGTCTTCTTCGGCCTGGACGACCATTTCAGCGATTTGATCGAGGACGGCTACGATGTGGGCGTGCGTTCCGGCATGATGCCGGACAGCCGCATGGTGGCGCGCAACTTGGCCCAGATGCCGCTATACGTGGTGGCGTCGCCGGGGTATTGGGATTTGCATGGCCGTCCGAGCGCTCCGGAGGAGTTGAGCAACCACGATTGCATCAATTTCCAGTTCCCGACTTCCGGCCGCCTGTTCAAGTGGGAGTTCGATCGCAAGGGCGAGCGGATTCCGTTGGAGGTCAACGGCACTTACACGCTGAACGAGATGGAGGCGGTGGCCGAGCTGGCGCGTCTGGGCATGGGCGTGGCCCAGTTGCCGGGCCATGAAGTGGTGCATCTGATCCGTTCCGGCGAGCTGGAGCCGGTGTTGACCGATATGGTGTCGCTGGAGCGCTCGATTTACATCTGCTTCCCGCATCGCGATCACATCGCGCCGCGCACACGGGTGTTCGTTGATTTCGTCGTGGAGAAATTGGCGGATCATCCGGACATCATGGCGGATCTGCCGGGCCTGGATTTGAGCGCCAAACGCAAGGCGGCTCAGAAAAACTCAGTCTGATCCCGTCTCCGCTTCATCCGAAAGCCAGCGCTCGCGCTGGCTTTTTTGTTGTCTTTTTACCGCTGAGAGCCATCCTTTCTCCCAGGTGTTGTTAAATATAATGAGCGCGTGTATTGTGTTTTTATACCAATCATGAACGGACGCCACGCGTTCGCTTTGCCAAGGAGACAGCTATGAACGCGCCGGCCCGACAAGAACATACCCGCTCTTATTACGCCGCATCGGCCAATCCGGCGCCGGAGCGCCCGTCCTTGCAGGGGGCTTTGCAGGTCGATGTCTGCGTGATCGGCGCCGGCTACACCGGCTTGTCCGCGGCGTTGCATTTGGCGGAGCGCGGTTATCAGGTGGCGGTGCTGGAGGCGGCGCGGGTGGGCTGGGGCGCATCGGGCCGCAACGGCGGCCAGATCGTCAACAGCTATAGCCGCGATATGGATGTCATCGAGCGCCGGCACGGCAAAGCGGCGGCCGAGGGGCTGGGCGCGATGGCGTTCGAAGGCGGGCGCATCATTCGCGAGCGCATCGAGCAGTACAACATCCAGTGCGATCTGAAAAACGGCAATGTGTTCGCCGCTTTCACCCAGAAGCAGTTGGATGAACTGGCGGCGAAGAAGCGTTTGTGGGAGCGCTACGGCCATACCGGTTTGCAGTTGGTGGATCGCGAGAGCATGCGGGGCATCGTGGCGTCGGATCAGTACGTCGGCGCTTTGCTGGACAATTGGGGCGGGCATATTCACCCCTTGAACCTGGCGCTGGGCGAAGCGGCGGCGCTGGAGTCCCTTGGCGGACGGATTTTCGAGCAGTCCGCGGCGCTGAAGATTCATCCTGGCGGCCGGGTGCGGGTGGAGACCGCCGGCGGCGAGGTTGGTTGCCGCTTTCTGGTGGTGGCCGGCAACGCTTATCTGGGCGATCTATTGCCGGCTTTGGCGGAGAAGAGTCTGCCTTGCGGCACCCAGGTGCTGACGACCGAACGGTTGCCGGAAGCGCTGGCCAAGAGCCTGTTGCCGGGAGACCACTGTGTCGAGGATTGTAATTTCCTGTTGGACTATTACCGGCTGACCGCCGACAACCGGCTGTTGTACGGCGGCGGCACCGTGTACGGCGCGCGCGATCCGGGCGAGGTGGAGCGGCTGATCCGCCCCAAAATGTTGAAAACCTTTCCGCAGTTGGCGGATTACAAGATCGAGTTTGGCTGGACCGGCAATTTCTCGCTGACCTTGTCGCGGCTGCCGCAGGCCGGGCGCATTGGCGACAATGTCTATTACTCGCAGGGGTGCAGCGGCCACGGCGTGACTTACACCCATCTGGCCGGGCGGTTGCTGGCGGAGGCCATTGACGGCGACAGCCGGCGCTTTGATCGTTTCGCCGGCCTGCCGCACTATCCCTTCCCTGGCGGACGCGCGTTCCGCGTGCCAATGCTGACCATGGGAGCGTGGTGGTACGGGCTCAGGGACCGCTTGGGGCTGTGAGTTAGTCGTCGGGGGCGAGGCGCCGCTCGCGGTTGGCGCTGCCGGCTTCGCCCACCACGCGGTTGCGGCCCGCGTTCTTGGCCGCGTACAGATACATGTCGGCGCGGTGCAGCAGGGTCTCCGGCATGTCGTCCAGGGTTTGGGTGGCCACGCCGATGCTGGTGGTCAGGCGGTTCACCGCCGGCAGTTCGGTCTGCGCCAAGCGCTGGCGGATATCATCGGCCAGCGCCATCGCCCCGCTCTGCTCGGTTTCCGGGCAAATCAGCAAGAATTCGTCGCCGCCCCAGCGCGCCACCGTGTCCAACTGGCGCGCGCGTTTTTGCAGTAGTTGGCCAAAGGCGGCCAGCACTTGGTCGCCTGCCAGGTGGCCGAAATTATCGTTGACGTCCTTGAAGTGGTCGATGTCCAACAGCAGCACGGAGAAGGGGCGTCGGGTACGGTAGGAGCGCTCGGTTTCGCGTTCCAGGATGGTGTTGGCCTGGCGACGGTTGGCCAGGCCGGTGACCGCGTCTTGGCCGGCGATGGTGTTGAGCTCTTGCAGCATGGCGTGGGATTCGCGGGCGCGGCGGTAGGCGAACAGCGCCAGCGATACGGCCAGGTTGACGCAAAGCAGCAGCGCCAGCGCCATGGTTTGCGCATTGACGTCGCCGGAGTTCAGCCACTGGTAACGCTGGGCCAGCCAGAATATCAGCAGATTGGCCAGGAGCAGGGTGGCCAAGTCGAGCAAGATCTGCCGGAGGCTGAACAGGCGTGGCTTCATGGGGCTTGGGCCGTTTCCGATGAGTGCAGGCCGCCGGGAGGCGGTTAGATTGCGTTGATTCTTTTCGGATTAGCCCAAACTTGGCCCGGCCACAAGGAGTGCGCGCCGGCAACACGTTATAAGCACCTGTTCACGAACTGCTGAGCGTTGGCGATACGGTGTTGAAAACAAGCTAAAAACATTCATGCACCACTCGTGTATTCCGCTTTTTCGCTCGTTTTCGCCTTTGCTCGCGAGACGTTTAACAGGTGATTAAACGGCCATGAAGCGCCCCAGCGGCGTGGCGCTCCAGTCCACGCTGTCCAGCAGGTTCTTGACGATGAGCCCCAGCTCGGTGTCGCCTTCAATCAGCAGTTTGCGGTGAAAAAACAGCGTGTCCGGGTCTTCCTCGCGCAGCATCATCCGGGCGAAGTCGGCCAGCGTGGCGGAGAGCTGCAAATCCGGCGCGTGGTTTTCCTGGTCGCGGCGGAAGCCTTGCTCGTCGGCGCGGAAGCGCAGGGTCAGGCCGGCGTCCAGCACGCGGATGGCGAAGCGGCGGCCGGTCAACAGCGCCATGTCCGCGGGCAGCACGCCGCGCCGGGCCAGTTGATTGAGGCTGGCGGCCAGCAGCCAGGCCGGCGGCGCGGCCGGCAGCCGGGACAGCAGCGCCGCGGCGGCGGAGGGCAGGGCTAGATCAGGAATGCGCATGGGAGGCTCCTATGGCTTGGTTGCCGGCCTGGCCGCGCCAATAGCCGTCCACCAGTTCGGAGTCGGCGTGGCGGCTGCTGGCGGACAGCAGCGTGTCCGGGTCCGCGCCGTCCAGCGCTTGGCGGAACAGGGCGACGATGTCGCCGGTGGCGCGAGACTGTGGGCTGACGCGCACGGCGTCGACGCCGATGGCGGACAGGCCGCGCAGATGCGGCAGCAGGCTATGGCAGCTGGCGGACAGGGTCTGGATGCCGTTGAGGGTGAGGAAGTCCTGCTGGTCCTGGGTGCGCATGGTCAGCCCGTCCGGGTGTTCCAGGCAGCGGAACTGGCAGTCTTCCTTGCTGAGATTGTAATGACGGGCGGTGAAGCAACGCGCGGACAGGGCCAGCGGCAGCTTGCCCCAGGCGAACAGCTCGGTGGCGATCGGCGTGCCGATCTCGGCGTAGCGGGCCAGCAGTTCGGCCAGCGTGGCGCGGTCCATTTCCACCGGCGGCACCCAGCGTTCGGCGCCCCAGTCGCGGATCAGTTTCAGGGTGTCGGCGTTGTAGATGTTCAGATGCGGGCCGGCGACGAAGGGCAGGCCGTGTTCGCGGGCCAGCTTGATCGCGCCCAGGTCGTTGGCTTCCAGCGCGATGTCGCCGTTGGCGGCCAACTGGCGCGCGCGGCGCAGATCGGATTCGCTCTCCAGCAGCGCCTGACAGCTGAGGGTGACGCGTTTGCCGGCGGCGGCCAGGTCGCGCGCTAGCGAGATCCAGTCCTGCGGCCGCATCTGCTGGCGGCGCGAGCACACTACTTCGCCCAGATAAATCCGGTCCAGCGGCCAGTCGGCGGCGGCGGCGTAGAAGTCCAGCAGGGTGTCGCGCGGCCAGAAGAACAGCACAGGCCCGAGCGTCAATTGCAGATTGAGGGTTGTCATTGTCGGTTTTCCATGGGGGCGGCGCTCATTTCCACGGCCGGTTGTAGGCGCCCAGCGTCTGCTGCTGTCCTTCCGACACCTTGTTCAGCGCCTGGTGCCAGGCCGGGCGCGCCTGGAAGCGCGCGCCGTCGCGGCCGGCGGCGTCCAGCGCTTCGCGCAGCGCTCGCGTCACCTGAGCCACGTAGGCCGGGCTGCGCTGGCGGCCTTCCACCTTGATGGCGGCCACGCCGCTGGCGATGATTTGCGGCAGCATGTCCAGCACATTGAGGCTGGTGGGTTCTTCCAGCGCGTAATAGGTTTCGTCGCGCACCTGGAAGCGGCCCTTGCACAGCGTGGGGTAGCCGGCGGGTTCGTCGTCGCGGTAGCTGTCGATCAGGATGTGGTTGAGGCGGGCGTTCATGCGCCGCTCGTCCGGTTCCCAGCGCACGAATTTGGCCGGCGAGCACACCCCGTGTGTGTTGGGCGATTCGCCGGTGGCGTAGCTGGACAGTTGACAGCGGCCTTCCACCATCACGCACAGGCTGCCGAAGCCGAAGACTTCGATTTCGACGTCGGTGTGTTCGATCACGTGGCGCACTTGATCCAGGGTCAGCACCCGAGGGAGCACGGCGCGGCGGATGCCGAACATGTCGCGCGCCAGATTGATGGCTTCGTAATTAGTGGCCGAGCTCTGCACCGACATGTGCAGGCGCAATTCAGGGTGGCGTTCTGCGGCGTAGGCCATCAGGCCCAGGTCGGCCAGGATCAGCGCGTCGGCGCCCAGGGCCGCGCCTTGGTCCACCGCCGCGCGCCAGCGGCCGGCGTCGGCGCCTTGGGCGAAGGTGTTGATCGCCAGCAGCACTTTGCGACCGTGGCGATGCGCATAGGCGATGCCTTCGCGCGCGCTGGCGTCGTCGAAATTCAGCCCGGCGAAATTGCGGGCGTTGGTCTGGTTTTTCAGGCCCAGGTAAACGGTGTCGGCGCCGTTGTCCACCGCGGCCTTGAGCGCCGGCAGGCTGCCGGCGGGGCAGACCAGCTCGGGCAGGGATGTGTGCAGAGCCATCTTGGTCGGTCCGGTTTAAAACCCGCCGACGATAACAAGCCCCGCGTCGCGGGGCCTTGTTCTGGGTCAAGCGCAGGCCGGGCGCCTGGAGAATCAGAAGAAGGGCACTACCATCTTGGTCTTGGCCACCAGCACGATGTAGAACACCGCGACCAGCGCGCAGAGGAAGGCGATCAGCCGGGTTTGCGGCGTTTTGCCGCGGCGCAGCGCGATGGTGCCCAGCGCCACGTAGAGCACCAGGCCCACGATCTTGGCCAGCAGCCACGGGCTTTGCAGGATGGGCCAGCCGCCCATGACCACCAGCGCGATGGCACAGCCCAGCAGCAGGGTGTCGATGACGTGGGGCAGGATGCGCACCGGCTTTAGCGCCAGGAGGTGCTGTTTGCCGCCCAGCATCAGGCCGCCGCGCACGGCGAACAAGAGAATCGACAGATAGGCGAAGCCCATGTGGGCGTGTTTGACGATCAGATAAGGATACATAGGCGTCCGGAAGTTAAAAACCTGTTGAATGTCCGCTGCGCTTGGTGAAACCTTGGGCAAGCTTTAGGGCTTGAGCGCGCTTAACGATAGCGCGCCCATAATACCCGCGCCGCGCCCGTTTGCGGGTTCGGCGTGCCGCCGCCGCCTTCGCCCGGCAAACCGTTCTGACCGCTGATGTCGATCACGGTTTCAGCGCCCAGGCTGTTCAGCGGCCGGTTCGGCGGCTGAGCGCCGGGCGGCCGGCTTTGCAGCGCCGCGCTGACAGGGCCGTAGATATGCGTGCTGCCGGCGGTGTCCAGCGTGTCGCCTGCCAGCACCGCGCCGTGTATCCGATTGCTGGCGCCCAGCTTGATCTTGCCGCCGCTGAAAGCTTGGGCCGCATCGTAGCCGCCGGCCAGCAAGGCGATGCCGAGCAGAGGGGATTCGCGCAGCGAACTCCGGTCCGCGCCGCAATGGTTCAGCGGATAGACCTCCGGGAAGTCCGCGCTGCGGCATACTCGCGCCGCGCCGGCCTGGCGCAGGCTCCACAGTTCGACATTGCTGCTGGTTTCGATGTGGCCGGTGGCGAGGATGGCGTTGTCCAGCCGGCCGTACAGCGACAGATTGCCTTCGAACAGCACCACGCCGGGCAGCATGCCTTGCGGCAGCTTGAGCTTTAGCAACCACTGCTGCGCGCTGCTGCCAGCGAGGCAGCTTTCCGCATCGCTTTCGCACAGACGCAAAACCGGCTGGCCGGTCACCGTCGCGCAGCGCCTGCCGTCGGCCTGCAAGGCTGGACACAGATCATTGCGCTGCCAGTCGTCGGCCCGCTCCCGGCCCAGGCGGTAGACCGCGCCGTCCGGCACGCCGGCGACGTGTTGCAGCCGGATCCGGATGCGCTGCAGCGCGTCGGCGGAGCGGTCCGCCGGGTCCCAGTAGACGATGAGGTTGGCGGCGTCGCGGTAATCGTTGGCATTGATGCGGGTGGCGCCGAGGCGGAATTCCGGTACGGGCTCCAGCGGCACTTTCAAGCCGGCTTGGTGGCGCACCCGCACGGTGTTCGGCGGCGCTTGGCGCGGCTGGCCGGCGGCGTCGAAGATCTGCGCGCCGTTGTGGGTGAAAGCGCCGCCGATGATGCCGTCGTCGATGTTGGCGTTGCCGCGGGTGTCCAGCAGGCCCTGGGCGCGCAGCGCGTTCAGCCGGTTGCTGCTGCTGGAGCGCACATCTCCCTGGCTCAGCAATTGGGCGGAAATAGCGACGTTGCCGGCCAGCGTCACGTCGCCGATGGCCGTCAGCCGGCCCACCCGCTCGCCGCTGCTGCTGACCGCGCCGTTGGCGGCGGCGGTTTCCACATCACTGCCATTGCCCATGGTGATGTCGCCGCGCGCTTTCAGCGTCAGAAACTGGCCGCTGTTGACGCGGATGTCGCCGTTGCTCCACAGGCTGAGCGGGGCCTGGCCGTCGCCGCGGGCCGGATTGCCCTGGAACAGGATGTCGCCGGTGGCCTGGATCGCGCTGACGCCGGTCAGGCTGCCGCTGGTGTCCACCGCGCCCTCCACTTGCAGCAGCGCGTCTTTGGCGCCGGTGACCACAATATTGCCGCTGGTGGACAGGCCGCCGCGGATTTGCGCCGCGGCGTTGGCGGTCGGAGGCGGCGGCGCGCCGTTTAATTGGTAAACCACCTCCAGCGTCACCGTGGCGTCGCCGCTGCGAGCGGTGATCCAGGCCGCCGCTTTGTCGTCGTCGACCACGGCGCCGCCGGCGCGCGGCGCCGGCAGCAGTTTGATCTGGAGGGCGTCGGCCAGCCCCTGGCTTGCAAGCGGCAAGCTGGCGCGGTCCAGGCTCAGCGCGGCGCCGTCCTGCTCCAGCGTCTTCAGTTGCGCCGGCGTCAGCGCCGACAGGTATTGCCGCACCAGTTCCGCGCCGGTCCAGGCGCGCCACTGCGCTTCGCTATTGCCGCGCAAGGAGCGGGTCAGTTCCTGCTGGCCGCGCAGGTGGTGCATGCCGCCCAGGGCCAGCGCGGTCAGGGCCATGCCGGTGAGCAGCACCATCAGCACCGCGGCGACGCCGCGTTGCCGGCGCGGCGGGAGGGAGCGAGCCTTCATGAGGGGGCCGCCAGATTGGTCAGGCAACTGGCGAAGCTGCGGCTCTCGCCTTGCTGCGCGTTGTCGTAATTGAGCAGCAGCTGGGGAAAGGTCTGGCTCGCCGCCGTTGCCGCCGCATAGGGCCAGCAGGGCTGCTCCAGCCGCAAAGCCATGTTGAGCCTATGGCGCGGCGGCAGCGGGCCGGTCAGCGCCTGCGCCCGCCATTGCGAAGGCTGGCTTAGAGCGTCTGAGATGACGGCGCAGTCGTCGGCTTGCAGCTGGTACACGACGCTGTTCTGGCCGGCTTCGCCCAGCCGGGCCACGCCGCGGCAGGCGTAAGCGCCGGCGTCCAGTTGCGGGCGGTAGCGCCACACCGCGGCGTTGCCGCTGCCGGAGGCCACCGGCGCGGCGCTGAGCGCCGTGACGGCGCCGTCGGCGTTCAGGCGCAAATCGCTTATCGACAGCAATAGCAGGTTCTGCTCGCGGCCGCCGCCGGCGGCGAAGCCGGCTTCCTGCGCCTGCTGCTGCACGCTAAGCAAGGCCGCCATCAGCTGGCTGTCCCGTTGCGCCAGCTTGGCGCTGCCTTGGTCCGGGTCGAACACGCTGCGCGCGGTCTGTCGATACAGGGTCAGCATCGCCAGGGTGGTGATCAGCGCCAGCAGCATGCCGATCAGCAGCTCCAGCAGACTAAAGCCAGAGGCGCGTTTATTCATGATTGCTCAGGGTGAGAGTGGATGATGCCGCGTCTTGCAGCTGCAAGGTCTGGCCGCGCAGCGCGGCCTTGGCGGAGATCTCGGCCCCGCCGTTTTGCGCTTGTCCGCGCAAGGTCACCGCGGGCGCGGAACGGCAGGCCAGCCGCGCGGTGGCGTTGACGCCGCTGGCCAGCGGCCAGTTGTCGGCGCTGTCGCAGGACAGGCCGCCTTGTTGCAATTGTTCCCGCGCCTTGCTCAGGGCCAGCGCGTGTTGTTGCAGTTGCTGTTGGCTGCCCAGACTGCGCGCATTGACAAAAACAATGCCCAGGCCGGTCAGCATCAGCAGCAACATGGCGATCAGGCTTTCCAGCAGGCTGATGCCGCTTTGCGCCTTATAAGTCACCGCTGAGTTCCTGTTGAGTCCCGCGAATGCAATAGGCGGGCCGTGTGCCGCAGACAACGCCGGCCGCTTGCGTCGCCAGCGGCTGGCCCTGGTTGTTCAAGGCCAGGCATTGCGCGGCGGGCATCGTCAGGCAACTTGTCCCCAGCGTCACCGGGCGCGGCGCGGCGGCGCGCCACAGCGCCGCGCCGCGGCAGCGTTCGCCCTGGGTGCCGCTGGCCGGCGCGCCGGCGAATACGCACAGCTGGCCTTCGGCGCTGGACATCAATACCGCGGCCGCTTGGTCCGGCGGCGCCGCCTGCGGGTTGCTCAGCGCCGCGGCCTGGGTTTGGGCGTAGGCCCGCGCTAACTGGCTGCGCGCCAGCGCCAGCTTGTGGGCGTCGCTCCAGCCTTGCGCCAGCGGCACGCTCAGCAGGGCCAACAGGCCGATCAGCGCCAGCGTCGCACACAATTCCATCAGGGTCAGGCCGCGCTGGCGGCGGGGAGGGGTCACCATTGGGTCTGGCACGCGGAGGTGCTGGTGTTGGCGCTGTGATCGGCGCCGCTGAGTTTCAGCACGCAGCCGGACAGCTGCGGGCCGACGCCGCTGGCGGTGAGCAGGAAGCTGCCGCTCTGCGGTTGGTAACCGTAGTTGAATTCCGTTTGAGCGGGTTGCCAGCTGTTGTTGCCCAGCGCGGCGCGGATGGCGCTGGCGCTGTCCGCGCTGGCGGCGGGATAAGCCAAGTGCAGAAGTTTGTGGTTTTCCAAGGCCAGACTCAAGGCCATCAGGTCGCTCTTGGCGGTATTGGCCTTGGCCGCCTGCACGTGGCGCTGGTAGGACGGCACCGCCACCAAGAGCAGGATGCCGACGATGGCGGCCACCACCATCATCTCGATCAGGGTGAAGCCGGAATGGCCTTGAGGCCGGACGGACGCGCTCACGACATCGCCTCGTTAAATAAATGTCATATTTTAACGGCATTGGATTTATATTGGTATTGATTGGCATCAATATGCTTTGTAAGTATCCAATTGAGGGGCTAGCCGCTCACGATGAACAGGGACGCGGCATAATCTGCCGCACGCGGCGCATGCGGCCGATCCGAGCCGCGGATGCTACACTTGGCCTGATTTCACCACCCGTCGATTCCCTCATGCTGCTTCTTTACCAGTCCAACCGCTTGGAGCAATTGGGCCAGCTTTTTTGCGGAATGAGCCAGAGCTTGCCGCTGTCCGACCCGTTCGCGCCGGAAACCGTGATCGTGCAGAGCCGCGGCATGGGGCGCTGGATCACGCTGGACCTGGCGCGCAGCAACGGCGTGGCCGCTAATCTGGACTTCGTGTTGCCGGCGGCCTTCGCTTGGAGGCTGATGCAGCGGGTGATGCCGGAGCTGCCGCGCAAGTCCTCGTTTGCGCCGGAAGTGCTGAGCTGGAGGCTGATGGAGCTGCTGCCAACCTTGGAGGGCGAGCCTTTTCTCGCTTTGTCGCGTTATCTTGAGGGAGGCGAGGCGGCCTGTTTCGAACTGGCCGGCAAAGTGGCGGACATCTTCGACCAATATCTGGTGTTTCGGCCGGACTGGATCCGCGCCTGGGAGGCCGGTCAGTTGCAGGACTTGGGCGAGGACGAAGCCTGGCAGGCCGCGCTGTGGCGGCGGCTGGCCGACAGCGATTCCAGCCGCCATCGCGTGCGCATGCTGGACGAGTTCTTCGCCGAACTGAAGGCCGAGCACTTGCCGGAACGAGTGACGCTGTTCGGCATCGCCAGCCTGGCGCCCATGTATCTGGCCCTGGTCAAGCGGCTGTCCCAACTCACCGACGTCTGCCTGTTCACCCTCAACCCCTGCGAGGCGTATTGGGGCGACATCGTCGACGCGCGCCGCAAGCTCAAGCTGCGGCAAAAGGGCGATTTGTTCGCCACCGAGGGCCATCCTTTATTGGCCTCCTTGGGCAAGCAGGGGCGTGATTTTTTCGAGTTGATCGCCGAAGACAGCGAACTGGATGCGCGCCCCTTGTTCGACGCTCCGCGCGGCGATGCGCTGCTGGCGCGGCTGCAACGCGACATCCTGCAATTGAACGACCCCAAGGACGCGCCGCGGCCGCTGGCGGCGGACGATGATTCGGTGCAGATCCACGCCGCTCACGGGCCGATGCGCGAATTGGAGGTGTTGAAAGACCGCTTGCTGGCGATGTTCCGCGACGACCCGGGGCTCAATCCCGCAGACGTGGCGGTGCTGACCCCGGACATCAATAGCTACGCGCCTTATATCGACGCGGTGTTCGGCGCCCGTCCGCAGGAGGACGCGGCGCCGGATATCCCTTACAGCATCGCCGACCGCCGCATTGCGCGGGAAGAGCCGTTGCTGGCCAGCTACGCCGCCTTGCTGGATCTGGCGGACTCCCGCTTCGCCGCCGATCAGGTGCTGGCCTTGCTGGACGCGCCGGCGCTGCTGCGCCGCTTTGGCTTGGACGACGCCGACGTGCCCTTTGTGCGTCAATGGGCGCGTGAAGCCGGCATCCGCTGGGGGCGGGACGCCGCGCACAAGGCGGCGCTGGGCTTGCCGGCGGATCCTTTGTTTACCTGGCGCTGGGGGTTGGACCGGCTGTTGCTGGGCGCGGTGTTGCCGCCGGCCTTGGCCGGAGACGACAGCGGTCTGTACGCCGGCCTGCTGCCGCACAGCAGCGCTCAGGGCCAGCTGGCGGAAGCGCTGGGGCGTTTCGCCGCTTGCTACCGCGAACTGGAATGCACGGCGGAGGAGTGGGCGCGCCCGGCCAGCCCGGCGCGGTGGGCGGAGCGGCTGCAGCAAGCTTGCGAGCGTTTGTTCGACGCCGACGCCGACGACGAGAAAGCGCTGGAAGTTCTGCGCGGAGCGCTGGCGGAATTGGCGGAGGACGCGGAGTTGGCCGGTTTTGAACAGCCGGTGGGCTTGCCGGTGGTGCGGGATTGGCTCAAGCGCAAGCTCACGCTGGCCTCTCCGCTGGGCTTTCTTTCCGGCGGGGTCACCTTCTGCGCGATGGTGCCGATGCGCTCCATTCCCTTCCGCGTGCTGTGTCTGATCGGCATGAACGACGGCGCTTATCCGCGCGACGAACGCCCGGTCAGCTTTGATCTGGTGGCGCGCCATCCGCGCCGCGGCGACCGCTCGCGCCGCTTCGACGACCGCTATCTGTTTCTGGAGGCCATCCTCTCCGCGCGCGAAAAACTGTACTTGTCCTATGTGGGGCAGTCCGCCCGCAGCGGAGAGACCCTGCCGCCGTCGCCGTTGATCGCCGAGTTGCTGGACTGCTTCTCCGCCATGTGCGGCCAGGATCTCGGCCGGACGTTGACGGTGCGCCATCCGCTACAGCCGTTTTCGCCCGCCGCCTACGACGGCGCGGATCCGCGGCTGGCCAGTTTCGAGCCCACCTTCGCCGCGGCCTTGTCGCAGCCGGAGGCCGCGCCGCGCTCCTTCGCCGGCGTTTTGCCGCCGGCGGCGCTCAGCGGTGTGGTCAATCTGCATGATTTCATCCGCTTCTGGCGCAATCCGGTGCGCGCGTGGTTGGCGGACCGGCTTGCCATCCGTCTGTTTGGCGGCGACGAGGAATTGCCGGTGCGCGAGCCCTTCGCCGTGGACGGCGACGCCAGCCAGGCGGTGCGCAGGCAGTTGGTGGACGCCATGTTGCACCGCCGTCCGCAAGCGCCGGTGCGAGAGCGCGTCGCCGCCGCCGGCCTTTTGCCGCCAGCCGCGCTGGGCCGGGCCTGGCTGGTGGAGGAGGCGCGTTCCAGCGTCAAGCTGGCGGCGCGGCTGCCGGCCGCTCTGAGCCGGGACGTTCTGCCGCCGCAGCCGGTCCATCTGCACGCGGCCGGTCTCACCCTGGTGGGCGAACTCACCGGGCTGCGTCCCGAAGGTCAGCTGGACTTTGTCGTCGGCAAGATCAACGCCGCCCAGCGCGTGGCCCTGTGGCTGAGCCACCTGATTCTGTGCGCGGCGCGGCCGCCGGGCGTGGCTTGCCGCACCGTCTGCTACGACGACACCGGCAGCCTGCTGCTGGAGGACGAGCCGGAGGCTCTGGCCTTGCTAGAGCCTTGGTTGGCGCGCTGGCGCCAGGGCCAGGATCAGCCCTTACCTTGGTTCGGCCGCACCAGTTGGGCTTACGCCGAGACCTTGGCGGCGGAGCCGGAGCGGCGCGACAAGGCGATGCAGAAGGCGCTGGAGAAGTGGGATCCAAGCTTTGTTCGCGAAGGCGGCATGGCGCAAAAGGACGAGGCCGCGATCGCATTGGCCTTTCGCAATCAGCAGCCGCTGGACGACCCTCTGTTCGCCCAATTGGCGGAAACACTGCTGCTGCCGCTGGCGGAACGGCTGCAGGGCGGCGGCGAGGATTGAGGCGGCCGACGCCGGCTTATTCCTCCGGATACGGCGCTTCGAAGTGCTGCTGGTACAGGGCCTGGATCGACCCGTCCCGCCACATGCCGGTCAAGGCCTGCTGAAAGGCCTCCACCACCGGCCGCGGCACGCTGCTTTTGCTGAAGATGAAATAAGCGCCTCCGGTATTCCAGACCGGAGCGAGCGGCACGATCTCCGGTTCCGTAGCCTGGGCCTGCAGCGCCGCGCGCATGGTGGCGCTATTGGCCAGCAACAGGTCTAGCCGCTTGGCCCGCAGTTTTTGGACATTGATGTCCAGCGTCGGCCCGATATCCACGCTGACCGTGGGCGGCGGCTGTTTCAGCCAAGCGTCTATATTCGTCCCGTAGCTATCGCCGCGGGTGACGCCGAGGATGAGCTTGCCGTGCTTGCCCAGGTCCTCCAGCCGGTGCGTCGGCCATTGCGCGACGCGGCTGCGCAGGCCCCACAAACGCACGGTAGTGGGGCTGTAGGCCCAGACGAAGCGGGCGAAAGACTCGCGTTCCGGCGTTTTCAGCGCTTCCATCGCCAGGTCCACCAATCCGTTTTTCAGGCTCAGCAAGGTCCGCGGCCAGGGCATTTGCTGATAGTTGAGCCGGCAGCCGGTCCGGCGAGCGGCTTCGTTGAGCACGGCGACGGAGTAGCCGTCCAGCTGTTGGCGCGCGGACAGGTAGTGGTATGGGGGCCAACTGTCCCACCCTACGCTCAGGCTGCAGACGCTCGGTGTTAGTGGAGGCGCGGCCAGGGCTGGGCCGGCACATAGCGCCGCGGCGCAGATCAATCCGTGGACAGCGGCGCGGAGAGTTCCGGCTTGCAGGCGGCGCATGGTTAGGCTCCAGCGGGAAATGCTTCACTATAGCTGGGCGGTTGGGGATAACTTGACGCTCTCGCTTCATCCTGTGGATAAGGCTCGCTCATAACACCCCTGACCCTGCGTTGCGCCTCCTGGGGGGAAGACTTGTACTGTTTGCGAGGCTCTCTGCGAGGTGCGGCTCTAGGCGGGGAGGGGGAAGGCGGCGGAAATGCGAAAAGGGTCAGCTTGCGCTGACCCTTTTCATTTTGGTGGCGAATCAGGGACTCGAACCCCGGACCTGCGGATTATGATTCCGTCGCTCTAACCGACTGAGCTAATTCGCCATGAAGACTTGTCGAAAACAATTCTTCGCAAACTGTGGTGGCGAATCAGGGACTCGAACCCCGGACCTGCGGATTATGATTCCGTCGCTCTAACCGACTGAGCTAATTCGCCACGTTTTTCGATGCACGAGTGCACCGAGACGCGAAATATACGCAGCCGAAAGCCGGCTGTCAACAAGATTCTCGCGGCGGCCGTCTCACAGTGTGTAGCAGCGATCGCCGCGCAGAAACCCGCTCCAGTCTATGCTCACGCCCTTGCCGAAGCCTATGGCTTTGAACAGCTCGCCCATTTCCGACGGAGACAGTAGTTTTTGGATCGCTGCGGCATGCGGCAGATAAGCGGCGGCGTCCGCCGGGTCCAGTTGCTCCAGCAATTGAGTGATGCCGGCGTTGATCAGGAACTGGGCTTGGGTGGTGTAGCCGATCAGGTCCAGGCCGGCGTCTATGCCGGCTTGGGCCGCCGCGCTGAAATCAACGTGGCAGGTCAGGTCCATCAGGCCGGGAAGGAAGAAGGGATCGTCCACGGTATGGTGGCGGTAATGGCCTATCAGCGTGCCCATATGGCGCTGCGGGTGATAGTACTCGGCGGCGGGGAAGCCGTAATCCAGCAGCAGCACGGCGCCGCGCGCCAGCTTCTGCGCCAGGGTGTGGATGAAACCGATATTGGCCGGGCTGATTTCCGACAGATAGTCGTTGTGACGCGGCTCAATGGCCTGGGCCAGTTGCAGTAGTTGCGGGTCTTCGATGGCGCGGTCCGCCCAGACGAAGCGTTCGCCGTCCAGCGCCACGCCGCGCTGTTGTGGTTCGGGGGTCCAGTGGATCAGCTCGCAGGGCATGGCGTCCAGCACTTCGTTGCCGATGATCACGCCGTCCAACTGCTCCGGCAACTGGTCCAGCCACTGCACGCGCTCGGCCAGATGGGGCAGAGCTTGGCGGATATTATGTTGCTGGCGCTCGATCAGGTCCGGGGACAGGTCGACGATGCAATAGCGTTCCGGCAGCGCGTTCAGCGCTTGCAGTTCGCTGAGAATGTCGATGGCGAGCTTGCCGGTGCCGGCGCCGAACTCGTAGAGAATGTTGGCGGTTTGCGGCAGCAACTCCGCCAGTTGACGCGCCAGCGCGCGGCCGAACAAGGCGCTCATTTCCGGCGCGGTGGTGAAGTCGCCGGCCGCGCCCAGTTTACGGCTGCCGGCGGCGTAGTAGCCGAGGCCGGGCGCGTACAGCGCTAGTTCCATGTAACGGGAGAACGGCATCCAGCCGCCGCGCTGGCGGATTTCCGCCTGGATGGCGTGGACGAGGCGTTGGCTGATGGCCAGCGCGTCGGCGCTGGCGGCGGGTAAGGTGGTCATGGCGGGCATCCTGCTACAATGTGCCGCGATTGTGGTGGAAACTGGCGGACAGGAGAAGAGGGTGACGCTATTTTACCGTTGGATGGCCGGCTGCGCGGGCGGCCTGATGCTGGGACCGGCGCTGGCTGCGCCGCAGTGGACGGTGAGCAAGCCGTATCCGGACAAGCCCTTGCAGGTGGCCAGCCTGGACGGCGAGGCGACGGTGGGGCGCAGTCGTTTTCCAGCGATGCTGGAGCTGGCCTGCCGAGCCGACAGCCCGCCGCTGCGGATGTCGCTGCATGTGTCCGACCAACTGGGCGGTTGGGACGTGCGCCCGTTCGAGGGGCCGGGCGGTCTGGGCGAGCGCCGCAAGCTCAAGCTGGGCATGGCGGGTTTGCGCCGCGGCACGGACAGCCATTTCGCGGGTTGGTACGAGGCGGACGGGCGCTTTGTCTTCGAGTGGCCGTCGCAGGGAGAATTCTTCGCCTGGCAGTCCTCCACGCACAAGGAACTGCTGGTGACGATAGACGGAGCTAGCCGCAAGCACGGCAAATTGGAGGCGCGCTTCACGCTGCCGCCGTCCAGCCAGGCGGCTTTGGCGGTGGCCCTGCCTTGCATGGGCAAGAAGTAGGCGTTGCGGCCGGCGTCATCGCGGCGCAACGCGTGTATGGGAGCCTGCGGCGGCAGGCGGAGATTCAGAGGAGCGGGAATGGCGGATCAGGGGACGACAGGGGAACAGCGGGTGGCGCTGATCAGCGGCGCGGCGCGGCGCGTGGGCGCGGGCATCGCCCGCCATTTGCATGCGCGCGGCCTGCGGGTGGTGCTGCACTATCGCGGTTCGCGCGGCGAGGCGGAGGCCTTGGCGGCGGAGTTGAACACGGAGCGGCAGGACTCCGCGCGGCTGCTGCAGGGGGATTTGCTGGACACGGAGGCCTTGCCGGCGCTGGCGGCGCGGGCGGTGGCGGCATTTGGGCGGCTGGACGGTCTGGTCAACAACGCATCCAGTTTCTTCCCCACTGAGGTGGGTCGGATCGACGAGGCGGCCTGGCATGATCTGATGGGCAGCAATTTGAAGGCGCCATTATTCCTGTCCCAGGCGCTGGCTCCCGAGCTGGCCAAGCGTCGCGGGGCCATCGTCGGCATCGCCGATATCCATGTGGAGCGGCCAATGGCTCGGCACGTGGTCTACAACCTGGCCAAGGCCGGCCATGCCCAACTGATTCGCAGCCTGGCGATAGAGCTGGCGCCGTCGGTGCGGGTCAACGGCGTCTCGCCCGGGGTGAATCTGTGGCCGGAGGACGACGCGTCTTTCGATGCGGCGGAGCGCGCGGCGATAGAGGCCAGTATTCCCTTGCGGCGCACCGGGGTGCCGGAAGACATCGCTCAGGCAGTGGCCTTCTTGTTGTTGGACGCCGGCTACGTCACTGGCCAGATTCTGGCGGTGGACGGCGGCCGCAGCGTGGTGTTGTAGCCGCGGGAGGGATCGGCCGCGCCCGCGCCATATTCGTCGTCATGGATTTCGCCGCGGAAAAACAGTAAAATCGCCTGTTTTTCAATTTCTTAGCCGTACTCCATGTCCGAAGCAAGCAGCGTCCTCGACGACAAGGCCAAAAAGGCCGTGTTTGAAGGCAATAAACTGGCCAAGCGCCTGCGCCACCATGTGGGTGACGCCATCAATGACTTCAATATGATAGAAGAGGGCGACCGCGTGATGGTCTGCCTGTCCGGGGGCAAGGACAGCTATACCTTGCTGGACATTCTGCGCGGCTTGCAGAAGTCCGCGCCTATCGATTTCTCCATCGTGGCGGTCAATCTGGACCAGAAACAGCCGGGCTTCCCCGAGCATGTGCTGCCGGAATATCTGGACTCCATCGGCGTGGAGTACCGCATCGTCGAAGAAGATACTTATTCCATCGTCAAGCGGCTGGTGCCCGAAGGCAAGACCACTTGCAGCCTGTGTTCGCGGCTGCGCCGCGGCATTCTCTACCGCGTGGCCGACGAATTGGGCGCGACCAAGATCGCGCTGGGTCATCACCGCGACGACATCCTGCACACTCTGTTCCTGAATATGTTCTACGGCGGCAAGCTGAAATCCATGCCGCCCAAACTGGTGTCCGACGATGGTCGCCACATGGTGATCCGCCCGCTGGCTTATTGCCGCGAGAAGGATATTGAACGCTACGCCGCGCTGCGCGAATTCCCCATCATTCCATGCAATCTGTGCGGCTCGCAGCCCAATCTGCAGCGCCAAGTGGTCAAGGAAATGGTCAACGACTGGGACCGTCGCTTTCCCGGCCGGCTGGAGAGCATGTTCCGCTCGCTGCAAAATGTGGTGCCGTCCCACCTGGCCGACACCGCTTTGTTCGACTTTGCCGGCCTGAAGACCGGCGACGCCCCGTTCGAAGGCGGCGATACTGCTTTCGACAAGGAAGAATTCCGCGATCCGCCGCCGCCTAGGGACGACGAGGCCGAAGCGGCGCCGAAGAAGCGCACCATCAGTATTCTGGATTCGCGTAATCCAGCGGGCGAGGGCTCCGGCTGTGGCGCGTAGGGCCTTGCATCCGTTCCGCCGCCGCGTGCGCGCCGCTGTGGATGAAATGCCGGAGGTGGAGATATCGGAGGCCGGCAATATCCGCTCGCTGCATTTGGGTTCGGAAACCATACAGAGTTCTATGGATCTGGATGACCCCGCCGAACTGGTGTTGTCGTATAGCCGGGCGATGATGGGTTTCCTGTTGTGGAACGACGAACCGCAGCATATTTTGCAGATTGGGCTGGGCGGTGGTTCGCTGGCGCGCTTCATCGATGAATATCTGCCGGACACGGTCAGCGTGGCGGTGGATATCAACCCTCAGGTGATCGCGGTGGCGCGGGCTTTTTTCCAGCTGCCGGAGGAAGGCGACTTTTTCGAAATCATCGAGGCCGACGGCGCGGACTACGTGAAAATTTTCCGCGGTTCCACCGATGCCATCCTGGTGGATGGTTTCGATGGCTTGCAGATTGTTGACGAGTTGACCACCGAGGACTTCTTTGAGGACTGCAAGCGCGCCTTGAGTCCCAAGGGGGTGTTCGTCACCAATTGGTGGAGCGGCGACAAACGCTATCAAAGCTTCGTCGAACGTTTGCTTAATGTATTCGAGGGCAGGGTGCTGGAGCTGCCTTCCGCCAGTCATGGCAATGTGGCGGTCATGGCTTTCCGTCAAAGCCCGACGCTGACTCAATGGGAGGCCTTGAAGGAGCGGGCCGACCGGATGGAGTGCCGTTTCGGGTTGGAGTTCGGAGAGTTCGTCAATCGCTTGAAGTTGACTAATCAGCACACAGCGGGCCATCTGCTGATTTGAACGATGTCGCCCGGCGTACATTTGCTTACTCAATGGCTGTGGGTAAGCGGCGTATAATGCCGGCATACATGCCGTCAGCGGGCGGTTAACTGCGGCCAAGGGTGTTTGCGGGATGGTTTGCACCCTCGCCTCAACTGCGAAGAGAATCCGCTTGAGCGGTTTCTGAGGCAGATCAGTACGGACAGAAACGGAAGGCGGCAAGCTGGCTTGCCGTTGAATGAACTTTATGGCGGTGGATCGGACAGTTTAGGGCAGGCACGGCGCGGGCGGTTTCGCTTTCGCGCCGCTTGTCGTGAACGTCGTCGGATCCGCCGCTATCGTATTTACATACTGTTGGGACTTATACCGTGATCAAGCAGCAACTGCTCAATCGGATTGCAGACAAATCCGCCGTCATCGGCATCGTGGGCCTGGGCTATGTCGGCCTGCCGCTGATGCTGCGCTTCGCCGAAGTCGGCTACAAAGTGCTGGGCTTCGATATCGACCAGGGCAAGGTGGACGCCCTGATGGCAGGCCAAAGCTATATCGAACACATCGGCGCGGACAGCATCGCCACCGCGCTGAGCCGCGGTTTCGAAGCCACCACCGATTTCTCTCGCGCTGTCGAAGCCGACACGCTGATTTTGTGCGTGCCGACGCCGTTGAACAAATACCGCGAGCCGGATCTGTCCTTCGTGCTGAACACCATAGACAGCCTGGTGCCCTATCTGCGCGAAGGCCACCTGGTGTCGCTGGAGTCCACCACCTATCCGGGCACCACCGACGAAGAACTACTGCCGCGCATGGAATCGCGCGGGTTGAAGGTGGGCGACAACGCCTTCCTGGTGTTCTCGCCGGAGCGCGAAGATCCGGGCAATCCGGACTTCACCACCCGCACCATTCCCAAGGTGTGCGGCGGTGTGACCCCGGCCTGCCAGGAAATCGGCGTGGCGCTGTACAGCGCGGTGATCGACAAGGTGGTGCCGGTGTCCTCCACCCGCGCCGCGGAAATGACCAAGCTGCTGGAAAACATCCACCGCGCGGTGAACATCGGCCTGGTCAACGAGATGAAGATCGTCGCCGACAAGATGGGCATCGACATCCACGAAGTGATCCGCGCGGCGGCCACCAAGCCGTTCGGCTTCGTGCCCTACTATCCGGGTCCGGGGCTGGGCGGCCACTGCATTCCGATCGACCCGTTCTACCTGACCTGGAAAGCGCGCGAATACGGCGTCAACACCCGTTTCATCGAGCTGGCCGGCGAAGTGAACAGCAATATGCCCGACTACGTGGTGTCCAAAGTGGCGGCCGCGCTGAACCTGCGCAAGA
Organism: Chromobacterium sp. IRSSSOUMB001; assembly: GCF_023507765.1. Taxonomy (NCBI): domain Bacteria; kingdom Pseudomonadati; phylum Pseudomonadota; class Betaproteobacteria; order Neisseriales; family Chromobacteriaceae; genus Chromobacterium; species Chromobacterium sp. IRSSSOUMB001. Next base: position 43,334 of record NZ_JALCYU010000020.1, read on the forward strand.
AGTCCATCAACGGCAGCCGCGTGCTGGTGCTGGGTATCGCCTATAAGAAGAACGTCGACGACATGCGCGAAAGCCCGTCGGTGTTCCTGATGGAGAAGCTGCGCGATCTGGGCGCGGAAGTGGCCTACAGCGACCCGCACGTGCCGGTGTTCCCCAAGATGCGCGAGCATCATTTCGAGCTGTCCAGCGTGGCCTTGAGCGCGGAGAGCCTGGCCGGCTACGACTGCGTGCTGCTGGCCACCGACCACGACAAGTTCGACTACGCGCAGATCAAGGCGCACGCGCAACTGGTGGTGGACAGCCGCGGCAAGTATCTGGAGCCGGCGGACAACATCGTCAAGGCCTAAGCCGCAACGCCGCGCGTCTTGTCCCTGCGCTTGCCGGGCGTGGTGAGACAAGTGCCCAAGCGGGTGCATCGTTAAGCGATGCGCCCGCGTGTTTTGAAGGAATTTGAGGCAGAACCATGCAAACATTGCACCTTCCCCCGATTACCGACCGCAAGATCCGCTTCGCGCTGGTGGGCTGCGGCCGCATCGCCCAGAACCACTTCGGCGCGCTGGAGCAGCACGCCGACCGCGCCGAGCTGGTCGACGTTTGCGACATCGACCCGGCCGCCCTGACGGCGGCGGTGGCGCGCACCGGTGCGCGCGGCCACGCCAGCCTGGCCGAGATGCTGGGCAAGACCGACGCCGACATCGTTATCCTGACCACGCCCTCCGGCTTGCATCCGAGCCAGAGCATCGCCTGCTCGGAAGCCGGTTTCCACGTGATGACGGAAAAGCCGATGGCGACCCGATGGGAAGATGGCCTGGAAATGGTCAAGGCCGCCGACCGCGCCAACAAGCATCTGTTCGTGGTCAAGCAAAACCGCCGCAACGCCACCTTGCAGCTCTTGAAGCGTGCGATGCGGGAGAAGCGCTTTGGCCGTATCTACATGGTCAACGTCAATGTGTTCTGGACCCGTCCGCAGGAGTACTACGACGCGGCCGGCTGGCGCGGCACCTGGGAGTTCGACGGCGGCGCCTTCATGAACCAGGCCAGTCATTACGTGGATCTGCTGGACTGGCTGATCGGCCCGGTGGAAAGCGTGCAGGCTTACACCGCGACGCTGGCGCGCAATATCGAGGTGGAGGACACCGGGACCGTCAGCGTCAAATGGCGCAGCGGCGCGCTGGGCAGCATGAACGTGACCATGCTGACCTACCCGAAGAACCTGGAAGGCAGCATCACCATCCTGGGCGAGAAGGGCTCGGTGCGCGTGGGCGGCATGGCGGTCAATGAAATCCAGCATTGGGAATTCGCCGAGCCGCATGCGATGGACGAAGACATCAAGCAGGCCAGCTACGCCACCACCAGCGTTTACGGTTTCGGCCACCCCTTGTACTACGACAATGTGATCAAGACCATGCGCGGCGAAGCCGAGCCGGAGACGGACGGCCGCGAAGGGTTGAAGTCGCTTGAGCTGCTTATCGCGATGTACCTGTCCGCGCGCGACGGCCGCCGTGTCAGCCTGCCGCTGGATTATTGAGACCTAGGCATGATGCGGAAGATTCTGGACGGCGTGCTGTGGGGCTTGGGGTTCTGGTTGGTCGGCGGCGGTTTGATGCTGATGTTCTCGTCCTTCAACAGCCATCAGCAGGCAGGACGCCAGTCTGACGCCCGAGCGGTCCAATCCGGCGACGTGGAAGATCAATGGTCGCGCAGCGAGAAATTACTGGAGCGCCAGGAGCACTCCATGGCGCACTCCGAACAACAACTAATCCGCCTGGATAAGATTTTGGACAAATGGGAGCGGCAAAAATGAGCCAGGTTCACATCCACCCCAGCGCCATCGTCGACGACGGCGCGCAGATCGGTGAGAACACCCGCGTCTGGCACTGGGTCCATATTTGCGGCGGCGCTCAGATCGGCGCCGGCTGTTCCTTCGGCCAGAACGTGTTCGTGGGCAACGACGTGCTGATCGGCGACAACGTCAAGGTGCAGAACAATGTGTCCATCTACGATGCGGTGACGCTGGAGGACGATGTGTTTTGCGGCCCGTCCATGGTGTTCACCAATGTCAACAATCCGCGCAGCCATGTCGCGCGCAAGAATGAGTACCGCCGCACCCTGGTGAAGCGAGGGGCGTCCATCGGGGCCAACGCCACCGTGGTGTGCGGCCACACCATAGGCGAGTACGCCTTCGTCGGCGCCGGGGCGGTGGTGACCCGCGATGTGCCGGCCTACGCGCTGATGGTGGGCACGCCGGCCAAACGCATCGGCTGGATGTGTTCCTGCGGCGAGAGGCTGGCCAACGACATCGGCACCCACAGCTGCCCGGCCTGCGGCAAGCATTACGAGGTGGGCGGCAATCACTGCTCGCCGCTCAAGAACGACTGACAAGCCTTCCTGATGCGGCTTTGCTTCAGGGCGCTGCTCAGTTGTTCTACGTGTCGCTATTGATGCGATATCTTTCAAAAATTGATTTGGGGTTGATCCCGTTATGTCCATCCAGTTCATTGATCTGAAAGCGCAGTACCAGCACCTGAAAGCCGACATCGACGTCCGCATCCACGCGGTGCTGGACCACGGCCAGTACATCATGGGGCCGGAGGTGAAGGAGGTGGAGCAGGGGCTGGCGGAATACACCGGCGCCAAGCACGCCATCGGCGTCTGCGACGGGACCAAGGCGCTGCTGATCGCGATGATGGCTTTGGACATTGGTCCCGGCGACGAAGTGATCACCACCCCGTTCACCTTCATCGCCACCGGCGAGATGATCGCCTTGCTGGGGGCCAAGCCGGTGTTCGTCGACATCGATCCCGTCAGCTACAACCTGGACCCGGCGCTGTTGGAAGCGGCGATTACGCCCCGCACCCGGGCCATCATGCCGGTGAGCCTGTACGGTCAGTGCGCTGATTTCGACGCTATCAACGCCATCGCCGCCAAACACGGCGTCGCGGTGATCGAGGACGGCGCGCAGAGCTTCGGCGCCAGCCAGAACGGCAAGAAGTCCGGCAATCTGTCCACCATAGGCTGCACCAGCTTCTTCCCCAGCAAGCCCTTGGGCTGCTACGGCGACGGCGGTGCCTGCTTCACCAACGACGACGCGCTGGCCAAGAAAATGCGCGAGATTCGCGTGCACGGCCAGGACCGCCGCTATCACCACCCCATCATCGGCCTGAACGGCCGGCTGGACACCATACAGGCGGCGGTGCTGCTGGCCAAGCTGCCTAGCTTCGCCGACGAAGTGGCGGCGCGCGAGCGCATCGGCGCGCGTTACAGCGCGCTGCTGCGCGAGGTGGCGCGGGTGCCGGTGATCGCCGAGGGCAACAGTCATGTCTACGCGCAGTACACCATCGAGGTGGACGATCGCGAGGCGGTGCAGGCCAAGCTGAAGGAGTTGGGCGTGCCCACCGCCGTGCATTACCCGATTCCGCTGCATCTGCAGCCGGCTTTCGCTCACCTGAACCTGCCGGAAGGCAGCTTCCCGCTGTCGGAGGCCGCCGGCCGCCGCGTGATGAGCCTGCCTATGCACCCCTTCCTGGACGAGGCGACGCAAGACGCCGTCGTCGCCGCGGTCAAGCAGGCGCTGGCCTGAGCGCATGGGCTTGTTGCTGTCCCGCCTGCCCAAGAGCGGCTTCATCCGCCACATCATCACCCTGATCACCGGGGCGGCGGTGGCGCAGGTGATTCCGCTGCTGGTGTCGCCGTTGATCACCCGCCTGTACAACCCGCACGAGGTGGGGGTGCAGGCGGTCTACGTCTCCTGGCTGTCCACGCTGGCGGTGCTGGCCACCGCCCGTTACGAGATGGCCATCGTGCTGCCGGCCGAGGAGAAGCGGGCCGGCAATCTGATGGGTCTGTCCATCGCCTGCGCGCTGGCCTTGTCCCTGCTGGTGGCCGTGGTGGTGGCCTTTGACGGCCACGCCCATATCGCCCGCCATCTGGGCGCGCCGGAACTGGAGCCCTGGCTGCTGCTGCTGCCCTTGTCCGTCGCGCTGGCGGGCTTGATGCAGGCCTGGACCAACTGGAACAACCGCCATCGCCGCTACCAGGCCAACGCCAACGGCCGCATGCTGCAGTCGCTGAGCATGGCCGCCACCCAGGTGGGGCTCGGCTGGGCCGGCGCCGGCGCGGCCGGCCTGATCCTGGGCCAACTGGCCGGTCAGCTCGGCTCCCTGTTGGCGCAGACCTGGCAGGACCTCAAGGCCCGCTTCGCCTGGCGCCATGAACTCAGCCGCGCCGGTATGCGCGAGGTGGCGCGCGCCTATATCGAATTTCCCAAGATCAACGCGCCGCACGCCTTGAGCACCGCCTTGCTGGATTCAGCGACCTTGGTGGCGCTGACCATGCTGGCGGGCACCGCCTCCGTGGGCTTCTATGGCCTGATGATGCGTGTGTTGAAGTTGCCGGCGGCGCTGATCGGCCAGGCGGTGGCGCAAGTGGCCTATCGCGAGCTGGCCGACGCCCGCAATCAGCGTCAGCCGCTGCGGCCCATTTTGCGCAAGATGATGCTGACGCTGGGCGGCATGGCCTTGCTGCCCTTTCTGGTGATACAACTGGCCGGGGAACCCTTGTTCTCGCTGGTGTTCGGACAGAACTGGGCTACCGCCGGACGTTATGCGGAGGCGATGTCGCTCTATATCCTGTTCCACTTCGTCGCCTCGCCGTTGGGCATGGTGCCGCCGGTGATCAATCGCCAGCGCCAGGCTTTTCTGTGGTCCTTGCTGCAGGCTGTGTTGTTTCTGGGCACGATGTGGGCCGGTTTCATGCTGTGGAACGACGCGGTGGCCACCTTCCAACTGGTGTCGGTGGTGATGGCCGCGTACTTCCTGGCTTATTTTTCATGGCTTTACAAGGCAGCCCGATGAATTGGCACGCTCTATTCCGCCGCATCCGTTTCCGCCTGTCGGCGTGGGTGCAGCCCAGAATGGTGTATGGATTCACCCGCGGCGACGGGGTGTTCCTCAAACGCACCCGGGTGTCCAACATGACCCGCATCGAACATGTCGGCAAGCTGATGGTGGACGACAATGTCTACATCGGCCATTTCAATCTGATCGACGCCTCCGGCGGCCTGTATATCGGAGAAGGTTGTCAGATCACCAACTATGTTTCGCTGTTGACCCACTCCAGCCATGTGGCCATCCGCCTGTACGGCGACCGCTACCTGGAGAGCAACAATCACGTCGGCTATCTGAAAAAGCCCACCAAGCTGGGCCCGTACAGTTTCGTAGGCCCGCACTCGGTGCTGATGCCGGGCGTGGAGCTGGGCAAGGGCAGCATGGTGTCGGCTTACAGTTATGTGCCGGCCGGCAGCTATCCCGATTTCGCCATCCTGGCCGGCAACCCGGCGCGGGTAGTGGGCGATACCCGCGAGATGGACGCCAAATGGCTGGACGAGCATCCGGAATTGCTGCCCTTGTACGAGGCATGGGCGCATGATTGAGCCTGTGAGAAGCAAGATCGCCAGCGTTGCGGTGGTGGGGGCCGCCTCGGTGCATACCTGGCGTTTTTTGCGCGGCATCGCGCCGCATGTGGATCAATTATTCCTGGCCTGCAACGGCGAGGTTCCGGCGGATGTGGCGCCCTTGCTGGCCGGCAGCCTGCGCGTGGACTTCCGCCTGGCGGCCTTGGGCACGGTGGCGCGCCTGCGCGCCTGGCTGCGCGAGACGCGGCCGCAGCTGCTGCACATCCATCAGGCCAACAGCGTGGCCTGGCACGGCAGCCGCGCGGCCGCCAGCCTGGATTTGCCGATGGCGCTGACCGCCTGGGGCTCCGATGTGCTGCTGCTGCCTGACCGCAATCCGCTGATGCGGGCGATGGTGCGCGCCAATCTGGCCGCCGCCGACGCGATCACCTCGGACTCCCTGCACATGGCGGCGAAGATCCGCGAGCTGGCCGGCGAGGACTGCCGCATCCGCCTGCTCAATTACGGCATGGACGCCATGCCGGCGCCGGCGGCCAGCGCGGGCAAGAGCAAGACAGTGCTGTCCTGCCGGCTGCACAAGCCCTTGTACCGCATCGACGCCATTCTGCGCGCCTGGGAGCGGGTGGAACGCGGCGATCGCTTTGGCGATTGGCGCTTGACCGTGGCCGCCAGCGGCAGCGAAACCGAAGCGCTGCGGCGCCTGGCCGCCGAGCTGGGGCTGCAACGTGTCGACTTCGCGGGCTTCGTCGACAGCGCGACGCTGGGGCGGATGTACGCGGAGTCCAGAGTCTTCGTCAGCGTGCCGCGCTCGGACGCCACCAGCATCAGCCTGCTGGAGGCGATGGGCCACGGCTGCTTGCCCTTGCTGTCCAATCTGCCGGCCAACGGCGAATGGGTGATAGACGGACTCAACGGCGTGATCGCCGAGGACGTGGGGCGTTTGGACGAGGCCTTGCTGCGCGCGATGGAATGGGCCGGCGAGGACGCGAAGCTGGACGAGGCCGCCGCGCTCAACCGCCGGCTGGTGGCCGACAAGGGGCTGCATCAGCCGAATATGGCCGGCTTTGCCCGGCTGTACCGGGAACTGCTGGGTTCCGACAACTAGGATTTTGCCGCGGGCCCGAGATCGTTGCGGGCCGGGCGGCCGCAAAACAGAGCTTAATATGAAAATTGCCCATCTCACTTCCGCTCATCCCCGTCACGACATCCGAATCTTCGTCAAGGAGTGCGCGAGCCTGGCCGCGGCAGGGCATGAGGTGACGCTGATCGTGGCCGACGGCCAGGGCGAGGAGATCAACCGCGGCGTGCGCTTTCACGATGTGGGCCCCAAATCCGGCGGCCGGCTGGCGCGGATGACCGGCACCGTCAAGCGCGTCTACCAGGCTGCGCTGAAGCTGCGCCCGGACGTGGTCCACTTTCACGACCCGGAGCTGATCCCCGCCGCGCTGCGCCTTAAGCAGGCCGGCATCAAGGTGGTCTACGACGTGCACGAGGACGTGCCGCGCCAAATCCTGGCCAAGCACTGGATACCCGGCGCGGTGCGGCCCCTGGTGTCCAGCGGCTTTGAAACGCTGGAGGACTGGGCGGCGCGCCGCTTCGACGCGGTGGTGACTTCGACGCCGCACATCCGCAAGCGCTTCGAGAAACTGGGCGCGCGCGCACTGGATGTGTGCAACTTCCCCATCCTGGAAGAACTGGTGCGAGACACGCCGTGGGAACAGCGCCGCAACGAATTGTGCTATATCGGCGGCATCTCGCGCATCCGCGGCATCGAACCCATCGTCGAGGCGCTGCCGGATACCGCGACGCGCTTGAACCTGGCCGGGCCGTGGAGCGAGAGTGACCTGAAGGCCCGGGTGTCGGCCCGGCCCGGCTGGGCACGGGTCAATGACCTGGGCGTGTTGGACCGCAAGGGCGTGGCCGAGGTGCTGGCCAAGAGCAAGATCGGCCTGGTGACGCTGTTTCCGACGCCGAATTATGTCGATGCCTTGCCGATCAAGTTGTTCGAATACATGGCCGCCGGCATGCCGGTGATCGCGTCGGATTTTCCGGTGTGGCGCGAAATCGTGGCCGACGCCGGCTGCGGCCTGCTGGTGGACCCGCAGGACCCGGCGGCCATCGCCGCCGCCGTCAACGAACTGATGGCTGACGAAGCGCGCATGCGCGCGCTGGGCGAAGCCGGCAAGCAGGCGGTATTGAACAAATACAGTTGGGCGGCGGAGGCCGACAAGTTGGTCAAGCTGTACGCGACCTTGTAAATCATGAAAATTCTCTACATCAACCACTATGCCGGCAGCCCCCGGCATGGCATGGAATTCCGCCCCTATTATCTGGCGCGGGAATGGGTGAAGGCCGGCCACGAAGTCAATATGCTGGCCGCCGATGTGTCCCATCTGCGTCAGACCCATCCGCAAGTGGACGGCAAATACCGCGACGAGGATATCGACGGCATCCGTTACACCTGGTGCCGCACGCGTCCTTACGAGGGCAACGGCGTGGGCCGCGTGCTCAATATCTTCAGCTTCCTGGCTCGGGTAATGGGCTTGTCCGGCCGCTATCGGAAACACTGGAAGCCGGACGTGGTGATCGCTTCGTCCACCTATCCGCTGGATACGGTGCCGGCGGCCTGGATCGCCGCCAAGACCGGCGCGCGCTTGGTGTACGAGGTGCATGATCTGTGGCCGCTGACGCCGGTGGAGGTGGGCGGCATGTCGCCCAAGCATCCCTTCATCCGTCTGCTGCAGTGGGCCGAGGATTTCGGCTACCGCAAGGCCGACACCGTGGTGTCCATGCTGCCCTGCGCCAAGGACTATATGGTGGCGCACGGCATGGACCCGGCCAAGTACGTGGTGATTCCCAACGGCGTCGATGTCGGGGAATGGCGGGGAGAGGCTGAGGCGCTGCCGGCCGAGCACCGGATGCGGCTGGCGGAACTGAAAGCGCAGGGGCGTTTCCTGATCGGCTATGCCGGCGGGCATGGCTTGGCCAATGCGTTGGATTACCTGCTGGAAGCGGCGGCGCTGATGCGGGACGCGCCGGTGACTTTCGTTCTGGTCGGCGACGGCCCGGACAAGGAGGCCTTGGCGGCACGCGCCGCCGAACTGGGGCTGGACAATGTGATGTTGCTGCCGGCCATCGCCAAGCGCGCGGTCCCGGGCTTCCTCGCTGAAATGGACGCCTTGTTCATAGGCTGGCGCAAACTGCGGATCTATCGCTTTGGCATCAACCCCAATAAACTGTTCGACTACCTGATGGCCGGCAAGCCGGTGATCCATTCGGTGGAGGCCGGCAACGATATGGTGAAGGACGCCGGCGCCGGCATCAGCGTGGGCGCCGAGGATCCGGCCGCGATCGCCGACGCGGCGCGGTGGATGGCGGCGCTGCCGGCCGAGGAGCGCGGGCGCATGGGCGCGGCGGGCAAGGCCTATGTGCTGGAACACCATGATTACGCGGTGCTGGCGCGGCGCTTCCTGGCGGCGGTGACGCGGTAACCGAACTGTAGCCAGGAAGCCTGTTTTCGGGCGTTCCGCTAGATGTGGCGATAAGAAGAAAGAGAACAATATGATGAAGAAAATCTGGATGGCAGGGGTGACCGTCTGCATAGGCTTGGTTACGCTGCCAGCCCAGTCTGCCGGCTTCAACTGCGCTTACGCCAAGCTGGAGGTGGAGAAAATGATCTGTGCCGACGCCGAGCTGTCGTCGCTGGATTCGGAACTGGCCAAGCGCTTCACCTTGATTCAGGGTGAGACTCAAGGCATAGACGGCGATACCGGCAAACGGCTTGATCCTTACGGCAAAGAGCAAGCGCACTGGCTGAAGCAGGTGCGCAACAAGTGTGAGGATGCCTTGTGCGTACGCGACGCCTACAAGAAGCGGCTGCAGTACTTTGGCAAGGTGGAAAAGGATCTAGGCTTGCTGGTCGCCGCATGCGTGACTCCGGCTTGTGCCGATGGTTTGGTGAAACAGAAAGTGGAGGGTAGCCAATATTTCTATTCCGGCTCGGTGCAGCTGGAGGGGGAATACGCTTACGCCCGTGGCGCAAGCGATATGGACATGGTGGGTGATCAATTCTGTTTCACGCCGACGAAATCGTCCGCGAAGCGGATTCCGCGAGAGCGAGGCGATGATAGAAGTCGTTGGTTCTGTTTTGAGAATACCGCCCAGGCCAAACGCATGTTTAATGTCTTACCCTTGCTGAAGCTGAAACAGACCTGCGAACTGAGGGGCAAAGCGACGGTACAGGTGGATCGTTATATCGCCGACTTGATGCCTAGCGACGTGAACGACACGGCGCGTTTGTTGAAAGTCGTGCGCTTGGGGGCTCCGCGAGTGTTGCCGTATGACGGCGATTCTGGAGATTGCCGACGCTAAGGCGCCGGGCGGGGCTAAAAGATTTCATATGACGGCAGGCGAGGCCCGCCGTGCTTACGATAGCGGAAAGAATGATATGAGCGAACAAAAATTCCTGCCGTTCGCCTTGCCGGACATCGGCGAGGAAGAGATCAACGAAGTGGTCGACGCGCTGCGTTCCGGTTGGGTCACCACCGGTCCCAAGACCAAGCAGTTCGAGTCCGACTTCGCGCAATTCATCGGCGACGGCGTCGAGGCGATCGCCGTCAACTCGGCCACCGCCGGCCTGCATCTGGCGCTGGAAGCGATAGGCATCGGCCCTGGCGACGAGGTCATCGTGCCCAGCTACACCTTCACCGCCACCGCCGAAGTGGTGCGCTATCTGGGCGCGCATCCGGTATGCGTGGACGTGGATGCGGCTACCTTCAACATCAGCCCGGATGCGATCCGCGCCGCGATCACCGCCAAGACCAAGGCGATCATGCCGGTGCACTTCGCCGGGCTAGCCTGCGAGATGGACGAGATCATCGCCATTGCCCGCGAGCATGGGTTAAAGGTTGTTGAAGACGCCGCTCATGCGCTGCCTACTTATTACAAGGGCAAGCTGGTGGGCACCTTGGACTCCGACGTCACCGTGTTCAGCTTCTACGCCAACAAGACCATGACCACCGGCGAAGGCGGCATGGTGGTGTCCAAGAATAAGGACTTGATCGCGCGTTGCAAAGTGATGCGTCTGCACGGCATCAGCCGCGACGCCTTCGACCGCTATGTGTCCAAGACCCCGGCCTGGTTTTACGAAGTGGTGGCGCCCGGCTTCAAATACAATATGCCGGACACCGCCGCGGCAATGGGTATCCACCAGTTGAAGAAGATCCGCCGCTTCCAGGAGTTGCGCGAGGGGATGGCCCGGCGCTTCGACCGCGAGCTGGCCGATCTGCCGCTGATCCTGCCGGCGCGGCCGAAGGACGCGGGCAGCAACCACGCCTGGCATCTGTATCCGGTGCGTATCAAGCCGGAAGCCGGCGTCAGCCGTGATGATTTCATCGCTCGGATGGCGGAAAAGGGCATCGGTTGCTCGGTGCACTTCATTCCCTTGCATCGCCAGCCGGTGTGGCGCGATGGCTATCAGCTGACGCGCGAGCAGTTCCCGGTGGCCGACGCCGCCTTCGAGGCCGAAGTGACTTTGCCGCTGTACACCCGGATGACGGATGATGACCAGACCCGGGTCATCGCCGCGGTGCGCGAGATTCTGAGCGCATGAGCGAGCGTGGTTCAGACCGCGGCGGCTTGCTGCCGCCGTGCTGCCGTCCGCGCCGCCACGGTTCGCGGCTGCTGAAGCGAGGTTTCGACATCGTCGCGGCGGGTCTGGGTCTGGCTGTGCTGGCGCTGCCGCTGCTCGCGGTGGCGCTGTGGGTGAAGCTGGATTCGCCAGGACCGGTGTTTTTCCGCCAGGTACGCGTGGGGCGGAACGGCACATTGTTCCGTATCCACAAATTCCGCACCATGCAGGTGGACACCGAGCGACACGGCCAGCTGACCGTCGGCGCGGACGCGCGCGTCACCGGCGCCGGCCGCTTGTTGCGCAAGACCAAGCTGGATGAACTGCCACAGTTGATCGACGTGCTGTTCGGCGATATGAGCTTGGTCGGCCCGCGGCCCGAGGTGCCCAAGTACGTCGCCCACTATCCGGACGAAGTCCGCGACATCGTGTTGTCGGTGCGCCCCGGCATCACTGACTGGGCGTCGATCAAGATGATAGACGAGAACGAAATCCTGGGCCGGGCGGAGGATCCGGAGCGCGCTTACATTGAGCAGGTATTGCCGGAGAAACTGGCGTATTACGTGCGCTACGCCGAAAGCCACAGCTTGTTTGAAGATGTCCGCATCATCGTCGCCACGCTGATGAAGATCGTCAGCCGATGACGGTTTCCATCCGCTTGGCCGGACCCGCCGATGCGGTCGCTTTAACGGACATTTATCTGGCCTGCCGTCGCGAGATGAATTACGCGCCGCTGGCGCATGCCGAGGCGGAGGTGAGGGCCTGGTTCGCCGGCACGCTGTTGCCGTCCGGCGGAGCATGGTTGGCGGAACGGAACGGCGATATCGCCGGCTTCGCCGCCGCGTCGCTGCAAGACGATGTGCTATGGCTGGATCAGCTATATGTCGACGCCGGGCATCGCGGCGCGGGCGTCGGCGGAATGTTGCTGCAACAGTTGTTGTCGCCCCCGGCGCCGGCCTGCCGGCTGTTCGTGTTCCAGGCCAATCTAAGCGCGCGCCGCTTCTACGAGACGCATGGCTTTGCGCTGCTAAGCCTGAGCGATGGCCAAGATAACGAGGAATGTTGCCCGGATGCGCTGTATCAACGGCCGCCGGACGCGAAAGAATGACCATGTTTGAAAAACTGCTCGCCTTCTCCCGCCACAACAAGATGGCGATGCTGGCGCTGATGGACGCGCTGCTGTTGCCGCTGGCGCTGTGGAGCGCGGTCTTCCTCCGCCTGGGCGGTTATTGGGACCCCAAGCTCAATCCGCATTTGTGGATTTTCATCGTGCCGCCGCTGTGGGCGATTCCCATCTTCATCAAGCTGGGCCTGTACCGCGCGGTGCTCAAATACCTGGACGACAAAATCATCCTGACCGTGTTCTCCGGGGTGACCTTGTCGGTGCTGGTGTTGCAGGCGGTGCTGCAGATGGCCCATATCTGGGCGATGCCGCGCACCTCGGTGATCATCTTCTGGGTGTTCGCCATGGCCTATATCGGCGGCAGCCGTTTTCTGCTGCGCGGCCTGGTGCGTCGCATCGACGCGGTGGACGCGCCGCGCGAGCACGTGATCATCTACGGCGCCGGTCGTGCCGGCGTGCAGTTGATGTTGGCCTTGCAAGCCGGCCGCGAATATCGGCCGATGGCCTTTGTCGACGACAATCCCGAGCTGCATCGCCGCACTTTCCGAGGCGTGGCGGTGCATCCGCCGCGCGATCTGCCGCAGTTGGTCAAAGATCTGGAGGCCAAGTGCATTCTGTTGGCGATGCCTTCGGTCAGCCGCAGCCGCCAGCGCGAGATACTGGAAACCCTGGAACTGCTGCGAGTGCCGATCAAGCGTTTGCCGGGCATGGCCGATCTGGTGTCCGGCGAGGCGCGGGTGGAGGAGTTGAAAGAGGTCGAGATCGAAGACCTGCTGGGCCGCGACCCGGTGCCGCCCAAGCAGGAACTGCTGGCGCGCAATATCCGCGGCAAGGTGGTGATGGTCACCGGCGCCGGCGGCTCCATCGGCTCCGAACTGGTGCGCCAGATCGCCAAGAACCAGCCGGCGCGCATCATCCTGTTCGAGCAGTCCGAATACGCGCTGTACGCGATAGACCAGGAACTGGGCCGCGTCGCCGCGCCGCCGGAGCGCACGCCGGTCCTGGGCTCGGTCACCGACTACCAGCGGCTGGTCCAGGTGATGCGCGCCTTCAAGGTGGACACCGTCTATCACGCCGCCGCCTACAAGCATGTGCCGATGGTGGAGCACAATCCCGTAGCCGGCATCGTCAACAATGTGTTTGGCACCGACACCACCGCGCGCGCGGCCGAGGATTGCGGCGTGGACACCTTTGTGCTGATTTCCACCGACAAGGCGGTGCGGCCCACCAATGTGATGGGCGCCACCAAGCGCATGGCGGAGCTGACGCTGCAGACCCGGCACGCGCGCGGCAGCGCCACCCGCTTCGTGATGGTGCGTTTCGGCAATGTGCTGGGCAGCTCCGGCTCGGTGGTGCCCTTGTTCCGCGCCCAGATCAAGGCAGGCGGACCGATCACGCTGACCCACGCCGACATCACCCGTTATTTCATGACGATTCCGGAAGCGGCGCAGCTGGTGATACAGGCCGGCGCGATGGGCGACGGCGGCGACGTGTTCGTGCTGGATATGGGGCAGCCGGTGCGCATCATCGACTTGGCGCGGCGCATGGTCCATCTGTCCGGCCTGGAGTTGAAGGACGCGAGCCGGCCCGGCGGCGACATCGAGATCCGCATCACCGGCCTGAGGCCGGGGGAGAAGCTGTACGAGGAGCTGTTGATCGGCGACAACGTGCTGGCCACGGATCACGAGCGCATCATGCGCGCTCAGGAATACTGTCTGCCGGAAGCGGAAATGCGGGATGTGCTGGCGAACATGGACGAGGCTTGCCGGCGTCTTGACGCGCCCGCGGCGTTTGCCTTGCTGCAAAAAGCGGTACGCGAGTTCCACGCCGCCAAGGCCACTCAGGATTGGGTGACGCTGGCGAACGCGGCTTCGTGAGGCTAGCGGCCTACCATTTGCAGCCGTCCTCGCGCGCGCTTTGCACTGCCAAGATAGGGATCGCCAGCAGGCCAAATGAGGAGTAACGGGTCTTGCAGTCCGGTTTTTCGGCCCGCTCAATAGAGCGGGCCAATTTCGTTTTGGCGGGGTCGGCCTGCAGCGGGCTGATTTTTTCTGGCGCGGCGGCCGCTTGTTCGCGCACTTGCTGGCGCAGGCCTCCCAAGGTTAAGCCCGGGCTCGGGGCCGAAGCTTCGCCTTGGTTTCGCTCGAGCCTGCCTTGATTGCGACCCTCGCCGGGGACGGGAGCGTGTATCCGCGCCGCGGCCGGCGGATGCCTCGGCGCCACAGCAGGTTTTCGGGAAGGGGACTCGGACCCGACGGCGCGCGCCGGGGGTGGAACAATGGCTGGAGCTGGCGGATTCAGTTGTATTCGTAGCGGCGGGGCCGCATCGGCGTTCGGGCCGCTGCCGGGCTTGGCCAGCCACAGCAGCGCGCCATGGGCCAACAGGCTGAGCAGCAGCGCGGCGGCGACGCCGCGAGGGCGGGGACGGGACGAGGCGGTAAGAACGGTCATGCCGTCAACGATAAGCAAACTCGCCGGGTGGGTAAAGCCTCAGTCGGAGATCACGACCTGGTTGCGGCCGGCTTGCTTCGCGCGGTACATGCGGGTATCGGCCAGGTCCACCAGCGCGTGCCAGTCGGCGCAGCTGTCTTGAAACAGCTCCGCCACGCCGATGCTGGCGGTCAGCGGCAGGCCTTCAGGCCGCTCGCCCAGGCCCTGGGCGCGCAGCCGGGCGATGACCTGGGCCGCGTGGGCCAGTTGCGCGCCGGGCATCAGCAGCACGAACTCTTCGCCGCCCCAACGCACCAGCACGTCGCTGCGTCGCAGCCTTCCTTCCATCAGCTCGGCGAAATGGCGCAAGACCTGATCGCCGGCCAGGTGGCCGTAGTGGTCGTTGATCGCCTTGAAGTGATCCAGATCGATAAAGGCCAGGCTCAGCGGCTGCCGGCTGCGTTGAGCTTGCAATTCCAGCAAGCCCAGCATCTCCTCGCCGCTGCGGCGCGAGAAGACTCCGGTCAGCGGGTCGCGTATCGCCTGGTGGACCAACACGATGATGAAGGCCAATTGGCTGACGCTGGCAATGGCGGAGACGCCGGCCAGCAGAGACAACAACCAGAATTCGCCGCCGAAGCCGGGCAGGTTGTCGCCGTTCAGGTCCAGCAGGCTGGTCAGCACGAAGCCGAGCAAGGCCGGGCTGGCGAAAGCCAGGCTCTCCAGCAGCGTCAGCGGAAAGATCGCCAGCCCGGCCAGCAGCACGAAGGGGAGGAAGGCGTAGCCGGCGCCGATGGCGGCGGACAAGCCCTCCAGATGATAACGGCGCAGCAGCAAGTGCGAGGCGATGTAAAACAGGGTGGGGATGGCGAACAAGAGCGCGATGCCGCGATAGGCCGCAGGCAGGCGGCCGTCCATCGGCTGCCAAACCGCCAGTGCGACGAAGGCGGCGGAGACCAGCAAGCGCAGCGCCGCCAGCTGCAGCGACAGCGGATAGGGCAGGGTCAGCAAGTCGATCACCGCCCAAGCCGGGGTGAGCGCGGAGAACAGGATGGCAAACAGCCGGCAGCGGTTGACCAGCATCAGTGCGCGTCGCTGGGTCAGCAAGGGCATGTGCTGGCGAGGGCTCAGCAGCCAGAGCGTGTCGCCGCTCTGGATCTCGCCGGGCGCCAGGCCCAGCAGCTTTTGCCAGATGAAGTGAGTAATATGCATGCGGATGGTGCCAGATAGTTGCGTTATTCTACCCCGGTTTATGACTTTGGGTTTGCAGCAGGTCAAAGTCGCCGGCTTGCGCTGCGTTTGCGCTACTATCGCAACTCCTGATCAACCTAGCGGAACAGCGCGATGGAAACCCGGTGGCTTGAAGACTTCCTGGTGCTGGCGGAAACCGGCAGCTTTACCCGCGCGGCGGAACTGCGCCATCTGACCCAACCGGCGTTCTCGCGGCGGATCAAGTCGCTGGAGAGCTGGCTTGGAGCCGACCTGATCGACCGCACCACTTATCCTACGCGTTTGACCGAGGCCGGCGCGCTGTTTCGCGAACAGGCGGTGGCCATGCTGTCCCAGCTCAACACCAGCCGCGCCCTGCTGCGCGGTTTGCAGCCCCTGGCTGACGGCACGCTGGAGTTCGCGGTGCCGCACACGCTGTCCTTCTCCTTCTTCCCCAAATGGCTGTCTCAGGCGCAGAGCGGTTACGGCGCCTTGCCCTGTAGGCTGCAGGCCAGCAATGTGCACGACGCGCTGCTGGCTTTCGTGGAAGGCGGCAGCGACCTATTGATGTGCTACCACCACCCCAAGCAGCCGGTGGAGTTGACCGACGCCCGCTATCAGGGACTAAAGCTGGGCGTTGAGCGGCTGAGGCCGTTCTCGATCGCAGACGCCGGTCGGCCGCGCTATCCGCTGCCCGGCAGCGCGCAGCAGCCGTTGCCCTTTCTAGGCTATGCCAGCAACGCCTATTTCCGGCTGATGAGCGATCTGATCCTGGAGTCCGCTCCACAGCCAGCCAAGCTGGCGCTGCGCTATGAAACCGATATGGCGGAAGGCCTCAAGCACATGGTGCTGGAAGGGCATGGCCTGGCTTTCTTGCCGGAAAGCTCTGCGCGCAGGGAGACGCAGGAGGGTTTGTTGGCGGCCGCCGGCGACGAGTCCTGGCAGGTGGAGATGGAAATTCGCCTTTACGTGGATCAGAAGCGTCAGCGCCCGGCTTTGCAGGCGTTTTGGCATTACCTGACGCGCCAATACCAGGCTTGTTGAGAAGGGGAGTCTGGCCGGTTCGGCCGCCGGCAAGGTTATGCGTTTCCTGCATGACCCCATCGGCATTTCGAATTGGCCAGCCGTCGCGGCATGGCATAAAGTGCGCAGCTTCAAGCCACGCGAGCGCGTGGCGCCATCCGTATCAGGAGAAGCATCCATGACGACTCGCATAGAACATGATCTGTTAGGCGATCGTGAAGTGCCCGCCGATGTCTACTGGGGCGTGCACACCTTGCGCGCAGTCGAAAACTTTCCCATCACCGGCCAGACCATCGCCGGCTACGGCGACCTGATCCGCGCCTTGGCCTGCATCAAGCAGGCCGCTGCCCAGGCCAACCGCGATCTGGGGCTGCTGCCGGCGCCCATCGCCCAGGCCATCATCGCCGCTTGCGAGGAAATCCGCGCCGGCCGCTGGCATGAGCAGTTTGTGGTGGATGCGATCCAGGGCGGGGCAGGCACCTCAACCAATATGAACGCCAATGAGGTGATCGCCAACCGCGCCTTGGAACTGATGGGGCACGCCAAGGGCGAGTATCAGCATCTGCATCCCAACGAGCATGTCAACCTGTGTCAGAGCACCAACGATGTTTACCCGACCGCCTTGCGGCTGGCGGCGTTCTGGGGCGCCAACAAGCTGCTGACCCGGATGGCGGCGTTGCGCGAGGCCTTCGCCGTCAAGGCCGACGAGTTCAAGGACTACCTGAAGATGGGGCGCACCCAACTGCAGGACGCGGTGCCGATGACGCTGGGCCAGGAGTTCATGACCTACGCGGTGATGCTGCAAGAGGACGAGCAGCGTTTAATGGAAGCCAGCGCGCTGATGCTGGAGAACAATCTGGGCGCCACCGCCATCGGTACCGGCATTACCGCGCACCCGGATTACGCGCGTCTGGCTTGCCTGCATTTGTCCGAGCTGAGCGGCCACACCTTGCTGACCGCGCCCAATCTGATCGAAGCCACTCAGGACTGCGGCGCCTTTGTGCAGCTGTCCGGCGTGCTCAAGCGCATCGCGGTCAAACTGTCCAAGACCTGCAACGACTTGCGTCTGCTGTCGTCCGGCCCGCGCGCCGGCTTCGGCGAGATCAACCTGCCGGCGCGGCAGGCCGGTTCGTCCATCATGCCGGGCAAGGTGAATCCTGTGATTCCGGAAGTGGTGAGCCAAGTGGCCTACGAGGTGATAGGCAACGATGTCACCATCACCATGGCGGCGGAGGCCGGGCAGTTGCAACTCAACGCTTTCGAGCCGGTGATCGCCTACAGTCTGTTCCGCAGCATGGGCCATCTGGCCGCCGCCTGCGCCACGCTGACCGATAACTGCGTCAAAGGCATTACCGCGAATCGCGAACGCCTGCACGCCAGCGTGGAGAACTCCATTGGTCTGGTGACCGCGCTCAACCCCATCATCGGCTACGCCGCGGCCACTAATGTGGCGGCCCAGGCGCACGCCACTGGCGGCAGCGTGGCAGACATTGTGCTGGAACAAGGCCTGCTGAGCCGCGAGCAGCTGGATTTGCTGCTGAAGCCGGAAGAGCTGACCCGGCCGCGCTGGGTGACCGTGTAATTGATTTCCCTTGTATGACTTATCGTTGTGAGCGTTTCAACTTGATCAGGCCGCCTTTCGCGGCCTGTTTTTTTATCGGCGCCGGCGGCGCTTGCGGCGGGAGCGGAATGCGGGTATAAAAAATTGTGCACCGCACAATCGAAAGGGCGAAATATGCAAGCTGCGCTATGGTGGAGCTTGGAGTTTCCTCGCGGCCTGTGCGCGCTGAGCGCCGAACAGTGGCGTGTCAGGCGGCAATGGCTGCGCTCAGGCTGTTTTCACGGCGCCGCGGTGTGGCGCGGCAGAGCGCCGTGGCCGGATAAGCTGCGCCGCGTACTGACGCGCGCGGGGGCGGATTGGCTGACGCTGTGTTTCGACGACAGCCAGGCCGCGGAGGCCTTGCTCAGCGAGATGTGGGCGCATCCGCTGTGGCGCAGCGAGACCGGCGACCTGCTGCTGGCCTGGCAATTGGACGGCCAGCGGCAGTGGCGGGCGGGCCTGCTGCGATGGGGGCGGACGCTGTCCGCTTAGCCGTGGGCGGGGAAAGCGCTTCCAGCATCGGCGATTAGCCGCCATAATCGCGGCTTTCAATCGCACAGGGCGGTACGCCATGGCCAATCATTCGATGTTGACCCCCGCTCAGCTGCAAGCGCTGGCTCCTCAATTGCAACAGTATGCGCAAGATCAGTTCGGCATCGAGCTGGGGCAGTTCGACGCGCAATTTCTGCTGGACTTTGTTGCGGATAAAATCGGCAGAGACATTTACAACAAGGCGTTGGACGATGCGCAACTGGCGCTCACCGCGCGGATGGAGTCCTTGCAGGCGGCGATTTGGGAATTGGAGAAGTAGACGCAGCGCGCGCGGCCTTGCCGCTTGCCTACGGTTTGCGGGTACAATCGGCGTTCCACCCCTCTCTTGCGGTACCCATGCTCTACTTGCGTTTGATGTTGAAAGGCTTTGTGCTGGCGATTTTGCTGGTGGTGCTGGGCTTTAGCTACGTAGCCTGGAGCATTGTCGATTTCGGCGGCAGCGCAAATGAACCGCAAGCCGACGCGGCGCTGGTGTTGGGGGCGGCGGCCTGGGGCAAGCGCCCATCACCGGTGTTCCGCGAGCGCATCAACCACGCGGTCAAACTGTATAAATCCGGCAAGGTGCGCTGGATCGTGTTCACCGGCGGGACGCCGGAGCCGGGATATCCATCGGAAGCCGATGTGGGCCGCGACTTTGCCGCCAAGCAGGGCGTGCCGATGACGGCGATGCTGGCGGAAAACCAGTCGCGCACCACTTGGCAAAACCTGGAGAACGCGCGCGAGTTGAGCAGCCAGTTCGGCATCCGTTCCTTCCTCTTGGTCAGCGATCCGCTGCATATGCGCCGCTCGGTGCTGATGGCCACCGACATTGGCCTGACCGCCTATCCCGCGCCCACTCAATCCAGCCGCTACCGCACCCTGTCCAGCTGGTCCCGCTTCCTGGCCAGGGAAACATGGCTTTATATCGGCTACCGGGTGTTCCGTAAGCTGTCCTGACCTTGTTGGATAGATGCTCCATTGGACGCGGCATAAAAAAAACCGGCGATAAGCCGGTTTTTTCACGTTGGGCGGGGTGGATCAGTGGTTGTGCCACAGATCGATCAATTCTCCGCCTTCCACAGATTTCACTTCGGCGCGCGCTTGCAGCCAGGACAGCAGTTGCAGGCGCAGCTCGTCGCTGATCTTGACCTCGCCCACCGGGAAGGCCACGCCTTCCAGCTTGCCGGCGCCGTCGAAATGGCCGCCGAAGCTGATGCCGGCCTCGTCCACCTTGATCAGCCAGGCGTCCAGCAGCGCCTCGGAGTCCGCGCCGTCGTGCAGCAGGGCGATCAGATGGAAGCCCAGCTCGCGGAATTCGCCTACGCGCATTTTCTTGCGTTGGCGGGATTTCAGACGGCTCAGGCGGTGGGGGGAGTTGGGGTTGCGCAGGGACATGACTGCTCCTTATTCAAAGACCCGGCGATGATAGCAGGCTTGCCGGCTTTGCGCTGCGCCGGCTGTGCGTAGGTTTCTGTCACTCTAACTAAACAAATATCATATAAAAAGGTAATTATTTGCCGTAGTCATTGCCATTGGAATGGAATTAGTATTTTTTCTCATTCTCAATACATGAAATGGATGACTACAGGGATGAAAAGCACAAAAACAATATTGGCGGTATCCGTGATTTCGGCGCTGTTGAGCGCCTGCGGCGGAGGTGGCGGCGGCAGCGCCGGCAACAGCAGCAGCGGCACGGCCGTTGGAGCGTCGGCATCTGGCAGGATGCTGGCGACGGACGGCGCGGAAGTGGCGGCGCTGCAGTGCTCGGGCAATGCGTGCCGTTTGCCGGCCTCGGCCGGCAGGGCGCAATCGGGCTCCGCCTACCAATACACCAATACCGGCGTATTGGCGCAAACGGTGTCGATCAGCGGCGCAGCCTTGAGCACGGGCTGGCAGATGGTGGTGTCGCGCGTCAGCAGCGGCGACACCTCCAGCCAGGCCAAGCTGGGCGCTTCCGGCCTGCGCGGCGGATCGGACGCCGCCGCGGAGCGTCTGGAGGCGGAAAGCCGGGCGGTGATGGCCGCGGTGGGCGCAGCGGCCCGCTCCGGCGCCTTGTCGCTGCGGGCCGTCGGTTCGCACCGGTTGCTGGCGGAGCAGGCCAAGCTACAGGCGAGCAGCTACGCGATCGGCGACAAGCGGGTCTGGCACGATATGGACAAGGACAGCGCCACCAGCCTGCAAGCGATGCGCGACCTGCCCAACGGCGGCGGCAAGGTCTACGTCTGGGCGCAGGACGGGCTGGACGTCAGCGTAGGCAGCGACCAAGCCGACGCGCTGGCCGAGCGCTTCGCCAACAGCGTATATCCACTGGAGGCCTCGGTGGTCAGCGAGCCCTGGGGCGACGACATCGATCCGGGCTGGCGCGCGCTGGCCCTGCCCGGCGACACCAAGGACGTGCATCTGGTACTGAGCCGGTTGAACGATCCGAACCAGGCCGGCGGCGGCCGTCTGCTCGGTTATGTGCGCTGGACCAACGCCTTGCTGGCGTCGGCCGCGCCGACCGTGTGCGGCGCCGACCAAGAGTGCCGCGACGTGGTGGGCAAGAGCAACCAGGCGCTGGCCACCTTCGTGGACCTGGACACCTTCGCCCAGGCCGATCCGGGCCGCAACTGGACCATGAAGGGCAACGGCCCCAGCCTGGCCTTGTCCACGCTGGCGCATGAATACCTGCATGTGCTTTACGCCTACAACAAAATCCTGCGCAAGCCGCCGAGCTCCGGCAATCCCACAGTGTGGGAAAACGAGCTGGCGGCCCAGACCATGGGCTATCTGGTGTCGGCGGACACCTTCACCGGCGGTCGCGGCAGCGACGCCAACTCCCATCCGGACCTGCGCCGCGGCGGCGACTTCGAAAGCTTCCTGCGCCGGCCGGCTTGCAATCTGAAGGGCTGGAGCGTGGCGGCGTCGAACTACACTTGCTACCCGAAAGCGCTGGCGGCGGGCATGCAGATGCTGCACCAGTTCGGCGCGGGGGTGATGAAGCCGTGGGTGACCGGAGGCAATACCGGCGAGCGGGCCTTGAACGACGGCTTGCGCGCGGTGGGCGGCGGCGATTACAGCAGTCTGATGCTGCGCCTCAACACCACGCTGGCGCTGGGTGGCAATCCGGCCAGCGGCTACGGTTTCCCGGCCAAGACGCTGAACTTGCCGGCTAACCAGTACTTTCCCCAGGGCAAGAGCCTGCTGCTGCCGGCGGTGCCGTTCCAGGCGCAGGAAATCGGCTGGAGCGCGTTGGCCACGGCGGAAACCTATAAGCAGAGCCTACCGCTGTCCCGCGGCGTGGCGCGGGTGACGGTGCCGGCCAACAGCCACCTGATCCTGGTCAAGCCGTGATGCGCGGGCTGCTACTGTGGCTGGGCCTTTGCGCCGGCGTCGGCGCCATGGGGTTGCCGCCGTGGGAGGAGGGCACCCTGGTGGCTGTGGGCGCGCCGCCGCTGGTGCGCCTGGGCGTGGAGAAGGGGGATGGCGGCACCTTCGTCATCCAGCCCGCCGCCGACGGCAAGGGCTTGGGGGCCGCGGAAGTGGCCGCGTTGAAAAAGCGGACCGGTTCGCGCATTCGCTATCGGGCCGGGCCGTTCAAGACCCATCCGCTGTTGGGGCGCGAGGCCGTGTTGCTGCAGGCGGAAGTGCTTGAGCCGCGTTGAGTCGTGAAAACCGCCTGGCGTCTTGACGACGCCAGGCGCTTGTCTTCCGGGCCTACAGGCCCAAATCCCGCCACATCGAGTCGACGCGCTGTTTGACCATTTCGTCCATCACGATGGGCACGCCCCATTCGCGATTGGTTTCGCCGGGCATCTTGTTGGTGGCGTCCAGGCCCATCTTGCCGCCCAGGCCGGACACTGGGCTGGCGAAGTCCAGATAGTCGATAGGCGTGTGCTCGATCAAGGTGGTGTCGCGTACCGGGTCCATGCGGGTGGTGATCGCCCAGATCACTTCCTTCCAGTCCCGGGTGTTGACGTCGTCGTCCACCACCACGATGAACTTGGTGTACATGAATTGGCGCAAGAAACTCCAGCAGCCCATCATCACCCGCTTGGCGTGGCCGGGGTACTGCTTTTTGATGCTGACCACGGCCATTCGGTAGCTGCAGCCTTCCGGCGGCAGGTAGAAATCGACGATCTCCGGAAACTGCTTTTGCAGGATGGGCACGAACACCTCGTTCAAGGCCACGCCCAGCACCGCTGGCTCGTCTGGCGGCTTGCCGGTGTAGGTGCTGTGATAGATCGCGTTTTCACGCATGCTGACGCGGTCCACGGTCAGAACCGGGAAGCGGTCCTGCTCGTTGTAATAGCCGGTATGGTCGCCGTAAGGGCCTTCCATCGCGGTGTCGTCGGGGTGGATATGGCCTTCCAGCACGATTTCGGCGCGCGCCGGCACTTGCAGGTCCGAACCCAGGCATTTCACCAACTCTGTGCGGCTGCCGCGCAGCAGACCGGCGAACTGGTATTCGGACAGGGTGTCCGGCACCGGCGTCACCGCGCCCAGTATCGTCGCAGGGTCGCAGCCCAGCACCACCGCCACCGGATAGGGGCGATCCGGGAATTGCTGGCGGAACTCGCGGTAATCCAGCGCGCCGCCGCGGTGGGCTAGCCAGCGCATGATGACGCGGTTGCGGCCAATCAACTGTTGGCGATAGATACCCAGATTCTGGCGTTTCTTGTTGGGGCCGCGGGTCACGGTCAGGCCCCAGGTGATCAGCGGCGCCACGTCGCCGGGCCAGCAGTGCTGGATCGGCAAGCGCTCCAGATCGACTTCCTTGCCTTCCCAGACGATTTGCTGGCAGGGCGCCTTGCTGACTTCCTTGGGCGCCATCGACAGCAGCTGTTTCAACAGCGGGAGTTTGTCCCAGGCGTCTTTCAGGCCTTTGGGCGGCTCCGGCTCCTTCAGGTAGGCCAGGGTCTTGCCGATCTCGCGCAGCTGCATCACATCGCTGGCGCCCATGCCCAGCGCCACCCGCTCCGGGGTGCCGAACAAATTGGCCAGCACCGGGTAATCGAAACGCTTGCCGTCCTTGACTGGCTGTTCGAACAGCAGCGCGGGACCGCCGGCTTTCAGTACCCTGTCGCCAATCTCGGTCATCTCCAGGCGCGGGGAGACCGGGGCTGCAATTCGCTTCAGCAGGCCTTGTTGTTCCAATTGGGAGACAAACTCCCGTAAATCTGCATATTTCATGACCATCTCATGATCTGGCGCAAAGTTTGATATTAGGTGCTTGGATAATCTGCCACCGGACGCCGAACGCTACTGCTGCCCGCAGTCAAAGTCAACGATGGCGGCAAGCGCAAGGCCTGCATTCGACCAAACATGACAGGAGAACCCTATATGAAAAAGCTCGCTCTCGCCGCAATGATCGGCCTGGTTTCCGCTAGCGCCTTTGCCGCCCAAGGCGACATTCTGGCGCGCTTCCGCGTGATCAATGTTAACCCGGACGCCAGCTGGAGCAACTCCGGCGCGGTGGCGGGCTTGAATGTCGACGCCAAAGATTCTTGGGCGCCGGAAGTCGACTTCACCTACATGATCACCAACAACATCGGCGCGGAGCTGATTCTGGGCACCACTCGCCACGAAATCACCACTAACGCTTTCGGTTCCGTCGGCAAAGTATCGGTGCTGCCGCCGACCCTGACCCTGCAATACCATTTTGCTCCGGACGCTACCTTCCGTCCGTATGTGGGCGCCGGCATCAATTACACCCGTTTCTACAATGATGGTTTGCGTGCGGCAGCCGCCAATACCAATTTGAGCGTGAAGAAAAATAGCTGGGGCCCGGCGCTGCAACTGGGCGCGGACTACGCGATCAACAAGAACTGGTTCGTCAACCTGGATGTTAAGAAAATCTGGATCAAGACCGACGTGACCGCCGATCAATTGGGCGGCGCCAAACTGGGCGAACTGAAGATCGACCCGTGGGTATTCGGCATCGGCTTCGGCACCAAGTTCTGATCGTAAAACCTTTACGAGCCCAAAACGCCCTACGGGGCGTTTTTTCTTGCTTGTCGCGTTAGAATGGCCGATTGAGAACTTTCCGACACTGGAGAAGCAAGATGACTGATTGGGTTGCCCAGGCAGTGCGCAAGATCGAGGCCGATTTCAATCGCTCCAGCGACACGCATCTGATTCCGTTGCCCATCCCCGGCGCGCCGGAGATACAGCTCTATTTCAAGGACGAATCCACTCACCCCACCGGCAGCCTCAAGCACAGGCTGGCGCGCTCCTTGTTTCTGTACGGTTTGTGCAATGGCTGGATACGCGAAGGCAGCACCATCATCGAGGCATCCAGCGGTAGCACCGCTGTGTCCGAGGCCTATTTTTCCCGCTTGTTGGGCTTGCCCTTCATCGCGGTGATGCCCAAGAGCACCTCTCAGGAAAAAATTCGCGCCATCGAATTCTATGGCGGGCGCAGCCACTTGGTGGACGATCCTGCCACCATTTACGACGAATCCAAGCGTCTGGCGCAGGAGCTGAATGGTCATTACATGGACCAGTTCACCTATGCCGAGCGCGCCACAGACTGGCGCGGCAACAATAATATCGCCGACACTATTTTCACCCAAATGGCGTACGAACCCAATCCGGTGCCGGACTGGATCGTCTGCGGCGCCGGTACCGGCGGCACTTCGGCCACTTTTGGCCGCTACGTGCGCTACCAGAAGTTGCCGACCAAGGTTTGCGTGGTGGACCCGGAAAACTCGGTGTTCTACGACAGTTTCCATACCGGCAGCATGGATTGCCGCTGTGAGGGCGGCTCCGGGGTGGAAGGCATTGGTCGGCCTCGGGTGGAACCCTCTTTCATTCCAACAGTCATCGACAGTGTGATCCGGGTGCCCAATGTCGCCAGCTACGCCGCCATCCACTTTCTGGAAGAAGTGCTGGGTCGTCGTTGCGGTGGTTCCACCGGCACTAATTTTTACGGCGTTTGCGAACTGGTGGGGCAGATGCGCAGTCAGGGCCGCAGCGGCTCCATCGTCACGCTGATCTGCGATGACGGCAACCGCTACCTGGGCAGCTACTACAACCACGATTGGTTGAAGGCCAACGGTTTCGACATCTCGAGCTGGGTGGAGCGCTACCGCCGCTTCTTTAACGAAGGGCAGTGGTAAGCGCTGTTTGGCGGCTCGTAGACGGCGAGATGCCGACAGTTGTTGTCAAAAAGCATCAATTATTTGAATTGGAACCATGTTGCGCCGCACCGAAAACCAGCGGGCGGCGCGCGGTTTTCTGCTGAGAAAATAGCAACTTACCGCCCCAGTTCGAACGCTTGGCGCGCGCAATGGAAAAAATGCGCTGAGGTCTTGAATTTTCAAGGGATTTCAACGGCCTCAGCTTTATCTTTTTTGTTAAACTGGCGCCCTTTTTCTTGGGCGGGGAAGATAATGGCTCTCCTTGAAATCAAAAATGTCGTCAAGCGCTTCGGCGACTACACGGCGGTCAACAATGTCAGCTTGTCGGTAGAAGCCGGCGAGTTCTTCACCCTGCTCGGGCCCTCCGGTTGCGGCAAGACCACCTTGCTGCGCATGCTGGCCGGTTTCGAGCAGCCGGATTCCGGCCAGATTCTGCTGGATGGCCAAGACATGTCGCAGGTGCAGCCGGAAAAACGTCCGGTGCACACCGTGTTTCAAAGCTATGCCTTGTTCCCGCACATGACTGTGCGCGAGAACATCGCCTTTCCGCTCAAGATGGCCAAGTGGGACAAGGTCAAGATCGCCGCTCAGGTGGATGAGTTGCTGGAAGACGTGCGCCTGACCCAGTTCGGCGACCGCTACCCGCATGAGATGTCCGGCGGCCAGCGTCAGCGCGTGGCCATCGCCCGAGCGCTGGTGGATCGTCCGCGGCTGCTGCTGTTGGACGAACCCTTGTCCGCGCTGGACGCCAAGCTGCGTGAAGAAATGCAGCTGGAACTGATCAATCTGCAAAAAGAAGTGGGCATCACCTTCGTTTACGTCACCCATGACCAAGGTGAAGCGCTGGCGCTCAGTCACCGCATCGCGGTGATGAGCCATGGTCAGGTGGAGCAATTGGACGCGCCGGAAACCATTTACAGCAAGCCCAAGAACCGCTTCGTCGCGGACTTCCTCGGCCAATGCAATGTGCTGGAAGGCAAGGTCAAGCGCGTGGACGGCGACACGATGCTGGTGGACCTGAAAGGCTGCGGCGAAGTGCGCTGTCTGACCGTGCCGGACGTGCGCGAAGGGCAGACCGGTTGGCTGGCGTTGCGGCCGGAGAAGGTCAAACTGGACAAAAGCCTGCCCGCTCACAACGACGAGGCTTATTTCAAGGGTCGCGTCCACGACTGCTTGTACCTGGGCGACGTCACGCTCTACGTGGTGGAAGTGGGCGAAGGCGTGATGGTGGAAGCGATGCTGCCCAACAGCATCCCGGGCGTCGCCAAATTCTTTGACGACAACGACATCGTGGAACTGGCCTGGCGCTTCGACGCCGGCAGCTTCCTGACGGAGTAAACGCGCATGGCGATTCGAGATCGATTCGGCAAGTGGGCGCTGTCGTGGCCGCCGCTGGTCTACCTGATCCTGTTTTTCCTGGTGCCGTCGCTAATCATGGTGGTGGCGGCTTTCCGCAATCCGGGCGATTACGGCGGCCTCGCGCCGATGTATTACCTTGAGGAAGGCAAGCTGGTCTGGGATCTCACCCTGGACAACTTCTATCGGCTGGTGGAGGAACCGCTCTATATCGAGCTGTTCATCAAATCCGCCGGCTACGCGGGAATCACCACCGTGGTCTGCCTGCTGATGGCTTACCCGCTGGCCTGGCTGATTGCCCGCTCCGGCAAGAAATACCGCGACCTGATGCTGCTGTTGGTGATCCTGCCGTTCTGGTCCAACTTTCTGATCCGCATCTACGCTTGGATGATTATCCTGGGTCCGCAGTCGGCGTTCACCAAGATGCTCAACGTGGCGGTAACTTCGCTGGGCTTCGAGCCGGTGCGCCTGCTGTTCACCCCGTTCGCCGTCATCGTCGGCCTGGTTTACGTGCACCTGCCCTTCATGGTGCTGCCGCTGTACGCCAATCTGGAAAAGCACGATATGGCCTTGCTGGACGCGGCTCAGGATTTGGGCGCCAACGCCTGGCAGCGCTTCTGGCGCGTGACTTGGCCGCTGTCGCTGCCCGGCGTGTTCGCGGGCTCCGCGCTGGTGTTCATCCCCGCGCTCGGCATGTTCGCCATCCCTGACATCCTGGGCGGCACCGATTCCATCATGATAGGCAACCTGATCAAGCAGCAGATCCTGGACACTCGCGATTGGCCGTTCGGTTCGGTGCTGTCCATCATGTTGACGGGCGGCGTGCTGCTGATCGCGGCCTTGGGCGCGATGGTGGGCAGAGGAGGTAAGAAACGTGGCTAAGAAACAATCCCGTTGGTTGTGGGCGTCGGCGCTGCTGACCTATCTTTTCCTCTACCTGCCGCTGGTCATTGTGGTGCTGTACTCGTTCAACGACTCCAGGCTCAACGCGGAATGGGTGGGTTTCACTCTCAAGTGGTACGACAAGCTGTTCCACAACGAGAAGATGCTGAGCGCGGCGGCCAACTCGCTGATCATCGGCATCATCGCCAGCGCGTGCTCCACCGTGCTGGGCACGCTGGCCGGTATCGCCATGCATCGTTACAAGCTGCGCCTGCTGCCCTTCCTGGTGCTGACGCCCATCGCCATTCCGGAACTGCTGATGGGGGTGTCGCTGGTGATCTTCTTCGTCATCGTCAACCAGCTGATCGGCATTCTGGAACTGGGCATGATCACCATCCTGCTGTCCCACGTAGCCTTCTGCATCGGCTTCGTCGCCATCGTGGTGCGGGCGCGGATGCAGGGCATGGACGACAGCCTGGTGGAAGCCGCGCGCGATCTGGGTGCGACGCCGTTCCAGGCCTTCCGTCTGATCACTCTACCGGTGATCAAGCCTGGCATCATTGCCGGCGCGTTGATGGCTTTCACCCTGTCCATCGACGACTTCGTGATCACTTTCTTCACCGCCGGCGCCGGCGCCAGCATGCTGCCGCTGGAAATCTACTCGATGATCAAGATCGCGGTGACGCCGGAGGTGAACGCGGTTTCCAGTTTGCTGATGTTGTTGACCTTGGTGCTGATCGTCATTGCTTCGCGCGTGTCGCCCAGCGCATTGCGGGCCAATGGCTAAAAGCCTGTTTTAAGAGCCGCAAACAAAACCGCGCAGCATACCTGAGCCAAGGCGCGCCGACGCAGGCAGTACTCGTCGTATGACAAGTCGGCGCACGCAGGACCAGGGGTTTTGTTGGCGGGTCTAAGTAGTAGGGCCCCGGCCGGGCACAAGGGAGCCGGCCGGTTTTTCATGTAGTCGCAACGCACTCGTGCGAATAGAAGGAAAAACGCAATGAAAAAAGTCCTCGTGACGCTTGCCCTGGCCGTATCTGCTCAGGCGTACGCAGCGGAAGAACTGCACCTCTACAACTGGAACAACTACCTGTCGGAAAGCACCGCCAAGAGCTTCGAAGCCTACTGCAAGTGCAAGCTGGTGCAGGACTTCTACGGCGACAACGAAGAAATGCTGGCCAAGCTGGCCGCCGGCGCCAAGGGCTACGACATCGTGGTGCCTACCGGCTTCGCGGTGGAAGCGCTGATCAAGCAGGGTAAGGCTCAGCCGCTGGATAAAAAGCAGCTGCCCAATTTCAAGAACCTGAACGCAGGCTATCTGAACAGCTTCTTCGACAAGGGCAACCAGTATTCCGTACCCTACGCCTTCACCACCACGCTGCTGGGCTACAACGAAACCAAGCTGAAAGAGCTGGGCTTGCAGGACAAGGCCAATAGCTGGGCCTTGATCTTCGATCCAGCCGTATTGGCCAAGCTCAAGGGCAAGATCACTGTGCTGGATTCCCAGCGCGAACTGGTGTCCGCCGCCTTGATGTATCTGGGCAAGCCGGCCAATTCCACCAACCCAGCGGACTGGAAAGCCGCGCGCGACGTGATCCTGAAAGCCAAGCCTTACTGGGCGGCTTTCAACAACCAGAGCTATATCAAGGAGCTGACCGTGGGCAACATTTATGTTGCGCTGGGCTATTCCAACGATATGTACCAGGCTCAGCAGGACGCCAAGAAGGCCGGCCGCAAGTTTGGCGTCAATTTTGGTTTGCAGAAAGAAGGCAACACCCTGTCGCTGGACAACTTCGTGATATTGAAGGATGCGCCGCGCAAGGACCTGGCTTACAAGTTCATCAACTTCATGCTGGACGGCAAGAACGCTTCCGGTCTGACCAACGAGATGGGCTCGGGCAATCCCAACGCCGCTGCTGGCAAGTTCGTCAAACCGGAACTGACCAAGGTGCATGCGATCTTCCCGACCGCCAGCGAACTGCCGCGTCTGCAGCAGCTGAAAGACCTGAACGCCAAGGACCGCCGCGAGCTGAACAAGGTGTGGTCCGAGATCAAGTTGAAGTAAGCGGAATACTCTCTATGTAGGAAAAGGCCGGGCAACCGGCCTTTTTTCATTTCAGTCCCAGCGTCGGCGCGCCAGTTCTCCAATGGAGGAGATGCGGATATCCACATGCGCCGGTCGCCGAACCTGCTTGCTGACCCAGATTGTTTTCATGCCCAGCTTCTTCGCCGTCAGCAGATTGGGCAGCGAGTCCTCCACCATGATGCAGTGCCGCGGAACCAGTTTCTCTCTGGTCAGCACTTTACGGAAGGCGCCCACGTGAGGCTTGGGCACATAGTCCAGTTGCTCGACGCCGTAAATGGAATGGAAATGCCGTTCTATCGCCAGGCGCTGCAAGATGCCCTCCACATAGTGACGCGGCCCGTTGGAGAAAATCACCTTGCGGCCGGGTAGGGCGCGCAGCGACTCCGCCAGATTGTGTTCGGCGAACAGCCACTGCTCCAGCTCATCCAGTTTATGGGTTTCCAATAGAAAGTCGTGCGGATCGATGTTGTGATGGGTCACCAGTCCGTGCATGGTGGCGCCGTACTGAGCCCAGTAACGCTCCCGCAACAAGCGCGCTTCCACAGCGTCCACCTGCAGATGTTTCATCATATAGGCGGACATCGCATGGCTAATGTGGGCGAAAATGCCGCCGCTGGCGTGGTGCAGCGTGTCGTCCAGGTCGAAAATCCAGGTTTTGTTGCGCATTGTCGTGCTTCTAGAAGGGCGGACGAGGGGAGGAATTATCGTTTTTTCAATCCGAAAGCGACAGTCCTTATCAGTGCCGGCGGCGAGGCTCAAGTTTGTTTGCGCAGATGATTCAATATAAATCATGGAGATAGCTTACATGGGGCGGCTTTCGTCAAAAAACTTTCACAAAAGGTGTTGACGGGTGTGGGGGCGTGACGTATATTTCACA
>NZ_JALCYU010000021.1:0-61558 GCF_023507765.1 Chromobacterium sp. IRSSSOUMB001
GAAGCCCAGCCAGTAGCCGCGCTGCTCGCTTAGGCTGAAGTCGATATCGCGAGCGATGCGGCTGAGCAGGCCCTGGCCCACGTAAGCCGGGTTGTCCTTGAACCATTGCAGCACGTGGGCGGCGCATTCCCGGCCGTAGGCGTGGGCCTCGGCGGCGGTGGGCGGCGCGGGCGGCATTTGCCAGTAGTGCGGGTAGGTGCGTCCGGGAAGGCGGCTGACGAAGGGCAGCAGGACTTCCTGAGCTTCGAGGATCGGGGTGCGGTAGCGCCGTCGGCGCGGGAAGAGAGATTGCGGCATGTCGTTACTCCTGCGGTGAAACAAGATTAACAAGCTGCCTATCCACTAGAGGATTTGGCAGGCGCGTGATGGGATTGGCATTACCGAGGATAGAGTCCACGGAAGTGGTGTAAATGCAGGGCAGATGGCAGAAAGCCATCGAAGAACTCCGGTAAGGTTGAGTTTGCGAAGACCAACCAAACCAACAAGGAGAACTCGATGGCCGACGACAGCATGGCATTTATTGACCGCTTGAAGCAACAAGGCGGGGGCGACTTTTTGCGATCCCTGGTGGAATCGATCCTGGCCGACTTGATGGATTGCGAAGTCAGCAACCAGATCGGCGCGGATCGGCACGAGCGCAATGGTGAACGTAAAGCCTATCGCAATGGCTATCGTGACCGGATATTGCACAGCCGGCTCGGCACGCTGGAACTGCACGTGCCCAAACTACGGCAAGGCAGCTATTTCCCGTCTTTCCTCGAGCCGCGTCGCCTGTCGGAGCAGGCTCTGGCCGCCGTCGTGCAAGAGGCCTGGATCAACGGTGTTTCCACCCGCAAGGTGGACGACCTGGTTCAGGCGATGGGCATGACCGGCATCTCCAAGAGCCAAGTGTCCGAGCTGTGCAAAGGCATCGATGAGCGTGTGGAATCGTTTCTGACGCGGCCCATTGAAGGCGAATGGCCTTATCTGTGGCTGGATGCCACTTACCTGAAAGTGCGCAAGGGCGGGCGCGTGGTGTCGGTCGCCGCCATAGTGGCTTGCGCGGTGAATCAGGATGGCCGGCGGGAGATTCTGGGTCTAGGGATAGGCGAATCCGAAGCGAAGGAGTTCTGGATCGAGTTTCTGTGCGGGCTGCGCCAGCGGGGCCTCTCCGGCGTCATGCTGGTGATTTCGGATGCCCATGAGGGCTTGAAGGCCGCCATCGCGCAAGTGTTCTCCGCAACCTGGCAGCGCTGTCGCGTGCATTTCATGCGCAACGTGCTGGTTTGCGTGGCCAAGTCGCATCAGGGGCTGGTCAGCAGCTTGATTCGGCAAGTGTTCCAGCAGCCAGATGCCTCCAGAGCCCATGAGGCATGGCGGCAAGTGGCCGATAAATTGAGGTCAAAGTTCGCCAAGGCGGCAGCCATCATGGACAACGCGGAATATGACGTGCTGGCGCACTTGGACTTCCCGGCCGCGCATCGGGTCAAGATCCATTCGACGAATACGCTGGAAAGGCTGAACAAGGAAATCAAACGCTGCAGCAATGTGGTCGGGATTTTTCCGAACGAAGCCAGCATCCGTCGCTTGATCGGCGCGGTGCTGATGGAGCAGAACGAGGAATGGCAGTTACAGAATCGCTATATGCCGCAGCATTCGATGGGCGAGCCTGCCGATACGCTGACCGATAACACCGCCCCGTTACTGGGGATGTAAACCACAAACCGGACCGGAGTTCAGGCCAAATTATTTACACCACCTTGACGGACGCAATCTTACCGAGCGTTGCGACCGGCGAGCGCATAGCGCTCTCCCACCATGCACCTGCCGTCAGGTCATGGCAAAACACAAGCATGTGCGTAAACGCACATGCTTGCTGACGCAACGCTATTCGAGATGCCAATCTCGGTGCCGTTTTTTGCGGCACGCGGGGATTGTTGCCCACTATGCGGGCGGGGTCAAGGCGCGGTGGTCGCGTTTCAGCCGGCATGCAGAGCGGATCACGCCGGCTGGGGATGTGGGCGGCGGCGGGCTAGAATCGATCGTTCTATCTCATTGGAGTGTGAACATGATTGTCAGAACATGGCATGGCTGTGTGCCGCGAGCGTATGAGGCGGGGTTTGCCGAGTATCTGGAGCGGACTGGCGTCCAGCACTCCAGAAGCACCAAGGGCAATTTAGGCGCTTTTGTCCGCCAGGAAGTGCAGGGGGAATGGATGCATTTCTTTTTGGCCACTTATTGGGTGGACTTGGCGGCGGTCAAGGCGTTTGCCGGCGACAACTACCATGTGGCGGTCACTTACCCGGACGATGAGCAGTTTGAGCTGTTGTCCGATCCTTATGTGTTTCAGCATGAGGTCAGCGAGATCTCTCCGCTGTAATAGCCCGTTTGGCGCGGCTTCAGTCCGGCGCTGCCGGTGGCGAAGCCGCCAAGCGGGACAGGGCTTACTCCGCTCCTGTTTTAATCGCTCTGTTCATCAGGGCGTGGCTGCGGTTGCGGCGTACTCGCAGATTCAGCCTGCCGGCGATCAACTGCTTCCGCCTCGTCCTGAAGCAGCGGCGCTTCCTGCTTCTCTCTTTTGAACATCTCGGGCGGGGGCGGCATTCGCATCAGTTGTTGCTGCATGCGAAAACTATCCGTCATGGTCTTGTTGATTTGGGTAAACGCCGGGTGGGAGGGGGAGAGTGAATCTGCGCTGACGGCCGCACTGTAAAGCGTTAGCGGCAGCAGAAGGGCGTGGATACGCATCTTGTTCCTGACAAAGTTTCTGGCCACGGGGTGTGGCGGTTTGCGGTATGGCTTGGCTGGCGTGCTTCCGTTGAGAGGAGGCGCGTGGCTGGGAAGATAGGCGAACGGCAGCGAACGCCTAAAAGATAGGGAATTCTATCTAACCATGTCCAAAGGTCAAGCCCAAGGACCATCCTCCGCCTGGCGCGACGCGTGGGGTCACCGCGCCGCTGTTGGTTTAGAGCCTGTTTACGATCTCGCGAGCTAGAGCGAGACAAGGCGAAAACAGCTGAGAAAGCGGAATGTACATAGGGTACATGAGCATTTCGAAGGTGTTTTCAACGCCGTATCGCCGCAGCGCAGCAGATCGTAAACAGACTCTTAGGACGGCGCGTGGATCAAGCCGCGGATGCCGGCCTCCACCGCTTCCGGGTAGTCGAAGCCGGCGCGGGCGGCCACTTCGCGCGCCGCTTGGCTGTATAGCCGCAGGGTGGCGAGGAAGGCGCGTTCGGCGTCGGCGGCGTCGAAGCGGCCAAATACCTGATGCAGCACCTGCCAGTGTTCCGGCTCGGCCCAGTGTTGCAGCCGGGCGCCGATATGCCAGCAGTCCGCCGCCGCGCCGGGGCGGCTGCGGGCATGCCATTCCAGCATTTCCAGCAGCAGTTCCTTCATGGTCCAGTCGCGGAATTTGACGACGAACAGCTCGCCGCGCGCCAGATATTTGGGGATGTGAAAGGCCTCGAACCAGAATTCCTCCACTCGCTCGCGGAACCGCTCAGCGTTGGGCAGCGCCGGCGCGGCGGGGCGGCCTTGCGGCGCGGGCAGGCCTTGGGCCACGCCGGTTTTGTCCAGCAGCACGCGGTAGCCGCGTTGGTATAGCGGGTCCAGCCCATGCTCGCGCATGGCTTGCAGCCGGGCGGAGCCGGCCAGGGTGAAGTCGATTTTGACGCCGTCGGCGTAGATGGCCAGGCGGGTGGGCCAGGCCTGGCCTTCGCCCAGGCGCAGCACGGTGAGCAGGGGGCCGATGTCGCGCAGCCAGCCGTCGTTGTCGGCCAGCGTTATTGGGGTCGGCCCGATGATTTCCAGGTCCAGGTCCGAATGAATGTCGGCGCTGCCGTCGTCGCGGGCGAAGGAGCCGGTGAGGATCAGCGCGTCCACGTCAGTACGGCTTTGCGCCCAGGCGATGGCGGCGTTCAGGCGCTGGGCCTGAGGTGTGTTGGATTTGAGTGTCATGCAGTGCTTGCTGATAGCGAGGGGCTGGTGAATAGGCTGGCCGGTGGCGAGGAAGTTTCCCTGGATGTAAAAGACTGCCCGCCAGGCGGGCAGTCCGGAGCGCCGGGATGGGCGGGTTTAGCGGGACGCTGCCGTTACTGGCCGAGGCTGAGGGCCGGAGGCGGGGCGTGGACGCTTGGGCGGCGGCCCTTGCACCGCCTCGTAGCGGTCGAACATGGTTTCCAGCAGGCCTTCGCCGCCGGTCAACGGCGGCAGCAGCCCTTGCAATTGCTGCAGCTTTGCGGCGCGGATGTAGCCGGTCAGCAGGTAGCCGCCGGCCTGCTGTTGCGGTGGTTCCGGCTGCGCTTGCAGAGAGGCCAACGCGGACAGCATTGCGCTGAGCGCGTCGGCCGGCACCTCCAGCCGGAAGCGCTGGATGGGCTCGCACACATGGCTGTCGGCCAGGCGTAGCGCCTCCGCGAGCACCAGCGGCGCCAGGCCGCGGTGCTCCGCCGCGGTGGTCAGCGGCCCCCAGTGCCGGCGGCGGATGGAGTGGGTCATGGTGACGCGGCAATCCGTGACTTCCCAGCCGTACAGGCCGTTGCGCAAGGCGGCGCGCACTCCGTCTTCCACCGCTTTGAAGTAGGCGGGCGGCAGCATGCCTTCATGCATGGCCAGGCGGAATTCGACGCCGCTGCCGGCCGGCGCGGGTTCCAGGCGCAAACCGATGGTGGCGACGAAGGGGTTGGGCGCTTCCATCAGCGCGAAACCTACGCCGGACGGCCGCTCCACGCAGAGCGTGGTGGTCTCCCGGAATTCCGCCGCTATGCCGTAGTCGCTGGCCAGAGTTTCCTGAATCACCTCCTTTTGCACTTCGCCGTACAGCGACAGCGCCACTTCCTGGAGGCCGTCGTCCTGCCGCAGATTGATCAGCGGGTCTTGCTCCGCCAGCTGGCTCAGCGCGGCGTATAGCCGCCGCGCGTCCGCCGGATGACGTGCGCTCACTCGGGTTTCCAGCGTGGGCGGGGAGAAGGCGCGCGCGGTACGCGGCCGCGCCGGGCCAAAGACGTCGCCAATGCGCGCGGCCTCCAGGCCGTGCAGCAGGGCGATCTGGCCGGCCTGGACGGACGCGGCGACGCGCGCTTGGCCGCGATCGAACACCTTGATGGCGGCGATCTTGTCCTGGCGGCCGCCAAGCAACAGCCGCTCGCGCAGCCGCAGGCTGCCGGTAAACAGCCGCGCATAGGCGATCTTTTCGCCGCCGCGCCCGCGTTCTATCTTGAACACCGCGCCGGACGGCGGTCCGTCTGCGTCGCCGGCGGCTGCCGGCAATAGTTCCGCGATGGCCGCCAGCAAGCCGGGCAAGCCGGCGCCGGTGGCCGCGGAGCCAAACAGCACCGGGTGCGCCTGGCCCCGCCGGGTTTGCCGCGCCAGCTCCGCGCGCAGCCGTTGGTAGGAGGGCGGCGCGCTTTGGCCCAGATAGGCGGCCAGGATGCGGTCGTTGTTTTCCGCCAGGGTTTCGGTCAGTCGGGCGCGAAAGGCGATGTGGTCCGCGTCATAGGCGTGGTAGCCGGCGCCAGGCGTGCCGATGTCCCGCGGTTCGCCGATGGCGATGGCGGATGGGCTGAGCTTGTGGGCGATTTGCCGCAGCAGGCTGTCGTGTTGCGCGCCCCGGCGGTCTATCTTGTTGACGAAAATCAGGCAGGGCAGCCCTTGGCGCTGGATGGCGCGCATCAGGATGCGGGTTTGCGCCTGTACGCCTTCCACGGCGGAGACGACGAGGATGATCCCGTCCAACACGTCCAGCACGCGATCCACTTCGGCGATGAAGTCGGGGTGGCCTGGGGTGTCGATCAGGTTGACGGACAGGTCTTCGATGGCGAAGGACGCCACGGAGGATTTGATAGTGATGCCGCGCTGGCGTTCTTGCGCGAGCGTGTCGGTATGGGTATTGCCCTGGTCTACGCTGCCGGCGGCCTGGATGGCTCCGGTGGTGTAGAGCAGTTGTTCGCTAAGGCTAGTTTTTCCAGCGTCGATGTGCGCGAGAATTCCCAAGTTTAGTGTACGCATTCAGCTCAATGCCTATGGAATGTCTGGTCATGAAGGGTTCCTTGTTGGTGAGCGGAGAGCGGTTACGCATGGGGTGTTCCTTTCAGTTACGGGGTAAAAAAAGCTGATTTTATCTAGCGGGCGGCGCAGGGTAAAGCGCTACCGCGCGGCGCGGCTGGCGGTGCCTTTGCCGGGCGTTGTCCGCGTGTTCAGTGCAGGTCGTGCCGATACATGAACACCGGCAGCCGCCATTCGCGCCAGATGGCGGCCAGGCGGATGGTGAGGCCGACGGCGAAGCTGGCCAGCACGTTGAGGTCATGCGGCACGCCCAGCTTGATCAGGCCCAGGTAGAGCAGGGCCACGGCGAAGGAGACGCTGGCGTACAGCTCCTGGCGGAACACCACCGGCACGCGGTTGCACAGCACGTCGCGCAGGATGCCGCCGGCAATGCCGGTTATCATGCCGGCCATCACCACCACCACTGGGTGGTAGTCCATGGACTGGGCCACGCCGCAGCCTATGATGGTGAAGGCGATCAGGCCCAGCGCGTCCAGCACCAGGAAGACGCGGCTGAGGCGTTTCATGTAGCGGGCCACGAACACGGCGGCCAGGCCGCCGGCGATGACGAGGCCGACGTATTCCGGGTGCTGGGTCCAGCCTATCGGGTAGCGGCCCAGCACGATGTCGCGCACGGTGCCGCCGCCCAGGGCGGTGAGGAAGGCGATGACGGTAACGCCGAAGATGTCCATATTGCGGCGGCCGGCCGCGAGCGCGCCAGTCATCGCTTCCGCGGTGATGGCGATCAGATAGATCAGGGTAAGCATGTAGTTGCAGTGGTCAAACAGGCTGGCGCCGAGATGAGCGGCGAAGCCGGGTGGGAAAATGGGTTGGCAATGGGCGGGCCATGCCAGGTGGCGAGCGGCCTGGGCAAGAGTTTCGAACACGGGTTTTCCTTGAGAGCTGGTGCACGATCTGCTGCGCTTCGCGAGACGCGGCGCGTACTGCTTCGAAATGCTCATGTACCAAGAGTACATTCCGCTTTCTCAGCTATTTTCGCCTTGTCTCGTTCTTGCTCGCGAGATCGTAAACACGTTCTGAGCATGGCCGGCGGGCTGCGCATGGGCGCGGCGCTGCCGGCATTGCCTCTCCCCTTGTCCTTTTACCTGAGAGTTAGATGACGGGCGCGGCCTGTGTGCGGGCTTTGCCGGATGTCACTTGCCCCTTCGGTGGGCGGCTAAGGGCCGGTTACATAATCTGACGCGCGCTTGCTGAAGCGTAGCAGATGATGAACGGGCGCTTAGGGCCTCTCTCCAATCGGCTGGTATCCATGGGCTGCGGTACTGTGGCCTGAGCGATTATGGGAGTTTGCGTCTTCGGCGGGGGCCGTATGCCCCTCTCTCCCGCAGCAGGCAAGGATATTAGCGTTTGCTGTATTGTTCAGTCAACGACTGTATACATGGGGGAAGGCAAAAATGTTGCAGTGCGCCATCTTCACGAAAACGCCCGGACGGCGGCTAGGCTGTCCGGGCGTTTTCACGCGGGCTGCTTCTTAGTTGCCAGGCGTCTTGGGCTTGGCCGCGCCGTTGCCGGCAGCGGGTTTGCGCGTGGCCGGGGCTTTGGCTGCGGGTGCCTTGGCGGCAGGCGCTTTGGCGGTTTTGGCCGCCGCGGGCTTGCTTGAGGCCGGCTTGGCCGCAACCGGCGCGCTGCCGGCGGGTTTGGCGGCGGCGCTGGGCTTGTCGGCCGTCGCTGCTTTGGCCGGGGCTTTGGCGGCTGGTTTGCGCGGCGGCGCCGCTTTCTTGGCCGGCGCGCTGGTTTTGACGGCGGGGGCCGGAGCGGGAGCGGTTGCGCTTGTCGCTATGGGCTCGTTGGGCGGCAGGATGGCCGGAGCCGACGGCGCGCGGGTGTCCAGTTGCAGCGCGTGGGCCACTTGGTCCAGCCGCTGTTGTTGTTCCGGGGCGATGTCGCCGCTGAGCGCCAGCAGTTCGTGCGCCAGCTGCCAGGCCTGGCGGCGGCGGTGCTCTTCCTGCAGCAGCTTGGGCAGGCCGGCCAGCGCGCGGGCTTCGTCCAGCCGCACCAGGAAGACTTGCTTGCGGGCGATTTCTTTCAGCTGCATCAGGGTCAGCGGGTATTCGTGGCGGATGTCGCGCATGATGCGGCGGATGGCGTTGAACGGGCGCTCGTCTATGATGCCGCGGCCAATCGCCACGTAGGTGAGCAGGCGCACGAAGCCGTCCGCCAGGGTGCCGGTTTCGTAGGCGGGGTCCAGCGTTTGGCGCTTGAGTTGCAACCGTTCCCGTTTTTCCCAGCTGTCGCAGCGGGCGGCGCGGGCTTCGCGGGCCGGTTGGACGCCCACAGCGGAGGCCAGCCACGGGGATTCGTACACGGCCTTGAAGCAGTGTTCGGTGGCGGCGTCGCGCAGGTCGCGGTAGCGGTCCAGGCTTTGCGCCATCCAGCCGGACCATTGTTCTTGCAGCCGCCACAGCGGGTTGTCCGCGCTCACCGGATGGCGATGGGCGTGCACGTATTCGGCGGCGGGCTTGAGCCAGCTTAGCCAGGGGTTGAGCGGGGAGATCAGCGTGCGTTCCAGCCGCGCCGGGTTGAGTTGGCGCTGGCATTGGGCGCTGGCTTCGCTGCTGACGGCCTGGAGCGCGGGGGAGATGAAGCGGTTGTAAACGCCTTGGTTGATCTCGGAGACGCGGCGCACCACTTCGAAGGCTTGTTCGTCTTCGCGGCCGTCGTCCAGGGCCAGGATGTCGGCCACTTCGCGCGCTTCGAAACGGATGATGTAGCGGCCTTTGATGTATTCCTGACCGGGGGTGCCGGGGGCCACGTCTTCGATGATGGCTTCGTACAGGCCGGGGGCCAGCACGTCGATCAGGTCCAGCGCGCTGGCGAATTCGCTGTGTTCGCGGTTGGCGATGCCGGCGGAAACGAAGATGCCGAGGTGGCCCACTTTGTTGTGCAGGCAGTAGATGATGGTTTGTTCGTTGTCGCGGATGTCTTCCGCGTTGTCGTACAGGTCCGGTATCCAGTTCAGCGCCTGTTGCGGCGGGGTGATGTTGTCGCCCCAGGAGGCGAACACGATGATGGGGGAGCGGATGTTGCGCATGTCCACGCGGTGCTGGTCGCTGCTGACGATCTTGCCTTCCACCAGGTGGTTGCCGACGAACAGCTGCTGGGAGATCCATTCCATTTCCTGCTTGTTCAGCAGGTAGTGCCCGCCCCACCAGCGTTCAAAGCCCAGGAAGCGTTCGCGCTCGGTGTCCACCTTGGCGTACAGATTGTAGGGCTTCTTCCACAGGGTGTTGGCCGGGTCCAGCTTTTCAAAGTTGTTGACCAGGTGGGCGCCGTCGAACTTGCCGTGGCCCAGGTCGCCGGCCAGCGAGGCGGTCCAGGTGCCGCCCAGCATGCCGCCGGAGTAGCGCATAGGGTTTTTGCCGGTGACGCCGGCCCAGTAGGACAGCGGGGTGCCGGCCAGCAGGATGGGGCCGAACAGTTCCGGCGCCACGGAGGCGAGCATGGCCACGGCCCAGCCGCCTTGGCAGTTGCCGATGACGAAGGGCTTGCCGTCGCTGTCCGGGTGCAGTTCGTTGACTTTGCTGAGGAAGACGTATTCCGCGCGGCTGACGCTTTCTATGGTCTGGCTGGGCACCGGTTGCGGGAAGAACATGATGAAGTAGCAGGGGTGGCCCTGTTGCAGCGCAATGCCGATCTCGCTGTCCATCTTGAAACCGCCGATGCCGGGACCGTGGCCGGCGCGCGGGTCTATCACCACGAAGGGGCGCAGCGCCGGATTGGTGGCCGGGCAGCCGGCCGGGGGCAGGATGGCGGCCAGCGCGTAGTTGGCCGGGTCCGGCAGGCTGCGGCCGTCCAGGATGATCTTGTAGTCGAACACCAACACCGGCGGTTTGCCGCTTTGCACGTGTTTCAGGTAGTCCGCGCCGCGGTCATGCAGCACGTCCCAGTAGAGGATGCTGCGCTCGCAGGCGTCGCGCCAGTAGTCGGCGACAGGGTTGGAGGAGAAAAGCTTGGACCAGACGGCTGTTTGCGACCACATACGGCACCTCATGGTTGGTATGACGGATAACTGTCTACTGTACCCTGCTTTTGTTGCATTGCAATAGACAAAGTTCCTGTCAGAGCCTGTTCACGTCCCCGCGAGCAAGAGCGCGATAAGGCGTTGCGGCTGAGAAAGCGCGATGTACCCGCGGTACATGAGCATTTCGAAGGGGCACCCACCGTATCACGCCTGACGACGCGCGGCGGATCGTGGACAGTCGCTTGGCCGCTCAAGTGTCAGCGTAATACCACAGTGCGCCGCTCGGTGATGAAGACGCGCCGCTCCAGATGGCAGCGCACCGCGCGCGCCAGCGCCTGGCATTCCATGTCCCGGCCGGCGGCTTGCAATTGCTCCGGGCTGTAGGCGTGGTCCACCCGTTCCACCACTTGTTCGATGATCGGGCCTTCGTCCAGATCGTCGGTGATGTAGTGGGCGGTGGCGCCTATCAGCTTGACGCCGCGCTCGTGCGCCTGCTGATACGGCCGCGCGCCCTTGAAGCCGGGCAGGAAGGAGTGGTGGATGTTGATGGCGCGGCCGGCCAGCTTGGCGGCCGCGGCGCTGGACAGCACCTGCATGTAGCGGGCCAGCACCAGCAGCTCCGCGCGGCAGTCTTCCATCAACGCCAGCAGCGCGGCTTCCTGTTGCGGCTTGTTGTCCGCGCTGACCGGCAGGTGATGGAAGGGCAGGCCGTAAGCCGCGGCGATGGGGGCGAGGTCGCGGTGGTTGGAGACGACGGCGGCCACCGTCATGTCCAGATCGCCCATCTTCTGGCGGTAGAGCAGGTCGTTCAGGCAGTGATCCAGCCGGGACACCATGATCAGCACCCGCGCGCGCTGGCGCCGGTCGTGCAGCTGCCATTGCAGGTCGCGGTAGTGGCCGCCCATCCGCGCCATGCCCTCGTTCAGCCGTTCCGGGACAAAGTCCGGCCGCTGCGGGTGGAATACGCAGCGCACGAAGAAGCGTTGGCTGCGGGCGTCGTCGAACACCGCCAGCTCGTCGATATAGCAGCCTTGCTGTTCCAGCAGCGCGGAGAAGCCGGCCACCTGGCCGGAGGCGCTGCGGCAGGCGAAGCTGAGCACATAGGAGGGGAGGTCTGCGTTCATGGGCGTTTCCTTGTGATGGGCGGCATGGCGTCCCAATCTAGACGCGGCCCTGCTCGCGCGCTGTTCACGATGCGTCCGCTTTGCGTGGATTTCGGACATCGCGGTGTCGTCTGCGGGCAAGAGCCCGTCCTTTTCAGCCAAATGCGCCGGCCGCGCCGCGTTGAGAATGAGGCTTCCTTCAACCCCGATATCACCGGCGCGGGCCCATGGCGGCCCGGCAGCGGGAGCTCAGATGGCAAACCGATACTCGCTGTGGAGCCTGATCCGGCACGGACTCAGCCACCATCAGGGCTGGCAGCCGGCCTGGCGCAGTCCGCAGCCTGAAAAAAACTACGAGGTGATCATCGTCGGCGGCGGCGGGCACGGCCTGGCCACCGCCTATTACCTGGCCCGCGTGCACGGCATCCGCAAGGTGGCGGTGCTGGAAAAAGGCTATCTGGGCGGCGGCAACACCGCGCGCAACACCACCATCATCCGTTCCAACTATCTGTGGGACGAATCCGCGCTGCTGTACGAGCACGCGCTCAAGCTGTGGGAGGGGCTGTCCCAGGAGCTGAACTTCAATGTGATGTTCAGCCAGCGCGGGGTGATGAACCTGGGCCACAGCCTGCAGGACATGCGCGACATCGAGCGCCGGGTCAACGCCAACCTGCTCAACGGCGTGGACGCCGAGCTGCTGTCGCCGCGGGAGATCAAGGAGCGGGTGCCCTTGATCGCCACCGGCGGACACGCCCGTTACCCGATCCTGGGCGCCAGCTACCAGCCGCGCGGCGGGGTGGCGCGCCATGACGCGGTGGCCTGGGGCTTCGCCCGCGCCGCCAGCGAGTTGGGCGTGGACATCATCGAGGAATGCGAGGTCACCGGCCTGTTGATCGAGGACGGCCGGGTGCGCGGGGTGCAAACCGGGCGCGGCGAGATCCGCGCCGACAAGGTGGGCTGCGTGGCAGCCGGCAACAGCGCCGTGCTGGCGCGGATGGCCGGCTTGCGGCTGCCGCTGGAGAGCCACCCCCTGCAGGCTTTCGTTTCCGAATCGCTGAAACCCTGCCTGGACACGGTGGTGATGTCCGGCGCGGTTCACGGCTACATCAGCCAGTCGGACAAGGGCGAACTGGTGATAGGCGCCGGCATAGACAGCTATCTGGGCTATGGCCAGCGCGGCAGCCCGCATGTGATCGAACACACGGCGGCGGCCATCATCGAGCTGTTTCCCTCTTTTTCGCGGGTGAGGATGAATCGGCAGTGGGGCGGCATCGTCGATGTGTCGCCGGACGCCTGTCCCATCATCGGCAAGACCCGGATCAAGGGCCTGTATTTCAA
The DNA here is from genome assembly GCF_023507765.1 of Chromobacterium sp. IRSSSOUMB001. Lineage (NCBI taxonomy): Bacteria > Pseudomonadati > Pseudomonadota > Betaproteobacteria > Neisseriales > Chromobacteriaceae > Chromobacterium > Chromobacterium sp. IRSSSOUMB001. The sequence goes on from NZ_JALCYU010000021.1 coordinate 12,448, forward strand.
CTGCGGCTGGGGCACCGGCGGTTTCAAGGCCACGCCCGGTTCCGGCCACGTGTTCGCCCACACCATCGCCAATGACCAGCCGCACCCGTTGAACGCGGCTTTTGCGCTGGAGCGCTTCGCCTCCGGCCGCTTGATAGACGAGCACGGCGCCGCCGCCGTGGCCCATTGAGGGGGAGGCTTATGCTGCTGATTCACTGCCCGCACTGCGGGGAGGCGCGGGAGGAGGAGGAGTTCGCCTACGCCGGGGAGGCCTTCATCGTCCGCCCGGCGGCGCCGGAGCAGGTGGACGACGAGACCTGGGGCGATTATCTGTTTGGCCGCAAGAACCCGCGCGGCTGGCATTGGGAGCAATGGCAGCACGCCGCCGGCTGCCGCAAGGTGTTCGCCGTCCGGCGCCACACCGTCAGTTACGAGATCGCCGGCAGCTGGACGCTGGCCGAGGGCAAGGCCCGCTATCGGCAGGAGGATCAGGCGTGAGCGGCTATCGCATCCATCGCCCCGGCGAGCGCATCGACCGCAATCGGCCGCTGGCCTTTAACTTCGACCGCGCGGCCTATCACGGCTTCGCCGGCGACACCCTGGCCTCGGCGCTGCTGGCCAACGGCGTGCGGCTGCTGGGCCGCAGCTTCAAGTACGGCAGACCGCGCGGCATCGTTGGCTTCGGCGCGGAGGAACCCAACGCGCTGGTCCAGCTGGAGAGCGGAGCCTTGAGCACGCCGGATCTCAAGGCCACCCAGGTGGAGCTGTACCAGGGCTTGCAGGCCAGCAGCGGCCTGGGGGACGCCTCCTGGGGCATGCGGCTCAAGGGCGCGCTGGGCAGGTTGGAGCGCTTCCTGCCGCCGGGCTTTTATTACAAAACCTTCATGCGGCCGGCGAGCGCCTGGCCGTTCTACGAGCGGCGCATCCGCGAAGCCGCCGGCTACGGCGAAGCGCCGCGGCTGCCGGATGCCGAGCATTACGATCACCTGCACCACCATGTGGACGTGCTGGTGGTGGGCGGCGGCGCGGCCGGCTTGTGGGCGGCCACGCTGGCGGGGCGCGCCGGCCTGAAAACGCTGTTGCTGGACGAGCAGGCGGAGATGGGCGGCTGGCTGCTGAGCGAGCGCCGGCAGCGCATCGACGGCCTGGAGGCGATGGACTGGGCGCGTCAGCGGCTGAGCGAGCTGGCGGCGCTGCCCAATGTCCAGCTGCTGCCGCGCGCCACCGTTTTCGCGCTGCACGAGGGCAATCTGGCGCTGGCGGTGGAACTGCTGCAAGACCATCTGCCGCCGTCCGAGCGCGATCCGGACCGGCCGCGCCAGCGCCTGCACAAGATCCGCGCGCGTCAGCTGGCGCTGGCCAGCGGCGCCATCGAACGACCGCTGGTGTTCGGCAACAACGACCTGCCCGGGGTGATGACCGCCGCCGCCGGCCACAGCTATCTGAACCGCTACGGCGTGGCGGTGGGGCGCCGGCTGTTGTTGCAGACCCAGAACGACGCCGCCTACGACGCGGCGCTGGAACTGGCCCTGTCCGGCGTGGCGGTGACGCTGGCCGACGCTCGCCCCGACGGCGCGGCGGCATGGCGCGGCCGCGCCGCGCGGAATGCCGGCGTGGAGCTGCTGACCGGTTACGGCATCGCTCGGGTGAACGGCGGCGCCGGCGTCAGCGGCGCGGAACTGGTGAAGCTGGCCGCGGACGGTCGGGGCGTGGCCGGCAAGGGGCCGCGGCTGGAGGCGGACGGGGTGCTGTCCTCCGGCGGGCTCAGCGCCACCGTGCATTTGTTCTGCCACAACGGCGGCCGCCCGCTGTGGCGTCAGGACTGCCTGTCCTTTGTCTGCCCGGACGAGGGCCGGCCCGGCGTCGCTTGCGTCGGCGCGGTCACCGGGCGTTGGGACTTGGGCGAGGCCCTGGCCCAGGCCCACGCCGCCATGCTGGCCCAGCTCGGCCTGGCCGCCGGCGGCCAGGGCGCCGCGCCGCGGGTGGAGGCGGAGGAACTCGCCGCGCCGCGCGAAATCTTCCGTCTGCCGGACGGCCGACGCGAAGGCGTCGGCGCCAAGGCCTTCGTCGATTACCAGAACGACGTGGCCGCCGCAGACATCCACCTGGCGGTGCGCGAGAACTATCGCTCCATCGAGCACGTCAAGCGCTACACCGCGCTGGGCTTCGGCACCGATCAGGGCAAGCTGTCCAACGTCAACGGCTTCGCCATCGCCGCCGAGGCGCTGGGCAAGCCCATCGCCGAGGTGGGCACCACCACCTACCGGCCGGCCTACACCCCGGTCAGCTTCGGCGCGCTGGCCGGCGCCAACGTCGGAGACACTTTCGATCCGCGCCGTTACACCGCCATGCACGACAGCCACGCGGCGCGCGGCGCCGAATACGAACTGGTGGGCCAGTGGCTGCGGCCCTGGTATTTCCCGCAACCGGGGGAAGACCTGCACGCGGCGGTGCGTCGCGAATGCCGCGCCGCGCGCCAGGGAGTGGCGGCGATGGACGCCTCCACCCTGGGCAAGATCGACGTGCGCGGCCCGGACGCGCGCGAATTTCTAAACCGCGTCTACAGCAACGCCTGGAGCAAGCTGGAGCCGGGCAAGTGCCGCTACGGCCTGATGCTGGACGAAAACGGCATGGTGATGGACGACGGCGTCACCGCCTGCCTGGCGGACGACCATTTCCACATGACCACCACCACCGGCGGCGCGGCGCGGGTCTACGGCTGGCTGGAGCGTTGGCATCAGACCGAATGGCCGGAGCTCAAGGTGAGGCTGAGCTCCATCACCGACCACTGGGCCACCACGGCGCTGGTGGGCCCGCAAAGCCGGGCGGTGCTGCGCAAGCTGTGCGCCGACATCGACCTGGCCCCGCAGGCCTTCCCCTTCATGGACGGCCGCGTCGGCACCGTGGCCGGCGTGCCGGCGCGAGTGTTCCGCATCAGTTTTTCCGGCGAACTGGCTTATGAAATCAATGTGGACGCTGGCTACGGCCGCTATCTGTGGGAAGAGGTGATGCGGGCCGGGGCCGAATTCGGCATCACGCCCTACGGCACCGAGGCCATGCATGTATTGCGCGCCGAAAAGGGCTTCATCATCGTCGGCCAGGACAGCGACGGCTCGATGAGCCCCAACGATCTGGCCATGGGCTGGGCGGTGGGCATGAAAAAACCGTTCAGCTTTCTCGGCCGCCGCTCCTTGTTGCGCGCCGACACCGCCGGCGCGGGCCGCAAGCAGCTGGTGGGCCTGCTGACGGAGGACCCGCGGCTGGTGCTGCCGGAAGGCGCGCAAATCCTCAACGACCGCGACGACGCCGCGCCGGCGGCGATGCAGGGCCACGTCACCTCCAGCTATCACAGCGAATGCCTGGGCCGCTCCATCGCCATGGCGGTGTTGAAGGACGGCAGCCGCCGCGAAGGCGACACCGTGCAAGTGTGGTGGCGCGGCCGCTGCGAGCCGGCGCGGGTGGTGTCCGCGGTCTTCGTCGACAAGGAAGGGGAGCGTCAACATGCCTGAGTCCGCGTTCAAGCCCTGGCTGGAATCGCCCTTGCATCGTTTCGCCTTGCGGGACGAGGCCGAGCCGCGCCGCGCCGACAGCCGCGTTTGGGGCAATGAGGCGCCCAATCTGGGCTACGCGCTGCTGCGCGGCGACGGCGCCGAGGCCGGCTTCCTGGAACTGACGGCGCGGATCACCGGCCTGGAGCCGCCGCGCCGGCCCAAGGCCTTGAGCCAGGGCGAGGGCGGCGCGCTGTTGTGGCTGTCGCCGGACGAATGGCTGCTGATCAGCAGCCGCCAGCGGCTGGCCGGCTGGTTGCCGGCGCTGGAGCGGGGTTTCGCCGAGCGGCGGGTGTTCGCCCAGGCGCTGGATGTCAGCGGCGGCTTCACCGCCGTCTACCTGTGCGGCGAGCCGCACCTGGCGGTGCTGCGCCATCTGGGCGCTTACGATTTCGAAGCGCTGCGGGCGGGGCAGTGCGTGGGCACCTTGCTGGGCAAGGCCGCGGTTCAGGTGCTGCGCCTGGACGGCGACGGCGTGTTCGTGGTCTGCCGCCGCAGCTTCGCCGACTACGTCTGGCTGCTGTTGCGGCGCGCGGCGCGGCCTTACGGCTTCGCCGTGTGCGAACTGCCGGCGGACGCCGGCCATCCGCTGTGGGCGCAATTGGCGCAAGCGGCGCCGGCGGCGGCGCTGGCAGGGAGTGTTTACGGTCTTTAGGAGACGGCAATGGATTTGCATGCAGACGCGCTGGTGATAGACGGGCTGATCATCGCCAAATGGGCGCGCCCGGTGTTCGAGGACATGCGCCGCGGCGGGCTGAGCGCCGCCAACTGCACCGTGTCGGTGTGGGAGGGCTTTCAGGACACCATGAACAATATCGCCGAGATGAAGCGGCTGATCCGCGAGCACGACGAGCTGCTGACGCTGGCGCTCAGCGTCGCGGACATCCGCCGCGCCAAGGCGGAGGGCCGCACCGGCATCATCCTGGGCTTCCAGAACGCCCACGCCTTCGAGGACAGGCTGGAATATGTCGAAACCTTCGCCGACATGGGGGTGCGCGTGGCGCAGCTGTGCTACAACACGCAGAACCTGATCGGCACCGGCTGTTACGAGCGCGACGGCGGCCTGTCCGGCTTTGGCCGCGAAGTCATCGCCGAAATGAACCGCGTCGGCATCATGGTGGACCTGTCCCATGTGGGCGGTCTCACCTCGCGCGAAGCCATTCTGGCGTCGACGAAGCCGGTCTGTTATTCCCATTGCCTGCCTTCCGGTCTCAAGCCGCATCCGCGCAACAAGAGCGACGAGGAACTGCGCTTCATCGCCGATCACGGCGGCTTCATCGGCGTCACCATGTTTCCGCCCTTTCTGCGCCGGGGGACCGCAGCCACCGTGGACGATTACGTGGAGGCCATGGATTACGTGATAGCGCTGGTCGGCGAAGACTGCGTCGGCTACGGCACCGATTTCACCCAGGGTTACGACCAGCGCTTCTTCGACTGGATCACCCACGACAAAGGCCGCTATCGCCGGCTGACCGATTTCGGCCCCATCCTCAACCCGGAGGGCATCCGCACCATAGGCGAAACCCCCAATCTGACCGCGGCGATGCAGCGGGCCGGCTGGCCGGAACGCAAGATACGCAAAGTGCTGGGCGAGAACTGGCTGCGGGTGTTCGGCGAGGTGTGGGGGGCTTAGCCCCCTGACAAAAGCGCTGCTCCTGCGTTGAGCCGCCTTGCGCGCAAGCGGCGCATGGGTGGTTCTATGAGCCTGTTCAAAGTCTTGCGAGCAAGGGCGAGACAAGGCGAAAACTAGCGAAAAAGCGGAATGTACACGGGGTACATGAGCATTTTGAGCTGGTACTCACCGTGCAACGCTTCACGACGCGCAGCAGACCTTGAACAGGTTCCAAGGCGGGCCCGCCGCATCCGATGCACATTCAGGAGGATTTATGACGCAACTTAAAGTATTGGGGGCTTTGTTGTTGTCGGCCGCGCTTTGGGCCCAGCCGGCGGCGGCGGAGACCGAGCTGAAGCACTGGCCGCCCAAGATCGCGGAACGGCTGAACGCCATGATCAAGGCCAATGCTCATAAGGGCGAATACGCGGTGTTCGACATGGACAACACCAGTTACCGCTACGATCTGGAAGAAGCGCTGCTGCCTTATCTGGAAGCCAAGGGCTTGCTCAGCCGCGAGCGGCTGGCCCCGTCCTTGAAGCTGATTCCCTTCCGCGACGAGCCGGACCGGCCGGAAAGCCTGTACAGCTACTATCTGCGGCTGTGCGAGATAGACGAATTGATCTGCTACCCCTGGGCCGCGCAGGTGTTTTCCGGGCTGACGCTGCGCCAACTCAAGACCCAGGTGGACGCGCTGATGGCCAGCAGCGCCCCGGTGCCGGTCAGGTATTTCCATCAGGGCAAGCCGGTGGAGGGCAGCGTGCCGGCGCCGCGCGTGTTCAGCGGCATGGTCGAGCTCTACACCAAGCTACGGGAGAACGGCATCGCCGTCTACGTGATGACCGCGGCCAGCGAAGAACTGGTGCGTATGGTGGCCAGCGACCCGCGTTACGGCTACCGGGTGCCGCCGCAGAATGTGCTGGGCGTCAATCTGCTGCTGAAAGATCGAAGCAGCGGCGCGCTGACCACCTCGCGTTTGCAGATCAAGCGCGGCGGCTATGAGCCGGAACGCAATTTGGACCTGGAGCTGACCCCCTATCTGATGAACCCCATGACCTGGTACGAGGGCAAGGCCGGGACCATGCTGGGCTGGATAGACCAGTGGCGCAAGCCGGTGCTGGTGGCCGGGGACACGCCGCTATCCGATGGCTACATGCTGCTGAACGGCGTCGATGCGGCCAAGGGCGGCTTGAGGATCTGGGTCGACCGCAAAGCGGGCTATTGGGATCAGATCCGCAGCTGGAGCCGGGAAGCGGCCAGGCAGCAGCGCAAGCTGGGGCAGCCGGCGACGGCGGACCGCAACTGGCTGGTGGTGAAGCCAGAGCAGATTCAATAAGCGCTGGAAGGCGCGGAATGGGGCGGATGGGCATTCTCACGCCGCTGGCAAGCGGGTATCGCCGACGCGCAGCAGATCGTAAACAGGCTCTTAAGGGAGGAAGCAAATATGTTGAGGCAATGGTGTTGCATCATCCTGCTGCTCTTGTGCGCGCCGGCCCAGGCGGCGGAGGCCCCGCCCGGCAAGCCCGTCATCAAGATCGGCTACGTCGAAGGCTGGGCGGACAGCGTAGTCACCACCCAGGTGGCGGCCCAGATCATTCGCGGCCGGCTGGGCCACCCGGTGGAGCTGGTGCCGGTGGCCGCCGGCATCATGTGGCAGGGCGTGGCGCGCGGCGATCTGGACGCCACGCTGTCGGCCTGGCTGCCGGTGACCCAGGGCGCGTATTACCGGCAGTTCAAGGGCAAGGTGCTGGACCTGGGACCCAATTACGCCGACGCCCGCATCGGCCTGGTGGTGCCGGACTATGTCGCCGCCCGCGCCATCGGCGATCTCAACGCCGCCCGGACGGCGCTGCTGGGGCGCATCGTCGGCATCGACGCCGGCGCCGGGGTGATGCAAAAGACCGAAGAGGCGATCAAGGCCTACCGGCTGAATTTGACGCTGATGCCCAGTTCCGGGCCGGGCATGACGGCGGAGCTGGCGCGCGCGATCAACGCCCGCAAGCCCATCGTGGTCACCGGCTGGGTGCCGCATTGGATGTTCGTTAAATGGAAGCTGCGCTTTCTCGACGATCCGCAAAAGGTGTTCGGCGAGGCCGAGCACGTCAACAGCGTGGCCCACCCCGGCCTCAGCGCCAAAGCGCCGCAGGTGCTGGCCTTTCTGCAGCGTTTCCGCTGGCGGCCGGAGGAAATCGGCTCGCTGATGCTGGCGGTGGAAACCGGCAACAAGCCGGCCGCGGCGGCGGCGTCCTGGGTGCAGGCCCACCCGGCGCGGGTGGCCGAATGGGCGCCCTGAGTCGGGCGTGTTCAATGTTCTTCCTCCCCTTGGCGGACCGCGGTCCGCCTTTTTTGCGTTCGCGCCGCGCGGTGTCGGCAATGGGCAAAAACCGGTCGCGCCCGCGGCTCCGGCTCGGGATGGGCTGCGGCAACATGCCGGCAATGACGGGCTGCGCCCGGCTTGCACAGGAGAACGGCATGCAACCGCAACTTCCCATCGACGTGGACCCGGACAGCGGCGTCTGGCGCACCAACGGCCTGCCCATGCTGTACGTGCCGCGCCATTTCTTCATCAACAACCACCTGGCCATGGAGGCGGCGCTGGGCCGCCGCCAGTACGCGGACGCGCTCTACCAGGCCGGTTATCGCTCCGCCCATTTCTGGTGCGCAAGCGAGGCGGCCACCCACGGCCTGTCCGGCCTGGCGGTGTTCGAGCACTACCTGAGCCGGCTGTCCTTGCGCGGTTGGGGCCGTTTCCGCCTTCTGGAGGCCGACGCCGCCAGCGGCAACGCCCACATCCGGCTGGACCACTCCTGTTTCGTGCTGGCCCAGGGCGAGGCCGGCGCGCCGCAAAGTGAACACATGGCCTGCTATCTGTTCGCCGGCTGGTTCGCCGGCGCGATGGATTGGGTGGGGGAAGACCTGGGGCGCGATTACCGCACCGTCTGCCGCGAAAGCCAGTGCGCCGGGCAGGGCGCGCCGCATTGCGCGTTCACGGTCCACCCCTTGTAGTTAGGGTCTGTTGACGTATGTTTTACCGCTGCGTTCGTCCCCAGCCGGATGCGGCGCGCGAAGGCCGCCTCGCCGCAGTGTTATTCACTGCTAGAGGCGGTCGACAAAGCGAGGCGCCGGCTGGGGACGAACCCGGAGGGCTGACCGAGGAAAGCTCCCTCTACGGCGTTGTCAGGCTTGGCCTTGGTTTACCAAGGCCTGCGCCCTCCGCCTTGTAGAGCGCACTTTTCTCGGTCAGCGCGGCGGGGAAAACATACGTCAACAGACCCTTAGGAGCCGGCCATGTCTTACCCCCACTTGTTCGAACCCATCACCCTGAACCGGCTGACCTTGCGCAACCGCATCGTCAGCACCGCCCACGCCGAGGTCTACGCCGAAACCGGCGGCCTGCCGGGGGAGCGCTACATCCGCTATTACGAGGAGAAAGCCAAGGGCGGGCTGGGGTTGGCGATTTGCGGCGGCTCCAGCCCGGTGTCCATCGACAGCCCGCAGAGCTGGTGGAAATCGGTGAACCTGGCCAGCGACGCGGTGATCGAGCCGCTGGCGCGGCTGGCCGAGGCCATGCACCGCCACGGCGCCAAGATCATGATCCAGGCCACCCATATGGGGCGGCGCTCCAGCTACCAGGGCGAACACTGGCCGCACCTGCTCAGCCCCTCGGGCGTGCGCGAACCGGTGCACCGCGGCAACGCCAAGATCATGGAGGTGGAGGACATCCGCCGCGTGATCGCCGATTTCGCGCTGGCGGCGCGGCGGGTCAAGGCCGCCGGCCTGGACGGCGTCGAGATCGCCGCCGCCCACCAGCACCTGATCGATCAGTTCTGGAGCCCGCGCACCAATCAGCGCGACGACGAATGGGGCGGCAGCCTGGAAAACCGGCTGCGCTTCGGCATGGAGGTGCTGCAGGCGGTGCGCGCCGAGGTGGGCGCGGATTTCTGCGTCGGCCTGCGAATGTGCGGCGACGAATTCCACGAAGACGGCCTCAGCCACGACATGCTCAAGGAGATCGCCGCCCGCATGTCCGAAACCGGGTTGATCGACTACCTGTCGGTGATAGGCTCCGGCGCGGACACCCACAACAGCCTGGCCAACTGCATGCCGCCCATGGCCTTGCCGCCCGAGCCTTTCGTGCACCTGGCCGCCGGCATCAAATCGGTGTCCAAGGTGCCGGTGATGCATGCGCAGAGCATACGCGACCCGGTGCAGGCGGAACGCATCCTGGCCGCCGGCATGGTGGACATGGTGGGCATGACCCGCGCCCACATGGCCGATCCGCACCTGGTGATAAAAATCCGCGACGGCAGGGAGGACCAGATCCGCCAGTGCGTGGGCGCCAACTACTGCATAGACCGCCAGTACTACGGCCAGGACGTGCTGTGCATCCAGAACGCCGCCACCAGCCGCGAGGCCAGCATGCCGCATCTCATCGCCCCGGCGCCGCGGCAGCGCCGGGTCGTGGTGGTGGGCGCCGGTCCGGCCGGTCTGGAGGCGGCGCGGGTGGCGCGCGAGCGCGGCCACGAGGTGGTGCTGTTCGAGCGCCAGCCGCAGGTGGGCGGCCAGATCCTGCTGGCGGCCCGGGCGCCGCAGCGCGAACAGATGGCTGGCATCGTGCGTTGGCTGGACATGGAAATCCAGCGTCTGGGGGTGGACCGCAGGCTGGGCGCGGCGGCGGACCGCTCCATGATCATGGACCAGCGGCCGGACATCGTGGTGCTGGCCACCGGCGGCCGTCCGCACACTGGCCAGGTGCCGGCCTGGGGCGTGGCCGAGGGGCTGGCCGTCAGCAGCTGGGACATTCTGTCCGGTCAAGTGGAGCCGGCCGGCAAGGTGCTGGTCTACGACGCGCTGGGCGGCCACGCCGGCTTCGGCGTCGCCGACTATCTGGCCAGTCGCGGCAGCCTGGTGGAAATCGCCACCCCGGAGGTGAAAGTGGGCGAGGACACCGGCGGCACCACCTTTCCCATCTTCTACCGCCGGCTGTATGCGCAAGGCATCATTCCCAGCCCCAATGTCTGGCTGGAAGGGGTGTACGCCGAGGGCGACAAGAGAATCGCCGTGCTGCGCAATGAATACACCGAGGCGCTGGAAGAGCGGGAGGTGGACCAGGTGGTGATAGACAACGGCGTGCTGCCCGACGACGCCTTGTACCGGCAACTGAAGCCGCTGGCCAGGAACCGCGGCCAGACCGATGTGCGGGCGCTGTTCGCCGCCGAGCCGCAACCCTGCCTGGACTGGCCGCTGGAGGACGGGGAGTTCCTACTGTTCCGCGTAGGCGATTGCGTGTCCATGCACAATATCCACGGCGCGCTCTACGACGCGCTGCGGCTGGTCAAGGATTTCTGACATGAGCTTTCCCCATCTTCTCAGCGGCCTGTTCTGGCTGGGCGCCTTGTTGCTGGCCGCCGGGCTGCTCCGGCGCGCGCGGCTGTGGCGGCGGGGGCGCGCCGCGCCGGCGTCCTGGCTCGGCCTGCTGGCCGCGCCCAGGCGCTACTTCGTCGATCTGCACCGCGTGGTGGCCCGCGATCCGGCCGCGGCGCGCGCCCACGTGGCGGCGGCCGGCGGCGGAACGGCGGTGCTGCTGCTGATCGCGCTCAATTACGGCCTGTTGCTGCACCAGCGCTGGCTGGATCTGCTGCTGGCGACGGCGGCGGCGCTGATGCTGGCCGGCGCGGCGCTGATGCGCGCCCGCCGCCGCCCGCCGCCGGCCCGGCTGTCGCAGGGCGCGTGGCAGCAATTGCCGGCCTTGCTGGCCTGTTTCGCCTTGGGCGCGCTGCTGGCCGCGGCGCTGGCAGGCGGCGAGCTCTGGCTGAGCGCCGCCGGGCAAGGGCTGGCCGCGGTCGCTCTGCTGCTGCTGACGCTGGGCGGCGCGGAGCTGGCGCTGGGCATAGGCCTGGGGCGGCCGATGAAGCACGCGGTGGCCGGCTTGCTGCACCTGGCCTTCCACCCGCGCGCCGAGCGCTTCGCCGGCAAGTCCGCCGACCTGAAGCCCTTGAACCTGGCCGCCGGCGAGCTGGGCGCGGCGCGGGCGGCCGATTTCGCCTGGAACCGCCTGCTGTCCTTCGACGCCTGCGTGCAATGCGGCAAGTGCGAAGCCGCCTGTCCGGCCTTCGCCGCCGGCCAGCCGCTGAACCCCAAGCGTCTGATCCAGGACCTGGTGGCGGCGATGGGCGGCGGCGGCCCGGCCTACGCCGGCAGCCCGCATCCGGGCCGGCCGGCGGCCGCGGCCGCGAGCGCGGACCGGGACATCGTCGGCGGCGCGCTGGCGGCGGACACCTTGTGGTCCTGCACCACCTGCCGCGCCTGCGTGGAAAGCTGCCCGATGCTGATCGAGCACGTCGACGCGGTGATCGATCTGCGTCGGCATCTGACCCTGGCGCGCGGCGAGCTGCCGGGCAAGGGCGCGGCGGCGCTGGCCAATCTGCGCCATACCGACACCGTCGGCGGCCATCCGCTGCGCGCCCGCTACCACTGGGCGGCGGATCTGGAGCTGCCCTTGCTGCGCGAGGGCGAGGCCGTCGATTGGCTGCTGCTGGCGGGCGAGGGCGCGTTCGACATGCGCTATCAGCGCGCTTTGCGCGCCCTGCTGACCGTGCTCAAGGCCGCCGGCCTGCGCGTGGCGGCGCTGGGCGAGGCCGAGCGCGACTGCGGCGATCTGGCGCGCCGGCTGGGCGACGAGGCGGGTTTTCAGCGGCTGGCGCTGGCCAATATCGCCACGCTGGGCCGCTACCGCTTCACCCGCATCGTCACGCCGGACCCGCATGTTTTTCATTGCCTGGCCAATGAGTACCCGGCGCTGGGCGGACATTACGAAGTCTGGCATCACAGCCGGCTGCTGGACCAACTGCTGGAGACGCGGGCGATCCGCGTGCGCTCCCGCGACTCGGCCGAGCCGCTGAGCTATCACGACCCCTGTTATCTGGGCCGCTACAACGAGGGCTACGCCGCGCCGCGCCGGGTGCTGGCCGGCATCGGCATCCAGGTGGTGGAGATGAGCCGCTCCGGCCGCGACGCTCGCTGCTGCGGCTGGGGCGGCGGGGCGGCCTTTACCGATGTGCCCGGGCCGCGCCGGATTCCGGACATGCGCATGGACGACGTCCGCGCCGCCGGCGCCGGCCGCGTCGCGGTGGCCTGCCCCAATTGCACCGCGATGCTGGAAGGCGTCAGCGGCGCGCGGGCGGAGGTGGTGGAATTGGCGGAACTGGTGGCGGAGCGTCTGCTGAACGCCGGCCATGAGCCGGCGCAAGGGCAAGGCGCGGTCGAGAGGGAGGTGGTATGAAGAGCAGGACGCAAACCGCGCTGCGGGTGGACCCGCGGCGGCCCTGGGTGCGCTCGCCGGGCGGGCTCAAGCGCATCGTGCTGGGCGAGGACGGCGGCCGGCGCGACGCGCCGCCCGCGGCAAACATGGCGGCGGCCAAGCCCTTGCGCAGCGCCGGGCCGTTCGACGGCCGGGTGCTGGTGGTGGCGCACGCCGAACGCGGCCAGCTGGACGAGGCGGCGCGCGAGGCCATCGCCGCCGCCGCCCTGTTGGCCGGCCCGCGGGAGGAGGTGCTGGCGGTCTTGTTCGGCATGGACGGCTGCGCCGACGCCGAACTGGCCGAACTGGCGCTGGACCGCGCGCTGACGCTGGCCGACCCGGGCTTCGCGCCGGAGGCCAAGCTGGCCTTGCTGCGGCGGCTGTGGCGGCAAGAGACGCCGCGTCACATCCTGTTCGCCGACCGCGGCGACGACGCCGACCTGGGCCGGCGCTTCGCCTGCCGCGAGCGCTTGTCGGTGTTGACCGACATCGTGGAAATCGCCGCCGACGGCGCGCGCCGCCGCCGGCCGGGCGCGGGCTTCAGCGTGCACGCCCCCGCCGAGACGCTGCTGCTGGCGCGCGGCGTCGCCGATGCCCGGCTGCCCTTCGTCGGGCTGGGACGCCGGCAGGCCGGCGCGGCGGAGGCGGCGGCGGAGCGGGTGAGGGACCTGGGCAGCGTCGTCAGCCCGGCTTCGCAGCTGGCGCTGGAGGAGGCGGACCTGATTCTGGCCGCCGGCAACGGGGTCAGCGACGTGCCGGCCTTCCTGCGGCTGGCGGCAACCATGGGCGCGGCGGTGGGCGCGTCGCGGGTGGCGGTGGACGACGGGCGCTTCCGCCGCGAGCAGCAAGTGGGCGCCACCGGCCGCAGCGTGCAGGCCAGCGCCTATCTGGCGCTGGGCATCTCCGGCGCGGTGCAGCACTTGCAAGGCATCAAGGCCTGTCGCCACGTGATCGCGGTCAATCTGGACGCGGCCGCGCCCATGGTCAAACGGGCGGACCTGAGCGTCATCGACGACTGCCAGTCCTTCATCCACGCCTTGCAGGCCTTGCTGGAGCGAGAAGGCAAGGAGGCGCGCTCATGAGCCAGACAGTCTTTGCCGCCGGCGCGGAAGCGAAAACGGCGGTGTTGGTGGCGCCGGCGGCGCATCCGGTCAGCGGGCGGCCCTGCGCCGGCGCGGGCGACCTGGCCGCGCTGGCGCTGGCGCGCCGCCTGGGCCGCGCCTTCGTCGTGCTGCACGCCGGGGCCGCGGACAAGGACGCGCTGGCCGACTACCTGGCCCAGGGCGCGGCGGCCATCACCGTGCTGGACTTGCCGGCGGACAGCGACCCGGCGCCGGCGCTGATCGCCGCGCTGGGCGGCTTCGAACTGATTCTGTGCGGCGAGCGTTCCGGCGGCGGCGAGGCGTCGGCGCTGCTGCCCTATCTGCTGGCGGAAGGCCTGGACCGTCCCTTGCTGCCCGGGGTGCTGGAACTGAGCGAGGCGGACGGGGAGTGGCGGGCGCTGCAGGGCCTGGCCAAGGGCCGGCGGCGGCGGCTGGCGGCCCACGCGCCCTTGCTGGCCAGCGTCAAGCCGGACGGCGCGGAGCCGCGCTGGTCCTGGGCCGGCTTGCAGCGCGGCGTGCTGACGCGGCGGACGGCGGCGGGGGCGCCCATGCCCGCACCCAGGCTGGAGCCGGCGCGGCGCGCGCGGGCGCTGGCGGCGCAGCGCGGCAGCGGCCTGGAGCGTCTGCTGGGGGCGATCGCCGGCGAGGCGGCCGGCGGCGGGCGCGTCGTAAAACAGGGGGATTCCGTCGAGAAAGCGCAAGCGGTGCTGGATTACCTGCGGCAACATCAGCTCGTCGATTTTTGAGCGGCCCGCCTTGGAGGTGAGATACATGTCCCACAGCGTCATTTCCGTTCCTTCCGCGGCCCCGCTGCGCGAACTGCTGGCCCGCCGCCGGCCCGGCTTCAGCCTGGAGGCGCCGTTCTACCATTCGCCGCAGGTGTTCGAAGCCGACCTCGAATACATCTTCCGCCGTCACTGGATTTACGTCGGCGTCAGCGCGGAAATACCGGAGCCGGGCGACTACCTGACCGTGGAACTGGGCCGCGACCCCATCCTGATCCTGCGCGACGACGACATGGCCGTCCGGGCCTTTCACAATGTCTGCCGCCACCGCGGCTCGCGGCTGTGCGCCGGGCGCCAGGGCTCGGTGGGCAATCTGGTCTGCCCCTATCATCAATGGACTTACGATCTGTCCGGCCGGCTGATCTTCGCCGACCACATGGCGGACGGTTTCGACCCCTCGCATCACAGCCTCAAGCCGGTGGCGCTGAAAAACCTGGAAGGGCTGCTGTTCATCTGTCTGGCCGAACAGCCGCCGGAGGACATCGACGAGATGATGGGCCGGATGGCGCCCTATCTCGCGCCGCACCACATCGACGACTGCAAGGTGGCGGCCCAGGTGGACATCGTCGAGGCCGGCAACTGGAAGCTGACGATGGAGAACAACCGCGAGTGCTATCACTGCACCAGCAACCATCCGGAGCTGACCGTCTCGCTGTACGCCTACAGCTACGGCTTCGCGCCCAGGGCGGAACAGGCGGCCGGGCTGGCCGATTACCAGCGCGTCGTCGCCGATAGCCACGCGCGCTGGGAGGCCGGCGGGCTGCCGTCGGCCGAAATCGACCGCCTGTCCGAGACGTCCGGCTATCGCGCCATGCGCATGCCGCTGGACCGCAAGGGCCAGTCCCAGACCGTGGACACCGGCGCGGCTTGCCGCAAGCTGCTGGGCGAGCTGCGCGACCCGGCGTCCGGCGGCCTGTCGTTCTGGACCCAGCCCAACTCCTGGCACCATTTCATGGCCGACCACATCGTTACTTTCGCCGCCTTGCCGCTGTCGGCGGAAAGCACGCTGGTGCGCACCAGCTGGCTGGTGCACAAGGACGCGGTCGAGGGCGTGGACTACGAGGTGGACAACCTCACCCGGGTGTGGCGGGCCACCAATCTGCAGGACCGCCGGCTGGTGGAGGAGTCGCAGCGCGGCGTCAACGGCTCCGCTTATCGCCCCGGGCCTTACTCGCCGTACACCGAGGCGCTGGTGGAAAAATTCACCGACTGGTATGTGCAGCGGCTGGGCCATGGCCTGGAGCGAGGATAACGTGAGCACGGACAATGTGCAGCCGGCCGGCCGGCCGGATTATCGGCCAATGCCCGCCGACCCGCCGCTGTGGCGGGCCGGCGAAGACAGCGCGCTCGTCTGCGTGCAGGCGCGGGAAGAAACCCATGACGTGAAAACCTTCGTGTTCCGCGCCGAGCCGCCGCGTCGTTTCCACTACCAGCCCGGCCAGTTCCTCACGCTGGAGCTGGACATCGCCGGCGTCGCGGTCAACCGTTGCTATACGCTGTCGTCCACGCCCACCCGGCCGGACCGGGTGTCCATCACCGTCAAGCGCATTCCCGGCGGCGTCGTCTCCGGCTGGCTGCACGAGCATTTGCGGCCGGGGATGACGCTGCGGGCGCTGGGGCCTGCCGGCGAATTCAGCTATGCGCGCCACGCCGGCGCGCCGTATCTTTTTTTGTCCGCCGGCAGCGGCATCACCCCGCTGATGTCGATGAGCCGGGCGTTGACCGATCTGGCCGCTGACGCCGACATCCTGTTCGTGCACAGCGCCCGCTCGCCGCGCGACATCGTGTTCCGCAAGGAGCTGAGCCTGCTGGCCAGCGCCCACCCCGGCTTCCGCCAGGCGGTGATTTGCGAGCACAGGACGGGCGAGCCGGACTGGGCCGGCCTGATCGGCCGGCTGGACCGGGCGCTGATCGAACGCCTGGCGCCGGACCTGCACGCGCGCCAGGTGTTTTGCTGCGGCCCCGCGCCCTATATGGCCGCGGTGCGCGAGCTGCTGCGCCAGTGCGGTTTCGATATGGCCCGCTATCACGAGGAAAGCTTCAGCTTCGCCGAACTCGGCGCCGCGCAGCCGGACCAGCCGGCGCGGACCCCGCCGGCCGGAGCCGAGGGCGGCTTCAAGGTGCGTTTCGCCAAAATGGGGGACGAGCTGGCGGTGGCGCCGGGGCAGACGGTGTTGGCGGCGGCGCTGGCCCAGGGCATGCGGCTGCCGTCCTCCTGCACCCGCGGCGTGTGTGGCAGCTGCAAGACCCGCCTGCTGGAGGGGCGGGTGGATATGCGGCATCAGGGCGGCATCCGGCCGCGCGAAGTGGAGCAGGGCTATTTCCTGCCTTGCTGCAGCTTGCCGTTGAGCGATTTGGTGATCGACCGCTAGGCCCTGAGAACCTGTTTACGATCTGCTGCGCGTCGGCGATACGGCGTTAAAAACAAACTCAAAATGCTCATGTACCGTATGTACACTCCGCTTTTTCGCTTGTTTTCGCCTTGTCTCGCCTTAGCTCGCGAGATCGTAAACAGGCTCTGAGAAGCCGTTGACGATCTGCTGCGCGTCGTGGAGCCTGGCGCGGAGAGTCAGGCTTCGAAACGCTATCTGCCACGACTACGTTTCGCCTCCTCCGCGGTTTTCATCTGACTCCGCTCCCGCTCGCGAGACTTTGGCGAGGCGTAGAGAACGCGTTCGCCGCCGCTCCGCTTCCACGCCTGCCCGCTCCGGCCGCGGCAGGCGTTTGCTTTTTGCGCAGCGGGCGGCGGATTGCGGTTTTTTTACGACACTGTCGGCCGCCGCAAGGACCGCGGCGGCGATGAAAGCGGGCGATGAGGCCCGCAGCGGCTGGTTTTGCGCGCGGATGTCGGATTCAGACGGCTTGTTGTCGGAATACCGTTATTTGGCGCAGCCCTTACTTCCTATCGTGAACCTTGATTTACATTAAACATTCGTCGCTTTATCCACCGTCGCCGCGTCAGCGGCCGCGCCGAAGGAGACAGGGATGCAGTCGGGCAAGATCGAGGTCAGGAATCTCTACAAGGTATTCGGCGGCAAGACGGCGGAAGTGATGCGCCTGCTGCGGGCCGGGGAACGCAAGGACGAAGTGTTCCGGCGCACCGGGGCGGTGGTGGGCGTCAACGACGTGTCCTTCTCGGTGCAGGCCGGCGAAATCTTCGTGCTGATGGGCTTGTCCGGCTCCGGCAAATCCACGCTGATCCGCCTGATCAACCGTCTGCTGGAGCCCAGCGCCGGCCAGATCCTGCTGGACGGCCAGGACCTGACCCGGCTGACGCCCAGGCAACTGGTGGCGCTGCGCCGCCGCGACATGAGCATGGTGTTCCAGAGCTTTGCGCTGATGCCGCACCGGACGGTGCTGGACAACGCCGCCTTCGGCCTGGAAATCGCCGGCGTCGCGCGCAAGGCGCGCGAGGCGCGGGCGCTGGAAGTGCTGGAGCAAGTGGGGCTGGCGCCGTTTGCCGGCAAACACCCGCACGAACTCTCCGGCGGCATGCAGCAGCGCGTGGGCCTGGTGCGCGCGCTGGCGGTCAACCCCTCGCTGATGCTGATGGACGAGGCCTTCTCGGCGCTGGACCCGCTCAAGCGTGCCGAGATGCAGGACCTGCTGCTGCAATTGCAGCGCGAGCAGCGCCGCACCATCGTCTTCGTTTCCCATGATCTGGAAGAGGCGCTGCGCATAGGCAGCCGCATCGCCATCATGGAGGGCGGCCGGCTGGTGCAAGTGGGCAGCCCGCGCGAAATCATCGAACGTCCTGCCGACGATTACGTGCGCGACTTCTTCAAGAGCGTGGACACCTCGCGCTATCTGCAGGCCAAGGACCTGATCGAGGCCGCGTCGCCGTCGCGCGTCGACGGCGCGCCGCACGTGGCGCCGTCCTGTAGCCTGTCCGACGTGTTGCAGCGGCTATTGGGCCAGACCGAGCCCTTGCTGGTGCGCGACGACGACGGCCGCTGTCTGGGGGTGATCACGCCCAGCAGCGTGCTCAACAAGCTATCCCAGCACCGCCTGAGCGCGGCCGCCCATCACTGAACCCAAGGGGCGCCGCGGCCACGGAGGCGGAACGGCCTTCGCGGTTCCGGGCGCGTCCGGCGAGACGAGGAACACGCCGCATGGCTGAGATCAGTCCCCAGACTCCGCTGCCGATAGGCAGCTGGGTCAACCAGATCATCCACTTTCTGCTGGAAAACAACGCCGGCGCCTTCGACGCCATCGGCGGCGGCATCGACTGGTTCGCCACCCAGGTGGAGGCGCTGTTGCTGGGCGTGCCGCCGCTGGCGCTGGCCGGCCTGTTCGCCGGCGTCGGCCTGTGGCGGCTGGGCTGGAAGTTCGCCGTCTTCGTCTGCGCCGCGCTGGGCCTGATCTGGGCCACCGGCTTCTGGAGCCAGACCGTCTCCACGCTGGCGCTGACCTTGTCCGCCACCTGCGTCAGCCTGCTGCTTGGGGTGCCGGTGGGCATCTGCTGCGCGCGCCGGCGGCTGGTCAACGCCTTGGTGCGTCCGGCGCTGGACTTCATGCAGACCATGCCGGCTTTCGTTTATCTGATTCCCGCGGCAATGTTCTTCGGACTGGGGCGGGTGCCGGGCATTCTGGCCACCGTGGTGTTCGCGGTGCCGCCGGCGGTGCGGCTGACCAGCCTGGGCATTCGCCAAGTGAACAAGGAACAGGTGGAGGCCGGCAACGCGTTTGGCTGCACCTCCTGGCAGCTGCTGTTCAAGGTGCAGCTGCCCATCGCGCTGCCGTCCATCATGGCGGGCGTCAACCAGACCATCATGATGGCGCTGTCCATGGTGATCATCGCGTCCATGGTGGGCGCCGGCGGCCTGGGCAACGATGTCTTGGCCAGCATCCAGCGGCTGGACGTGGGCCTGGGCTTCGAGAGCGGGCTGGCGGTGGTGCTGCTGGCCATCATCCTGGACCGGATCACCGAAAGCTTCGGCCGCGCGCCGGCGGCGGGCGCCGAGGCCGACGGCTGAGAGCCTGTTCGCCAGTTCGCGAGCGGAGAGAGCGAGAGACAAGAACCGCCGAGAAAGCGGCTTCGATCAAGTGGCGCATGAGCAGTTCCGAAGGCGTACTCACCGTATAAGGTGCACTCACCGTATCAGGCTCCACCGCGCGCGGCAGGCCGCGAGCAGCTTGGGAGCCGGCAACACTCCTTGCAACGCACACCCTGGAGGTCGTGATGGGACCGCAACAGATCGCCTCGTTGTCGCATATCGCCTTTTTGCTGCTCGATCAATTCTCCATGATCGCGTTCTCCAACGCGGTGGAGCCGCTGCGCATGGCCAACTACCTGTCGCGCAAGAAATTGTACCGCTGGAGCCTGCTGTCGGCGGATGGCGAGCCGGTCAGCGCCAGCAACGGCCTGAGCCTGTCGCCGGTGGCGGTGCCGGGCAGCCCGCAGCAGTACGATATGCTCATCGTCTGCGGCGGTTGCCAGGTGCGCGATGCGGCCACCGACAAGGTGCAGTCGCTGATCCGCCGCTTCGCCGCCCAGGGCGTGCCCTTGGGCGCCATCTGCACCGGCACCTTCGCGCTGGCCCGGGCCGGGGTGTTGAACGGCTATCGTTGCGCCATCCACTGGGAAAACCTGCTGTCCATCAGCGAGGAGTTTCCCCGCACCCAGTTCACCTCGGACCTGTTCGTGCTGGACCGGGACCGCTTCACCTGTAGCGGCGGCACCGCGCCGCTGGACTTCATGTGCCACCTGATCCGCCACAAGGGCGGCAAGAGCCTGGCGGCCGATGTCTCGGTGCAATTCATCGTGGACCGGCTGCGCGACGACGGCGACCGTCAGCACATCCCGCTGCTGGCGCGCATCGGCACCGGACACGAGGCCTTGCTGGACGCCGCGCTGTCGATGGAGAGCAATATCGAGAACCCGCGCTCGCTGGAACATCTGGCGGCGGAGCTGGGCGTGTCGCTGCGCCATCTGGAGCGGCTGTTCAAGCGCTATCTGAGCACCACGCCGGCGCAATACTATCTGGACCTCCGCCTGCGCCGGGCGCGCGAGCTGCTGCTG
Source organism: Chromobacterium sp. IRSSSOUMB001 (assembly GCF_023507765.1). NCBI lineage: Bacteria > Pseudomonadati > Pseudomonadota > Betaproteobacteria > Neisseriales > Chromobacteriaceae > Chromobacterium > Chromobacterium sp. IRSSSOUMB001. The sequence goes on from NZ_JALCYU010000021.1 coordinate 32,797, forward strand.
CAAACCAATATGAGCGTGATGGAAGTCACCGTGGCCTGCGGTTTTCTGTCCTCCTCGCATTTTTCCAAGTCCTACCGCGGGCTGTTCGGCTACCCGCCCAGCCGCGAGCGACAGCAATATCTGGTGGCGGCGGGCGCGATCGCCTGAGGCCTGGTCTACGGTCGGCCGCATCGCGGCGCGGCAGCGGCCGCCGCGCGGATTTTCGCCATCTTCGCTGCCGGGGAGTGAATGCATGAATAGAATCAAAGCCATGTCCGCGGCGCTGCTGCTGGCCATCGCCGGCAGCGCGGCGGCACAGGAGCCTGCCGCCTGCCGCAATGTGCGTTTCGTCGACGTGGGCTGGACCGACATCGCCGCCACCACCGGGCTGGCCAGCGTGGTGCTGGAGGCCTTGGGCTATCGCCCGGTCACCACCATCGCCTCGGTGCCCATCGCGTTTTCCGGCCTCAAGAGCAAGCAGATCGACGTCTTCCTGGGGTATTGGAACCCGTCGATGACGCCGCTGATCGAGCCCTTCCTCAAGGCGGGCCAGGTCAAGGTGCTGGCCGAGCCCAATCTGACCGGGGCCAAGTACACGCTGGCGGTGCCGGACTACGTCGCCGCCGCCGGCCTGCGCGATTTCAAGGACATCGCCCGCTTCAAGGCGCAGCTGGACGGCAAGATCTACGGCATCGAAGCCGGCAACGACGGCAACCGGCTGATAGACGGCATGATCCGCGCGCGGCAGTACGGGCTGGGCGGCTTCAGGCTGGTGGAATCCAGCGAGGCCGGCATGCTGGCCGAACTGGAACGCGCGGTGCGTCAGAAAAAGTGGATGGTGTTCCTGGCTTGGGAGCCGCATCCGATGAACGTCAGGCACAAGCTGCGCTATCTGTCCGGCGGCGACGCGGTGTTCGGTCCCCATTTCGGCGCGGCGAAGGTGTTTACCGCGGTGCCGCCGGATTACGAGGCGCGCTGTCCCAATGTCGGCCGGCTGTTGCGCAATCTGCGCTTCAGCACCGATATGGAGAACCGGGTGATGGGGCCGATCATGGACAAGATCAGGCCGGAGACCGCGGCGCGGGATTACCTGAAAAAGAATCCGGCCGCGCTGGCCGGCTGGCTGGCAGGGGTCAACACTTTCGACGGCCGGCCGGGGCTGAGCGTCGTCGGTGAGGCGCTGGCGCGCTGAGAAGCTGTTTACGATCGGCTGCGCGTTGGCGATGCGGCGTTGCGAACGGCTGCGGCTTTGCTCATTTGCCGCTTGTAAACGCCGCTTGCTCAGCGGCTCTCGCCTGGTCTCGCCCTTGCTCGCGGGACTTTGAACCGGTCCCGAGCCGGCATGGCGCGTTTGATCGCAAAGGGGTCGCTTTGACTCAAGGCCGGCATCGGTTTCTTTCCTAGCATCGGGAACAGATGCCGCTGGTAATCCGCCGGCGCGGCAGCGAGGAGACAGTGATGACAGGCAATCGCGGAGTGGTGTACCTGGCGCCGGGCCAGGTGGAAGTGCGGCCGATTCCCTTTCCGGAACTGGCGTCCCCGGCCGGGCGGAAGCTCGGCCACGGCGTCATTCTCAAGGTGCTGAGCACCAATATCTGCGGCTCGGACCAGCATATGGTGCGCGGCCGCACCACGGCGCCGTCCGGCCTGGTGCTGGGGCATGAAATCACCGGCGAGGTGATCGAGGCGGGTGGCGACGTGGAAACGCTGCGCATCGGCGACCTGGTGTCGGTGCCGTTCAACGTGGCCTGCGGCCGCTGCCGCTGCTGCAAGGAGCAGCACACCGGGGTGTGCCTGTCGGTGAATCCGGCGCGGGCCGGCGGCGCTTACGGCTACGTCGACATGGGCGGCTGGGTGGGCGGCCAGGCGGAATACGTGATGGTGCCCTACGCCGACTTCAATCTGCTGAAGTTTCCGGACCGGGACCAGGCGTTGGCCAAGATCCGAGACCTGACCTGCCTGTCCGACATCCTGCCCACCGGCTATCACGGCGCGGTGTCGGCCGGCGTTGGGCCGGGCAGCACGGTCTACGTGGCCGGCGCCGGCCCGGTGGGCTTGGCGGCGGCGGCTTCCGCGCGCCTGCTGGGCGCGGCGGTGGTCATCGTCGGCGACGTCAACCCGGCGCGGCTGGCCCACGCCCGCGCCGTCGGTTTTGAAACCGCGGATCTGTCGCTGGACGCGTCGCTGGGCGAGCAGATCGCCGCCATCCTGGGCGCGCCGGAAGTGGATTGCGCGATCGACGCCGTCGGTTTCGAGGCGCGCGGCCATGGCCACGCCGGTTCGCGGCAGGAGGCTCCGGCCACCGTGCTCAACGCCTTGATGGAAGTGACGCGCGAGGCCGGCCGCATCGGCATACCCGGCCTCTACGTCACCGACGACCCCGGCGCCGCGGACGAGGCGGCCAAGCAGGGCAGCCTGTCGGTGCGCTTTGGCCTGGGCTGGGCCAAGTCGCACAGCTTCTTCACCGGCCAGACTCCGGTGATGAAGTACAACCGCGCGCTGATGCAGGCGATTCTGTGGGACCGCATTCCCATCGCCGAAGTGGTGGGCGTGGAGGTCATCAGCCTGGACAACGCGCCCAGGGGCTACGCAGAGTTCGACGGCGGCGCGCCGAAGAAATTCGTCATCGATCCGCATGGGCAGCTGCGTTAGCCTGCTTTGTTGGCTGGGGATGGGCGGCCTGGTCCTGGACGCGCAGGCCTGGGACCTGTCCGCGACCAGCCCGCTGCCCGGCGGCATCGCGCCCGGGCAGCGCATTGTGGCGCCCAGGGCGAGCCTGGGTCCTGGGCTGCCGGCAACGCCCTTGACGAGCGACGTCTCTCCGCCGGAGGACGAAGCCGCGCTGGTCTCCGAGGCCTACCGGAGCCGCCTCTTGAATCCCGAGGCGATTCGGGCGCATGCTGAATCCCGGCTCAGCGACCTCAGCGCCAGCGAGTTGAGCGCTTACCGCCTCGAGGGCATCGTGCCGCAGGGACCGAAGCGGCGCGGGCCCTGGAGCAGCTTCGACTGGGTGTTCACCCGGCCCGACGGCGTGTTGCTGGTGTTGAGCGAATGGGATTTCGTCGCCGACGGCGGCGGCGTGCTGGCGCTGCGGGAAGACATGAACATGAGCGTGCGGGGTCATCCGGCCCGCTTTCAGCTCCGGAGCACGCCCTCAGGCAAGCGGGTGTCCGAGCTGAGCTGGGCCAGCCGGCAAAAGCTTTACAGCCTCAAAGTATGGGACGAGGTCGGCCCCGATGCGCGGCAAACCTATAATTCGGCTTGGCTGCTGCGTCTGGCCGAGCAGATCAGGTAAGCGAAGCAGGGGGCCTGTTTGCACTCACTGGGAATCGCCATGCCCTTGACTACAGAACAACAGTCGCGCATCGCCGCGCTGGTATCGGATCACCAAGCGCAGCCGGGCGGTTTGCTGCCCTTGCTGCACGCCGTGCAGGACGAGTTGGGCCATGTGCCGGACGCGGCGACGCCGGATATCGCCCGCGCCTTTCGCCTGAGCCAGGCGGAGGTGCGCGGCGTGCTCAGCTTCTACCACGATTTCCGCGGCGAGCCGCCGGCGCGCCACGAGCTGCGGCTATGCCGGGCGGAGGCCTGTCAGAGCATGGGCTCGGAGGCGCTGGCGCAAAGGCTGCGCGCGCGCACCGGCCTGGACGACGCCGGCCGCAGCGCCGACGGCGGCCTGGAACTGCGGCCGGTGTACTGTTTGGGCGCCTGCGCCTGCGCGCCGGCCTTGTTGCTGGACGGCGAATTGCACGCGCGCGTCGACGCCGCCGCGTTGGACGCCTTGCTGGCCGGCTGTCTGGAGGAGGGCGGCGCATGCTGAGCTTCCATCTACCCTGTGATTCCGCGGCGCGGGCGGTGGGCGCGGACCTGAGCGCGCAGGCGCTGGCCGACGCCGCGGTGCGACGCGGCCTGGGAGTGGAGATCCGGCGCAATAGTTCGCGCGGCCTGTACTGGCTGGAACCCTTGCTGGAACTGGACACGCCGCAAGGCCGCGTCGGCTTCGGCCCGCTGACGGCGGAACAGGCGGACAGCGTGCTGGGCGCCGTGCTGGGCGCGGACGGCCAGCACCCGCTGGCGCTGGGCCTGCTGGAGAGCCTGCCCTACCTTGCCGGCCAGCAGCGGCTGTTGTTCGCGCGCGCCGGGCTGACCCGGCCGCTGTCGCTGGACGATTATCTGGACCACGGCGGCTATCGCGGCCTGGCCCACGCGCTGGAGCTGGGCGAAGAGGGCGCGCTGGACTGCGTGCTGGAGTCCGGCCTGCGCGGCCGCGGCGGCGCGGCCTTTCCCGCCGGTCTCAAATGGCGCACTGTCCGCGAGGCGGCGGCGGACCGCAAATACGTGGTATGCAACGCCGACGAAGGCGATTCCGGCAGTTTCGCCGACCGCATGCTGATGGAGGGCGACCCCTTCCTGCTGATCGAGGGCATTACCATCGCGGCGCTGGCGGTGGGCGCGAGCCGCGGCTACATCTATGTCCGCTCCGAATACGCGGCGGCGGCGGCGACGCTGGAACAGGCGCTGGCGATCGCCCGCCAGCGCGGCTACCTGGGCCCCGATCTGCGGGGCAGCGGCCGCGAGCTGGAGCTGGAAGTCCGCCTGGGCGCGGGCGCGTATATCTGCGGCGAAGAAACGTCCATGCTGGAGTCGCTGGAGGGCCGGCGCGGCGAAGTCAGGGCCAAGCCGCCGCTGCCCGCGGTCAGCGGCCTGTTCGGCCGTCCCACCCTGGTGCACAACGTGCTGACGCTGGCCTCGGTGCCGACCATCCTGGCCCGCGGCGCGCCGTTTTATCGAGACTTTGGCGTCGGCCGCTCGCGCGGCACCATGGCGTTTCAGCTGGCCGGCAATGTGCGGCGCGGCGGCCTGGTGGAGCGCGGCTTCGGCCTGAGCCTGCGCGAGTTGATCGAGGACTACGGCGGCGGCTGCGCCAGCGGCCGGCCGGTCAAGGCGGCGCAGGTGGGCGGGCCGCTGGGCGCCTGGCTGAGGCCGGAACAGTTCGACACCGCGCTGGACTACGAGGCCTTCGCCGCCGTCGGCGCCATGCTGGGCCACGGCGGGGTGGTGGTGTGCGACGACAGCGTCGACATGGCGCGCATGGCGCGTTTCGCCATGCGGTTTTGCGCTGAGGAGTCCTGCGGCAAATGCACGCCCTGTCGCATCGGCTCCACCCGCGGCGTCGAGGTGATAGACCGGCTGCTGGCGGCCGGCGACGCGGCGGAGCGAGGGCGGCAGTGGTCCTTGCTGCGCGATTTGTGCGAGACCATGCGGCACGGTTCGCTGTGCGCGCTGGGCGGTTTGACGCCCTTGCCGGTGCTGAGCGCGGCGCGGGGCTTTCCCGCGGATTTCGGCCTGGACCCGGCCATCGTCGAGGAGGAGGCGCCATGAGCTGCCAGTTTGACCCCACGCTTGTTCCGACGGAGGACCTGGGCACGCCGGCGCGAGAGGGCGCGCCGGTGAGCCTGAGCATAGACGGCGTCGACATCACCGTGCCGGCCGGCACCTCGGTGCTGCGGGCCGCCGCGCTGCAGGGCGCGCGCCTGCCCAGGCTGTGCGCCACCGACAGCCTGGAGCCGTTCGGTTCCTGTCGCATGTGCCTGGTGGAGATAGAAGGCCAGCGCGGCTATCCGGCCGCCTGCACCACGCCGGTGAGCGCGGGCATGACGGTGCGCACCCAGAGCGAGGCGCTGGCCAGGCTGCGGCGCGGGGTGATGGAGTTGTACGTGTCCGATCACCCCTTGGATTGCCTGGGCTGCGCCGCCAACGGCGCTTGCGAACTGCAGACCGTGGCCGGCCAGGTGGGGCTGCGCGAAGTGCGTTACGGCCTGGCCGGCGCCAACCACCTGGCCGAGGCCAAGGACGAGTCCAACCCTTATTTCGATTACGATCCGGCCAAGTGCATCGTCTGCAACCGCTGCGTGCGCGCCTGCGAGGAAACCCAGGGCACTTTCGCTTTGAGCATCGTCGGCCGCGGCTTCGGTTCCCGCGTCCGCGCCGTCGGCGGCGAGGACTTCCTCGGCTCGGAGTGCGTGTCCTGCGGCGCCTGCGTGCAAGCCTGCCCCACCGCCACGCTGGTGGAGAAAAGCGTGCTTGCGCAGGGGCAGCCGGAGCGCAGCGTGGCGACCACCTGCGCCTATTGCGGCGTGGGCTGCGGCTTCCGCGCCGAACTCAAGGGCGAGCGGGTGGTGAGGATGACGCCGGACCGGGACGGCCGCGCCAATCACGGCCATTCCTGCGTCAAGGGCCGCTTCGCCTGGGGCTACGCCACCCACCCGGACCGCATCGTCAAACCCATGCTGCGCGCCGGCATCCACGAACCCTGGCGGGAAGTGAGCTGGGAGCAGGCGCTGGAGCATGTGGCCAGCGAGTTCCGCCGGCTGCAATCGCGCTACGGTCGCGAGGCCATCGGCGGCATCAGCTCCAGCCGCTGCACCAACGAGGAAACCTATCTGGTGCAGAAGCTGGTGCGCGCCGCCTTCGGCAACAACAATATCGACACCTGCGCCCGCGTCTGCCATTCGCCCACCGGCTACGGCCTCAAGCAGACGCTGGGCGAATCCGCCGGCACCCAGGATTTCGATTCGGCGCTGAGCGCGGACGTGATCCTGGTGATAGGCGCCAATCCCAGCGACGCCCACCCGGTGTTCGGCTCGCTGTTGCGGCGGCGGCTGCGCGAGGGCGCGCGGCTGATCGTCGTCGACCCGCGCCGCATTGATCTGGCGGATTCGCCGCACGCGGCGCCGGCGCTGCACCTGGCGCTGCGGCCCGGCAGCAATGTGGCGGTGCTCAACGCGCTGGCCCACGTAGTGGTGAGCGAGGGGCTGCTGGATCAGGACTTCATCGACCGGCGCTGCGAGGCCGAGGCCTTCCGGCGTTGGCGCGATTTCGTCGCCGAGCCGGACAACGCGCCGGAGCGCGTCGCCGAAGTCTGCGGCGTGCCGGCGGCGCTGATCCGCGAGGCGGCGCGGCTGTACGCCGGCGGCGGCAACGCCGCCATCTACTACGGCCTGGGCGTCACCGAGCACAGCCAGGGCAGCACCGCGGTGATGGCCATCGCCAACCTGGCCATGGCCACCGGCAACCTCGGCCGCGCCGGCGTCGGCGTCAACCCGCTGCGCGGCCAGAACAATGTGCAAGGCTCCTGCGACATGGGCTCCTTCCCGCACGAGCTGCCCGGCTACCGTCATGTGTCCGACGACGGCGTGCGCGCGCGCTTCGAGGAGGACTGGGGCGTCTCGCTGCAGCCGGAGCCGGGGCTGCGGATTCCCAATATGCTGGACGCGGCGCTGGACGGCGGTTTCAAGGGCCTGTACTGCCAGGGCGAGGACATCGCGCAGAGCGATCCCAACACCCAGCACGTGGCCGCCGCGCTGACGGCGATGGAGTGCGTGGTGGTGCAGGATCTGTTCCTGAACGAAACCGCCAAGTACGCCCACGTCTTCCTGCCGGGCAGCTCCTTCCTGGAAAAGGACGGCACCTTCACCAATGCCGAGCGGCGCATCTCGCGGGTGCGTCGGGCGATGCGCCCCCTGGCCGGCAAGGCGGACTGGGAGGTGACCGCGGCGCTGGCGGCGGCGCTGGGCTATCCGATGGCTTATGCGCACCCGTCCGAGATCATGGACGAGATCGCGCGGCTGACGCCCAGCTTCGCCGGAGTCAGCTACGACAAACTGGACCGGCTGGGCAGCCTGCAATGGCCGTGCAACGAGGCGGCGCCCGAGGGCACGCCGGTGATGCACGTCGACAGTTTTTCCCGCGGGCTGGGGCGCTTCGTGCTCACCCGCTACGTGCCCACGACAGAGCGGGCCGGCAAGCGTTTTCCCTTGCTGCTGACCACCGGGCGGATTCTCAGCCAGTACAATGTCGGCGCGCAGACGCGACGCACCGATAACCGGGTCTGGCACGCCGAGGACAGGCTGGAAATCCATCCGACCGACGCCGAGGACCGCGGCATCGTCGACGGCGACTGGGTGGCGGTGCGCAGCCGCGCCGGCGACACCGCCTTGCGCGCCAAGGTGACGGAGCGGGTGGCGCCGGGCGTGGTGTACACCACTTTCCACCATCCAGAGTCCGGCGCCAATGTGGTGACCACCGACAACTCGGACTGGGCCACCAACTGCCCGGAATACAAGGTCACCGCGGTGGAGGTGAACAAGACCGCGCGGCCGTCGGACTGGCAGCGCCGCTTCCATGGTTTCGGCGACGAGCAGCAAAAGCTGCTGGCCGCCGCCAGGCGGGCGGGGAGCGAGGCGGAATGAGGCCGCAGCCGCTGGTGAAGATGGCCAACGAAATCGCGCGCTTCTTCGAGAACGCGCAGGGCGACGACGCGGCGGCCGAAGTCGCCCAGCATCTGCGGCGCTTCTGGACGCCGGCGATGCGGGAAGGCCTGCTGGCGCATTGGCGGAGCGCCGGCGCGGCGAGCGGCCTGGCTCCGCTGGCGGCGCGGGCCTTGGCGTGTCTGGAGGACTCGCCAGGCAAGGCGGCGCGATAAGTCGTGGTTTGTTAGGCTTGGCGCCAGCCTGTCTGCTGGGCTGCGCGAACGACAAAGAAAACAAGGCGGCGCAGGCCGCGGATTGCCGTGGCGTCAGCGCCATCGGCGCGGGGACGGACCGTAACCGGCGGCCGCCGGTTGCGGGCATTCGCAATCGGGGCCCGCGTGGCCCCGACCGTGCAGGAGCAAGCGTCATGGCGACCACCCTGATCAAGATCGATCTCGATCAATCCCCGTACGACAATCCGCAGATTCACAACCGCTGGCATCCGGACATTCCGATGGCGTGCTGGGTGCGGCCCGGCGACGATTTCGTGCTGGAGTGCTACGACTGGACCGGAGGCTATGTGCGCAACGACGATTGCGCCGACGACATCCGCGACCTGGACCTGAGCACCGTGCATTTCCTGTCCGGCCCGGTGGGCGTGTCCGGCGCGCAGCCCGGCGACCTGCTGGTGGTGGATTTGCTGGACATCGGCGCCTTGCCGGAACGGCAATGGGGCTTCAACGGCATTTTTTCGCGCAGCAACGGCGGCGGTTTCCTCAGCGAGCACTTTCAGCACGCGCAAAAGACGGTATGGGATTTCCAGGGGCTTTACGCCCGCAGCCGCCACATTCCCGGCGTGCGTTTCGCCGGCTTGATCCATCCCGGGCTGATCGGCTGCTTGCCTAGCCGACCGCTGCTGCGGGAATGGAACCGGCGCGAGGCCGAGCTGCTGCGCGACAATCCGCGCGCGGTGGCCCACCTGCCTTTCGCCTCCAGCGCCCATCTGGGGCAATTGGCCGGCGCGGCGGCGCGGGAGGCGGCGGAAGAAGCCGCGCGCACGGTGCCGCCGCGCGAGCATGGCGGCAACTGCGACATCAAGGATCTGTCGCGCGGCGCCCGCGTGTTCCTGCCGGTCTACGTCGACGGCGCCGGCCTGTCGGTGGGCGATCTGCATTTCAGCCAGGGCGACGGGGAAATCACCTTCTGCGGCGCCATCGAGATGGCCGGCTGGGCCCATCTGAAGGTGGACCTGATCAAGGGCGGCGTGGCGGCCTACGGCATTCGCAACCCGGTGTTCCAGCCCAGCCCGTTGACGCCGCGGCAAGGCGACTACCTGATTTTCGAGGGGGTGTCGGTGGACGAGCATGGCGGCCAGCATTATCTGGACGTGCAAGTGGCTTATCGCCAGGCCTGTCTGAACGCCATCGAGTATCTGGGCAAGTTCGGCTATTCGCGCGCCCAGGCCTACAGCATTCTCGGCTGCGCGCCGGTGCAGGGGCATATCAGCGGGGTGGTGGACGTGCCCAATGCCTGCGCCACCTTGTGGTTGCCGACGGACATCTTCGATTTCGACATCCGGCCGCAGGCCGGCGGGCCGCAACGGCGGCCGTTGGACGGCGTGCCGTTGCCGCTGTCTTATGACCGGAACTGAGGACGCCGCGATGCCAAGCTATGAATACCGTTGTCCGGTTTGCGGTCCTTTCGTGCTGCTGCGCGCGGTGGCGGCACGCGCCGAGCCGGCGGTTTGTCCCGGCTGCGGCCAGCCCAGCCTGGAGCGCCTGCTGTCGGCGCCTGCGCTGAGCTTGCCGGGCGCGGCCAGCCGGGCCGCGGCGCGCAATGAGCGGGCCTGTCATCATCCTGGCTGCGCGGCGTCCGCCGGGGAGCGCCCGTCCGGAGGGGCGGCCGTCGGGAGACGGCCGTGGATGCTGGGTTGAGCATCGGTTCAAACGCTTTAGCTCGCGAGACTTCGAGCAGGCCTTAAGAACGTGTTTACGATCTCGCGAGCAAGAGCGAGATAAGGCGTTGCGGCTGAGAAAGCGGAATGTACGAGTGGTGCATGAGCATTTCGAAGTGTCACGTCTTACGACGCGCGGCAGATCGTAAACAGGTTCTAAGGCGCGACCTGATAAACCGGGTGGTCCGGCGGAATCAGCTCGTTGGCGAGGAAGTCGATGAAGGCGCGCACCGCCGGCAGCAGGCCGCGGCGGGTGGGGAAGGCGGCGTGCAGGATGCCCCAGGGTATGTCGTAGTCCGGCAGCAGCCGCACCAGTTGGCCTGTCTGCAGCGCCTCGTGACAGACCAACTCCGGCAGCGCGGCCACGCCCAGGCCGGCGATGGCGGCGTCGCGCAGGACGATCAGGTCGTCGGTCATCAGCCTCGGGCTGTCTATCTGTACTGTGTAGGCGTGGCCGGCCTGGTCCAGCAAGGCCCATTGGCCGCGGCCGTCGGGGCGGCTCATGGTCAGCGCCGGCCAGCCGGCCATGTCGGCCGGATGTCTGGGAGCCGGGCGCTCGGCCAGCAAGGCCGGGCTGGCCACCAGCGAGGTCTGGGCGGTGGCCAGCCGGCGCACCACCAGATTGGCGCTGTCTTCTATCACGTTGCGCACGCGAATGGCGACGTCCACGCCTTCTTCTATCAAGTCCACCCGTCGGTTGCTGGAGTCCAGCTGCACCCGCAGCAGCGGGTGGCGGGCCATGAAGCGGGGCAGCGCCGGGGCCAGCAGGGTTTTGGACAGCAGCTCCGGGCAGCTGACCTTGATCAGGCCGCGCGGCTCGGCGCTGCTGCGGGCGATGGCTTCGTCGGCGGCCTCGGCCTCTTCCAGCATCGCCTGGCAGTGCTGGTAATACTGTTGGCCGATTTCGGTCAGCGACAGGCGGCGGGTGGTTCTTTGCAGCAGCCGCACGCCCAGCCGCTGCTCCAGCTCCGCCACGCGGCGGGACAGCCGGGATTTGGGGATGCCCAGCACGCGGCCGGCGGCCATGAAGCCGCCGTGCTCAACCACTTTGGCGAAGTAGAGCAGATCGTTCAGGTCCTGCATGATTGTCTCGCTGATGGAACAATGTTTCCGATTTTTGCAGTCTAGTGCGGATTGGTTCGGAAAACTATCATGCAATCACTTTCTCTACCAAGACACGAAGGACCCGACCATGAAACTGTTGCATCTCGACTCCAGCATCCTCGCCGCCAACTCGGTATCCCGCCAACTGACCGCCGTGGTCGCCGACACTCTGCGCCAGCGCCACGCCAATGTGGAAACCTCCTACCGCGACCTGGCCAGCCAGCCCATCGCCCATCTGTCCGGCGAAATCATCGGCGCCAATTTCACCGCCGAAGCGGATTGGACCGCCGCCCAGCGCAGCGAAGCCGCGCTGAGCAATGAGCTGATCGAAGAATTCCTGGCCGCTGACGTGGTGGTGATCGGCGCGCCGATGTACAACTTCTCCATCCCGTCGCAGCTGAAAGCTTGGGTGGACCGCGTGGCCGCCTCCGGCCGCACTTTCAAGTACACCGAGAACGGCCCGGTGGGCCTGGCCGGCGGCAAGAAGGTGATCGTGGTGTCCTCGCGCGGCGGCGTTTACAGTACCGAGCAAGGCCAACTGATGGATTTCCAGGAAGACTACCTGAAGACGGTGATGGGCTTCCTGGGTGTAAACGACGTGGCCTTTGTCCGCGCCGAGGCGGTGAACATGGGCGAAGACAAGCGCGCCACCGCTATCCACGCGGCCAAGGACGCCATCGCCAAGCTGGCGCTGTAATTCTCCTGCCGCAAACGAAGACAGCCGGCCCTTGATGGGCCGGCTGTTTTGCGTCCGGTGCGAGTGGAGAATCTGCTCAATGCCTTTGTCGGGTTATTCCGCGGACGCGTAACCGGTTCTTTAGGGGAGTTTGCAGCTGTCCGATAGCTTGTCCAGGCCCTGCTGCTCATGGCGGAAACTGGCTTTGGGCGGATTGTGGCCGTAGTCGAGGGTAACGACGTAGAGGCTGTCGAAGTCGTTCTTGTCCCATTTGGGCACTTTGTCCGCCGCGCCCTTGTCGCCGTAGTCCTGCAGCAGGTTGACGGCGAGTTCGCGCAACAGTTTGTGTTCCCAAGCGATATAGACGACTTTGCCGTGCTGCAGAGGGTTGACCAGCTGCTGTTGCAAGGCGGCGATGGCTTCCATGTCGAAGTTGCTGTTCACCGGCAGGCCCAGCGAGATGGCGGTGGGTTCGATGGTGGCCAGCGGCCGGATGTAGTTGAAAGTTCCGGCGGGGTCCCGGGTCTGGCTGGCGGTGGAGGGCGCGAAGATTTGGTCGGCCCGGCCGTATTTTTTGGGCAGCAGCTTGGCCAGTTCCAGAGAGCGGTTGAAGCCTTTGCAGTTGAGCTGGCCGTAGCCGCCCTCGGGCTTTTCTCCATGACGCAGCATGACGAGCGTTTGGGTCTGAGGTGCCGGGGCGGCGTGCAGCAGGGGGCTGGCCAGCATGGCCAGCAGCAGGCTGAGACGGGAAAGTTTCATCGCGGGGTCCGTTGGGTCGAAACCCACTCAGTGTCCCGCAGCGGACGGCGGAGGCGCAAGCTGGGACAAGGATCAGGGCTGCAGTTGCAGTTGGGCCACGCTGTCCGCGCTCAGGTATTTGCCGAAGATCTTGCGCAGGGAGCCGTCCTTGACCATTTGCTGCAGTTGGGCCTGCCATTGTTCAGCCTGTTGTTGGCTGAAGGCGTTGTGCGCCAGCATTAGGCCACCGGCGATGCGTTCCGAGCTGGGGAATAGGTCCAGCACCGTCACCTGTCCGGCCAGGGCCGGGGAGTTGAGCCAGCTGTCGTAGCTGAAAGGGTGGGCGAAGGCGGCGGTGACGATGCGTTGGGACAGCATGGCGTAGAGGTCGCGTTCGTCGTTGGCCATCACCACCTTGCCGCGTTTGGCCAGTTGTTCGATGAAGGCGTCCTGTTCTTGGCTGTGGCGGTAGCCGCGGATCACTCCCCATTTCACTGCAGGCTCGGCCAGCAGTTGATCAAGCGTGCGCGAGCCGATCTGCTTGGACAGCAAGATCATGTTCTTGCTGTAGAAGTAGGGGTAGATCCAGGCGTATTTCCGGCGATCCGATGTGGGAACGGTGGAGGTGCCCAGATTCAATTGGCCGTGCTCCAGCATTTTCAGCACGCGGATGCGCGGATAGACGTCTTCCTGGGCGATTTTGCAGCCCAAGCGGCGCGCCAGCTCGTGCACTAGGTCCACGTCGTAGCCGTGGCCGTTCTCGTAGGCGCTGCCGATCAGGTAATAACCCACTTTCAGGCCGTCCGCCGGGCAGGGCGAATCGCCCAGCGCCGCCGCCGAGGCCAGCGCGCCGCCAAGCAGCGCCGCCCAGTGTGCTTTCATGCCGTTCTCCCGTACGCGTTCCGTTTAGCTATAGCCGGATTCGACGGGTCTTGCCGCGTGAGAGTGATTGTTATTCAAGCATGCCGCGCACGCTGTCTTCGCTCAGGTATTTGCGCAGAATGCGTTGCAGGCTGCCGTCCGCGCGCATTTTTTCCAGCTCCGCCCGCCAGAGGCGCATCTGGGGCTCGCTGAAGCCGCGGTGGGACAGCACCAGGCCGTTCTCCAGGCTGCTGTCGCCGAAGGGGTCCATGACTTTGACTTGCAGCCGGGCGCGTGGCTGGCTGCTGACCCAGTGGTCGTAGACCTGGGGTTGGGAGAAGGCGGCGGAGATGGAGCCGCTGCGCAGCATGTCCAGCAGGTCTTCTTCGTTGGCGGCGCAGATCAGCTTGTCGCGCTTGGCCATCTGCTGCAGGAAATAGTCCTGCAGCGGGCTGTTGCGGTAGCCGATGACGGCGCCCCATTTCAGCTTGGGGTCGTTCAGCCATTGTTCCGGCGTCTTGCCCTGCACCGCCGGACTGAGCAGGGTCATATTGCGGTCGCGGGTATAGGGCAGCACCCAGGCGTAGCGCAGCCGCTTTTGCAGGGGGATGGTGGAGGTGGCCAGATTGAGCTTGCCGTGCTGCACCAGCAGCAGCACGCGCAAGCGCGGATATTCGCGCTCCTCGCGGATCTTGCAGCCCAAGCGGCGCGCCAGCTCGTGGACCAGGTCCACGTCGTAGCCCTTGCCGTTTTCATAGGCGGTGGCCGTTGGGTAGTATCCAACCTTCAGCCCTTCCGCCGGGCAGGCGGGCGGCGCGGAAGCGGCATGCGCGGCGGCGGCGCAAAGGCAGAGGAGGGCGGTCAGGTACTTGCTCATGGCGCATCCTTGCCGAGGGTGGATGAAAACAAGACAGGCTGCCGGAGGGGCAGCCTGTCGGCGGCGCTGTACGCGCGGTTTACAGCTTGATCAGCGTGCTCTTCAGCTCAGTGTATTTTTCCAGCGCGTGCAGCGATTTGTCGCGGCCGTTGCCGGATTGCTTGAAGCCGCCGAAGGGGAAGTTCATGTCCCCGCCTTCATCATAGCAATTCACCCACACCGTGCCGGCGCGCAGGCGGCGCGCCACCTGGTGAGCGGTGCTGACGTTGGAGGTCCACACCGCGGCCGCCAGGCCGTATTCGGTGTCGTTGGCGATGCGGATGGCGTCTTCCACGTCGTCGAAGGTGATCACCGACAGCACCGGGCCGAAGATTTCCTCGCGGCAGATGGTCAGGTCGGCGCTGGGGCAGTCAAACGCCGTCGGTTCGATGAACAGGCCGGTGTCGGCGTGGGCCGGCTTGCCGCCGAACAGCTTCTTCGCGCCTTCGCTGTCGCCCTTGCCGATGTAGGACAGCACCTTGTCGTACTGGATGCGGTCCACGATGGCGCCCATATTGGTGGCCGGGTCCAGCGGATCTTGCGGGTAATAGCGGGCGGCCGCCGCTTCCAGCTCCTGCAGGAAGCGGGCCTTGATGTCGCGGTGGACCAGCACGCGGGAGCCGGCGGTGCAGACTTCGCCCATATTGTAGAAGATGCCGCCGGCGGCGGCGCGCGCCGCCTGGGCGATGTCCGGGCAATCCGGCAGAATGATGTTGGGCGATTTGCCGCCCAGCTCCAGCCAGACGCGCTTGAGGTTGGATTGCGCGGCGTAGCCGGCGATCAATTTGCCCACGCCGGTGGAGCCGGTGAAGGCGACGCAGTCCACATCCATGTGCAGCGCCAGCAGCTTGCCCACGTCGCCTGCGCCGGGCAGCACCTGAAACACGCCGCTGGGGATGCCGGCTTCTTTGGCCAGCGCCGCCAGGCGGATGGCGGTGAGCGGGGATTTTTCCGAAGGCTTGATGATCACTGGGTTGCCGGCGGCCAGCGCCGGACCAAACTTCCAGCTGGCCATCATGATGGGATAGTTCCACGGTACGATGGCGGCCACCACGCCGATGGCTTCGCGGGTGACCAGGCCCACTACCTTGGGGTCAACCGGCGCCACTTCGCCGCCAATCTTGTCGATGGCTTCGGCGAACCATTCCACGCAGTAGGCGCTGCCGGGCAGGTCCACGCTGAGGGTGTCGCTGATGGGCTTGCCCACATCCAGGGTTTCCAGCAGCGCCAGCTCATCGCCATGCTCGTGGATCAGCGCGGCGAAGCGCTTGAGGATGCGGCCGCGCTCGCGCGGCGGCAGGCCGGACCAGGCGCCGGAGTCGAAGGCTTGGCGGGCGGCGCGCACCGCGCGCTCCACGTCGGCTTCGCCGCACCAGGCCACGTCGGCCAGCTTCTCGCCGTTGGCGGGGTTGTTGCAGGCAAAGCTTTTGCCGTCTTGCGCCGCGCAGTACTCGCCGGCGATGAAGGCGCGCCCTTCGATCTTCAGTTGAGCGGCGAATTGCTTCCATTCGGCATGCGTTCTAGCCATTTACTCTCTCCTTTGATTGATCCTGCGCCGTTCGTTGGCGGCGCCGGTATCGCTTGACGCGGGTTTGACTGCGTTGTCGTCTGTCGTGGGCTTGGAGCCGGCGCGGCGGGCAAAGCTCCCCGGCCTGGCCTTATGGCCTGCTGGTCGCCGGATGCGGTCTTGCCGGCGCTTCTTGTTCTCAATGATGCTCAGAATGTGGGCGGCGAACTGGCGCTGACCACTTCGCAGGTTTCAGCCCCGGTATTGCGAAAGCGATGCGGCAGCCGGCTGTCGAAGTAATACGCGTCGCCCGGTCCCAGGATGCGGCTCTCGTTGTTCACGGTCACTTCTATACTGCCTTTGATGATGACGCCGCCCTCTTGGCCTTCGTGCGTCAACATGTCCGGCCCGGTGTCTGCGCCGGTTTCGTAGACTTCGCGCAGGATGGCGATGTCGCGCTTGTCGTGGGCGGTGCCCACCAGCAGCAGCTGGATCTGTTCATTGCCCAGATTGGGTAATTCGTGGGCTTGGTAGAACACTCGGGCTTGTTCCGGGTCGGAATCGAAGGTGAAAAAATCCGCCAGCGTCATCGGCAGGCCTTCCAGCACTTTTTTCAGCGAGCTGATCGAAGGGCTGACCCGATTTTGCTCTATCAGCGAAATGGTGCCGTTGGTGACTCCGGCTCGTTTGGCCAGCTCCCGCTGAGACAGCCCGAAACGATCCCTGACCATGCGTAATCTCGCGCCAACGTCCATGGATTCCTGCTCCGTCAGTATGTTAATAATTTTAGACGCTTTATGATAATTATTTTGTACGGACTCTGCACTACTTGCTGCGACGCAAAATCGAATATCTTTGCATCGTTGGGGGTTTATAGTCAGAATCAGAAACAAGGGGCAAGCGTGTTGTGAATTTTCTTAAACGCTTGCGCGGCACTTCCGCAACAAATCTAAGTGAGGAGAGCGACATGCTGATCGGTGTTCCCAAGGAGATCAAGAACCACGAGTATCGTGTTGGCCTAACCCCGTCTGGAGTCCGGGAGTTAGTCGCCAACGGTCACAAGGTTTTGGTCCAGACCCAGGCCGGCCTCGCCATCGGATTCACCGATGAACAGTATATCCAGGCCGGCGCTTCCATTGCTTCCAGCGCCGAAGAAACCTTCGAACGCAGCGACATGATCGTCAAGGTGAAAGAGCCGCAGCCGGTGGAGTGCCGGATGCTGCGCCGGGATCAGATCCTGTTCACCTATCTGCATTTGGCGCCGGATCCGGAACAGACCAAATTATTGCTGGAATCGGATGCTATTGCCATTGCTTACGAAACCGTCACCGACGAACGCGGCGGCCTGCCGCTGCTGGCGCCGATGTCGGAAGTGGCCGGCCGCATGGCGATACAGGCTGGCGCTCACGCGCTGGAAAAAGCCCAGGGCGGCCGCGGCGTGCTGTTGGGCGGCGTGCCGGGCGTAGCCCCGGCGCGAGTGGTGGTAATAGGCGGCGGCGTGGTGGGTTTGAACGCCGCGCGCATGGCCATGGGCGCCGGCGCCGAGGTCACCATACTGGATAAATCGCTGCCGCGCTTGAAAGAAATCGACATGGTGTTCGGCGGCCGCATCAAGACGCTGGTGTCCAACTCCGCCAATATCGAAGACTGTCTGCGCGAGGCCGACCTGGTGATCGGCGCGGTGCTGATTCCGGGCGCGGCGGCGCCCAAGCTGGTGACGCGGCCGATGCTGAAGATCATGAAGCCCGGCGCGGTGCTGGTGGACGTGGCCATAGACCAGGGCGGTTGCTTTGAAACCAGCCGGCCCACCACGCACCAAGACCCCATTTATGTGGTGGACGGCATCGTCCATTACTGTGTAGCCAATATGCCCGGCGGCGTGGCGCGCACCTCCACTCAGGCGCTGACCAACGCCACGCTGCCGTACACGCTGGAACTGGCCAACAAGGGCTGGCGCCAAGCTTTGTTGGACAACGCTCATCTGCGCAACGGCCTCAACGTCTGTCGCGGCCGGCTCACTTACCAGGCGGTGGCTCAGGCGCTGGGTCACCCGTTCATCGACCCGATAGAAGCCATCAAGGCGGCTTCCTAACCCGTATCAAGGATTCGAAATGTTGCAAGCTATCATCGGCATACCCTGTGACATCAAGATGGTAGGCCCGTTGCCGTTCCACGCCGCAGGCGAAAAATACATCGCCGCTGCGGCCGGCGGCGCCGGCGGCGTGCCCGTGTTGCTGCCGGCGCTGGGCGACAAGACCGCGCTGAAGGACGTGCTGGAGCTGGTGGACGGCGTGCTGCTGCCAGGCTCGCTGTCCAATGTCGAACCGCACCGTTACGGCGGCGCGCCCAGCCGGCCCGGCACCATGCACGACCCGATGCGCGACGCCACCACCTTGCCATTGATCCAGCAGGTGCTGGAGCAAGGCATCCCTCTGCTGGGCATCTGCCGCGGCTTTCAGGAAATCAATGTGGCGATGGGCGGGGAACTGTACCAGCACGTGCAGGAAGAAGAGGGCAAGCGGGATCACCGCGAGCCGGACACGCCGGACGTGGATGCGATGTACGCCTTGTCCCACTCGGTGCGTTTCGCCGATGACGGCCTGCTGCGGCAATGGACCGGGCAGGGCTCCGCCATGGTCAATTCCCTGCACCAGCAGGGCATCAAGCGGCTGTCCGATCGCTTGATCTGCGAGGCGGTGGCCGACGACGGCCTGGTGGAGGCCTACCGCGTGCGCGACGCCAAGGGCTTCGCCTTCGCCGTGCAATGGCATCCGGAATGGAAGTACTGGGACAACCCGCTGTCCATGGCCATCTTCAAAGCATTTGGCGACGCCTGCCGCCAACGCCGCAACCAGCGGCAACGCGGGCCGCAATTAACCGAGACCTTGTGTCACCACTCGGAATAACACACACAGAGGAAGAACATCATGACCCATCAGATCAATGAATGGCTGCGAGAGCACCGAATCACTGAAGTCGAGTGTATCGTCCCCGACATGACCGGCGTGGCGCGCGGCAAGATCGTGCCCAAGGACAAATTCGTGTCCGACCCGGAAATGCGCCTGCCCGAAGTCGTGCTGATCCAGACCGTGACCGGGGACTACCCCGACGACAGCATGCTGGACCTGACCGACCCGGACATGGTGCTGGCCCCGGACCCGAACACCTTGCGCTTCGTGCCCTGGGCCGTCGATCCCACCGCGCAATTGATCTATGACTGTCAGCGCGCCGACGGCAGCCCGGTGGACGTGGCGCCGCGCAATGTGCTCAAACGCGTGATCGGCCTGTTTGACGAGATGGGTCTGGAGCCGGTGCTGGCCCCGGAAATGGAGTTCTACCTGCTGTCCCCCAACCCGGACCCGGATATCCCGCTGGCCGCGCCGGTGGGGCGAACCGGCCGCGCCGAGTTCGGCCGCCGTTCTTATTCCATTGATGCGGTCAATGAGTTCGACCCGTTGTTCGAGGACATCTACGATTACTGCCACGCGCAGAATCTGGAAGTGGACACCCTGATTCACGAAGTGGGCACCGCGCAGATGGAAATCAACTTCCTGCACGGCAACCCGCTGGAACTGGCGGACCAGGTGTTCCTGTTCAAGCGCACCGTGCGCGAGGCGGCGTTCCGTCACAATATGTACGCCACTTTCATGGCCAAGCCGATGGAGAACGAGCCGGGCTCGGCCATGCACATGCATCAGAGCCTGGTGGACAAGAACACCGGCCGCAATGTGTTCACCAATGAAGACGGCAGCCCGTCCGATCTGTTCTTCCACTACATCGCCGGTCTGCAGAAATACGTGCCCCAGTCCATGCCGTTGTTTGCGCCGTACGTGAACTCATTCCGCCGTTTATCGCGCTATACCGCGGCGCCGACCAACGTCGAATGGGGTTACGACAACCGTACCGTGGGGCTGCGCGTGCCGCATTCCTCGCCGGCGGCGCGCCGCATTGAAAACCGCGTGCCCGGCGTGGACGTCAACCCTTATATCGCCATGGCCGCGACGCTGGCCTGCGGCTACCTGGGCATCATCAACAAGCTGCAACCCAGCGAGCCGCGCCAGACGGACGCGTATGAGCTGCCTTACCAGTTCCCCAACTCCTCGGAGGAGTCCCTGGAGCAACTGGCTTCCTGCAAGGAAATGGCCGAGGTGCTGGGCGAACGCTTCGTCAGCATGTACGTGGGGATGAAGGAGAAGGAGTTCTCCGAATACTTCCGCGTGATCAGCCCGTGGGAGCGCAAGTTCCTGCTGCTGCACGTGTGATTTAGCTATGACATTGGGCTGATTTGTCCGTTAGAATCAGCCCGGACAGCCAGGATAAGCACTGAAAATACGCCAATGGCGAAGGAGGGGCGGCAGAGAACATCTACGCCCCGTTGGAGAATACTGGAAGGAAGTCCTATGCAGAATCAACAACGCACGACCGAACAATGGCGCCAACTGGATGCCGCGCATCATCTGCATCCGTTTACCGATACCCAATCGTTGAACCAGCAGGGCGCGCGGGTGATGACTCGCAGCGAGGGGATTTACCTGTGGGATTCCGAGGGAAATAAGATCATCGACGGCATGGCCGGCTTGTGGTGCGTCAATATCGGCTATGGCCGCAAGGAACTGTCCGACGTGGCCAAGAGCCAGATGGACGAACTGCCCTTCTACAACACCTTTTTCAAGACCACTCACCCGGCGGTGGTGGAGCTGTCCCACCTGCTGGCGCAAGTGACGCCGGCCGGCTACGAGCATGTGTTCTACACTAACTCCGGCTCCGAGGCGGTGGATACCATGATACGCATGGTGCGTCATTACTGGGATGTGCAGGGCAAGAAGGACAAGAAAACCCTGATCGGCCGCTGGAACGGTTATCACGGCTCCACCATCGGCGGTTCCAGCCTGGGCGGCATGAAGTATATGCACGAGCAGGGCGACCTGCCGATTCCAGGCATGGCCCACGTTGAGCAGCCATGGTGGTACAAATACGGCAAAGATCTGAGCCCGGACGAGTTCGGCGTGGTGGCCGCGCGCTGGGTGGAAGAGAAGATTCTGGAAATCGGCCCGGAAAAAGTGGCCGCCTTCGTGGGCGAACCCATCCAAGGCGCCGGCGGCGTGATCATTCCGCCGGCCACTTACTGGCCGGAAGTGGAGCGCATCTGCCGCAAATACGATGTGCTGCTGGTGGCCGACGAAGTGATCTGCGGCTTTGGCCGCACCGGCGAATGGTTTGGTTTCGAGCACTTCGGCTTCCGCCCGGACATTTTCACCACCGCCAAGGGCTTGTCTTCCGGTTATCTGCCCATCGGCGCGGTTTTCGTGGGCGAACGCGTGGCCCAGGGTTTGATTGCCGGCGGCGATTTCAACCACGGCTTCACCTACTCCGGCCACCCGGTGGCCAGCGCCGTGGCGCGCGTCAATATCGAGCTCCTGCGCGATGAAGGCATCATCGACCGCGTCAAGAACGAAACCGGTCCTTATATGCAGAAGCGCTGGCGCGAGACCTTTAGCCAGTTCGAACACGTGGACGATGTGCGCGGTGTCGGCCTGATCCAGGCGTTCACCCTGGTCAAGGACAAGAGCAAGCGCGAGCTGTTCCCTGAGTTTGGCGACGTCGGTCTGATGTGCCGCGACATCTTCTTCAGCAACAACCTGATCATGCGAGCCTGCGGCGACCACATCGTCTCCGCGCCGCCGCTGGTGATCAGCAAGGCTGAAATCGATGAAATGCTGGGCGTGGCCGCGCGTTGCATGGAGACATTCGAACGCAAATTGAAGGACAGCGGCCTGGTCTGAGCCGGGTTCGCGCATTGGCCGGCATCAAGCCGGGGCGGCCAGCCCCGGCTTTTTTCTTATAACCTGTTTACGATCTGCTGCGCTGCGGCGATACGGCGTTGGAAAAGACCTCAGAATGCTCATGTACCGTATGTACATTCCGCTTCTTCGGTCGTTTCCGCCTTGTCTCTCTCTTGCTCGCGAGACTTTGAACAGGCTTTTACGCGGCGCTTGGCGGCCCGTCGGCTTAGAGTTTTTTTACGACTGTGACCCATCCCTTAATCTGACGCCGCCCTCGGGCGTGAAGCTTGCGTCCAGCATTAGTTCGCCGTGCTGTTTCAAGCGGCAACGCAGGCGGTAGCGCAACACCATTTGCTCGTGATCGCCTTGGAAAGCGACTTCCACCGCGTCCAGCCTAGGTTCGTAGCGCAGCAAGGTCTGCTCGATGCTGCGCATCAACTGGTGAGCGCTGGCGGGCAAATGGCGATAAACGTGGCCCAGATCCGGCAGGCCGTAGTCCGGTAAATGTTTGAGCGATCCCGCGCGCGCGTTCAGGATGCGCCGGATGCTGTCGATCACGCTGTGAGAGAACTGCTGTTCCGGCGCCAAAGCGTCTAGCTCTTGTCCGTCGGAAAATTGCCCTGTCAGCATTTCATATAATGCGGGTCCCATATTCATCCCTCCGTCTGACGGCGCTCCAGCGCATAGCCGCGCAGCTCCAATTGCAGGGGCTTGTCATTGTCGAGTTCCTTCTTATCCAAGAGCAGCCGCCATTGCCGTTCCGCATCCACTTGGCGGAACAGCGCGACCACGCCGACATAGGTCGCGTCCTGATGGTAAGGCTCGCGCAGGCTGACCGCCGCGCCGGGCCGCAACAGCGTTTGGCGGATGGCCAGCAGGTCGTCGGCTAACGCGGATTGATCCTGTTCCAGCAGCGTTGAGTAGGGGGCGGCGAGAAAGGCGGCCTTGTCCTTCAACTGGTACACCCTCACCACTACCGCCAACGGTCGTTGTCCGGCTTCGGCGTTCAGTTCCTCGCTAGCGATCAAATCCAGATTCAGGCGGTCTATACGGGTCAGGAATATCTTTTGAGCGGCGCTGACGGTAACGTTCTTGGTGCTTTGCCACAGGCCGCAGCCGCTCAGTGGCAGGGTCAGGGCAAGCAAGAGCAGTCCGGCGCGCAGGGAGGGAAAGAGGTGTTTCATCCGGGTTCTCCTGGCTGCCGGGCGCAGGCGTCCGGCAGTGGTTGATAATGGCCGATGCGCAAGCGGCGCCAGCGTTCGCCCGCTGCCCCGGCCAAGGTTGAGCCCAGGCCCAGCCTGGGCTGGGCGCTGGGGTCGAGGCGGCTGGCCGGCAACCAGCTGGCGGGCAATTCAAGCCAGATTTCAGCTTCCAGCCGCCATCCCAGGTAAACCCGGGTCAGCGCCAGCACGTCCTGATGCAAGAGCCCGCCGGGTAGCAAGGAGGGTACGCAGTCTGCGTGACTTGGGCGCACGGTGACGGCGATCGCGTGATTGGCGGCGCGCAATCGGCGGCCCAGAACGAATTCACCTGCGCGCAGCGGTGGCCGTCCGGAGAGGGGGGCGGGTTCGTCCAGCGCCGCCCAGCGGGGCAGGAACTCCCGCACCCGGACACCGGCTCCGGGCAGCGCATGGCGGATGACGCTGGCCAGGCCGGAGGCGGGGCGGGTGCGCTGGCCCAGTAGGGCCAGCAATCCCAGCAGGCGGCCGGCGGGCAGTTGACGCTGTTCCGCCGCCTCGCCCAAACCCATGCCTATCAGGCCCAGCAAGGCCTTGGATAAGGGGTCGCGCCCGCCGGCCTTGAAGGTTTGCGGATAACGGTATTTGCCCCAGGCGCGATAGAGCAGGGCGGTGAGGCGATGGCTGAACAAGTCCAGCATCGCCGCAAGCGGTTCGTGGCCCTCGCGACGGACGGCGATATCGTCCAGAAAGTAATAGGGCAGCACGGCGTCGACTCCGTAAAGCCCCATAAAGGTGGTGCGCAGCACCGGTGGGCAGCCGGTGTCGGGGTCAGCCGGCTCCGCGCGGACGATTTCCCCGGCGGGAAAGCCCAGCGACGGAGAGGGCAGCAGTCGTATCGGGTCGCTGGCCGGACTATCCGCCGCGCCCAAGCGCATGTCGCCGGGCAGCCGCTCCAGAACACGGCAGAATTGGAAAAAGTTATAGGCGGGAGCAGATTGCAGCCAAGTGTAAAAGTCGGTTTCCGTCATAGCGGAGGCGCCTCCGTTTTACTGTCCGGCCAACGGACCCGCTCGTTTTCGGGCAGGATGCGTAGTTCGAAACGGGTGAATAGGTTCATGTCGGCGTAGGCGGCGAAGAAGCGATGCATCAAATCCCCAAACAGATGGATATCGCCCGGGCCGGCGAAGCCGCTTCGGTCCACCGTCAGTTCGATGCGTACCCCGCGCTCCATGCAACCTTGCTTGACCCTGCTAACCAGCTGGTGTCTCACCTCCAGCAATCCGTTCAGCCGCTGGCGGTTCAATTCGTCTTCGGTCCAGTCGTACAGCGCCAGCGTCCCGCGCAGCACTTCTACGTTCAGCAGCGATAGAAAGTTGGGCGCAAGGTGAGACAGTACTCGCCATTGATAGCGGTCTTCCGCCGGCGGGTAGCAGGGAAGGGTGGGCGCGGTCAGGTTGGCGATCTGGGTCAGCGGCGGGGCCGCGGAGCGCTCCAGGATCTGCGCTTCGCGCAGCGCTTTGCGCGGCAGCATGCCGTTGGTGCCCGTGACGCGCAGCGACAGAATCTCCTCCCGCATCGCCGCCGACGGCGAATCCCAAAGATGGCCTCCCAGAGCCAGCCAGGTTTCCGGCCTGCCGGCCGCGCCAAGCCGGGTCCGTGCATGGTAAAAGCGTTCCGGCGCCTCATCGCGCAGCATGCCTCCCCTGTGCTGGAAGCTGGTGAACGGCAGGTAAGCGTGACGGCCGCCGTTCTCGGTATCCATGGAAACGACTTCGTCCACGGACCAGGCCTCGATCTCGGGGCCCTGGCTCGCCAATGGCACCACCCGGTATTCATGATTCAGATGATTCACATGCAGCGGCTCGGCTTCCATTGGGAACAGATTGATCGCCGGCACGCAGTGCAAGCGTAGGTTGTCTGCGTTGAACGGCATGTCCGCCGGATAGCGTTGCGTCAAGGTCAGCTCCAGCGTAAAGCCGGTGGAGTCTCCGGGGAGCAGTGCCGCGTCCAGGCCGGCTAGATCTAGAAACTGGAACTTTTCGCGGAAGCAAAAGTACTCCAGCAGCAACTGATAGCCGCCAAAGGCGTTGTCGGCCTTGGGCCATAGCCGATCCGCCTCGTTAAAGCCCACTGGCTCGAAGCGCAGGGTCGGCATCTCGTGGACCGGGTAGCCTGCCCGGCCCAAAGGCCGCAGGCGCGCGCGGCCCAACTGTCGGGTCAGCGCATGACGCAGCGCGAAGGCGATGGGCGGATCGGCGTCCAGGAACAGGCGCAGACGGGATAGGTCCAGGGCCTCGCGCTTGGCCGTCGCTCCCAGATCAAAGCGCAGCTCCAGCACCGATCTTCCTTCGCCGTCCAACCGCGTGCCGGCCTGGCACAGCAGCAAGGGCCGAATCATCGCCGCTTGGGTGGTGCGGTAGGCGCAGCGCACCGCATTCGCGCCCACCGGCGAGGTGAGGACGCTCAGGCCGGCTTCCACCGGCTTGGCTTGTTGCAGCGCATGGGCGTCGGCGCGCAACTCCAGCACGGTAAGCGAAGGCACCATGCGCAGATAATGCGGCCACAGCATATTGACCAGGCCTTCGGTCAGCTCCGGGAAATCATCGTCCAGTTTTTGGCGGATGCGGCCGGTCAGGAAGGCGAAACCTTCGAACAGACGCTCCACGTAAGGGTCGCGCTTGCCCACCCGGTCGATATTCAGCAAGGCGGCGCGGTCGGGGTGGGCGCGGGCGAACTCCTTGCCGGCTTCGCGCAGGTAGCGCATTTCCGCTTCGTAATAGCGCAGAGTCAGATCATCCATGGGCGGCTTTCATCGACATGTGGAAAAAGCGCCGCTTGCGGCGCGGGCGAATTCACGAGAAGGCGCCGGCCAGCGCCCGGGCTGGGTCCAGCGCGGCCAGGCGCGCATTGAGCTGCTCCAGTTGCTGGGCCAGGCCGGAACGGTCTGCGTCCTTGCGTTGCATGCGCTGGCGCAACAGCCGCGCCAGTTGCGCCAGCAGTTCGAAGGCCAGTTGCGGCTCCCAGATGTCCAACTGATGGCCATCTGCTTGGCGCAGCAAGGCCTCCAGCAAGTGAATGGCCATTTCGGCGCGGCCGTGACGTTCCGCCAACCGGGCCAGCAGCAGTTGCCGCAGGCAGAACTCACGGCCGCCAGCGATGGCCGGCAAGGCCTGCACCCAGGCAAAGGCCGCCGGCAAACCCTGCTGCGCGGCGATGGCGTGGGCCTGAGTTTCCGTTTCCGGCCAGTCTCCGCGTTCGTCGGCCGCCGGCGCTGCGAGAACGGAGGTTTCCGGCCGCCGCCATTGAGCCAGCCATTCCAATGTGGCGTCTTCCGCAAACGGACTACCGTCGCTGAAGCTCAGTTTTTCCACCCCGGGCAGCCGCTGGCACAGCCGTTGAACATCGTCGCGGATCAACTCCGCCAACGGGGCACCCATCTCTCCGTCATGTTGTCTCGCCAGCCAGGCGTAACGCTGCAGATCCAGCCACCAGTGGTTGGCCCCTTCCGCGAACGCGCTTTCCACCCGCTCGCTCAAGTCCCGCCATTGCTGCTGCAACAGCAGGCGCTTTAGCTGTTGACGCAGCTCTGCGCGCGGCGGCGGTAATCGGCTGCGGCCATCGGCGTCGCCGGGCGGCGGGCTGCTCAGCGCCTCCCAGCGCACGGCGCGCAGCAGGCGAAGAGCGGCGGCCTGGCCTTCCGGCTGTTGGCGCAGAAACACAGCCATCCGTCGCGCCTGTTCCAGCAGTTCGCGCCAGGAGCCCACCTCATCGGCGCCCGCCGGCGGCGTAGCCGCGCCGACCGCCGCGGGAACGGGCATGCCCATGGCTGCATGGCCGGCGTCGGCGGCTTGCAGCCGGGGCTGTAGACAGCGGCCCAGTGTTTCTAGCCGCTGCGGCGGCGCCTCGCTGTCCGCGGAGAGTCGTTGCACCAGCAGTAAGGCGGCAGCGGCCCGCCGCCAAGCTGCGTCGTCGTCATCGGCCAGCACGGAGAGTTGGTTGGTAAAGCGTTCGCTGGCCAGCCATTCCAACGCATTGCGTCGCCGCGCCGGCTGCCGTGGCCAGACTGTGTCCGGGTAGCGTTCCAGCAAGGCGGCGCTCAGTTCCAGGCCGTCCGCCAGGCCGGCCACGCCGTCCTGGCGTAGCCGGGTGAAGGCGTAATAGGCCGCCACGCGCAAATCCTTACCGCGGGTTTTCAGCAAGGTTTCCGCATGCGCCAAGGCCAGTTGCGCGTTCATGCCGGAAAGGCGGGTCGCTTCCTCTTTCAAGGCTAGAAACTCATCGTCGTGGGACAGATCTTCGCCGCAGGGCGAGGCATCGGAAATCGGCTTTAGCCAGGCCGACCAACGCGGCAGCCGCTGGCGAGCCTCTTCTTCCGGCGCCGTATCCCGGCCCAGCAAGGCGCGCAGCCAGCTCATGGGCGTTTGCCGGACGAGGCCGGGCTTGCGGTCGGCGTTGGCGGCCGCAAGCCCATTCTGTGCGCTTGAAGATTGATGGCGAGGGAACCGCGCCCCGGCAGCATGGACCGGCAAGCCTCGCCCCGTTGCGGATATTCTCGTTGGAGAATGCTTAGCTCCTCCACGCTCCAGCGACGCGGCGACGCCAGGTCCTGAGCCTTGGCCGGCGGGTGAATGGCGGCGGGGTTGTGCGTGGGCGGCCGGCTTTGGCCGGTCGCGCCTATCCGCGAGTCTTCCTGGCGCGGCGCTTGAAGCTCGCGCACGTTCCATTCCTCGGATGGTTTAGGCGTCGGCAAGGGCTTGGGCGTCATGATTCGCTCCTTTTCAAGGTTGGGGGCGCCGGGCCTGTTTGGCCGCGGCCGGCGGCTTGCCCGGCTCCACAATAAAAATCCGCGTCGGCAGCTGGAACTGAATCAGTTGCAGCAAGGCCAGCGGGCCGGCGCCGGCCTCGCTGCGCAACTGGTAGCGCGCCTGATGGCCGTCCGGCAGCGCCCAGCTCAGCTGCCAGCTGGAACGGTCGATCTGCTCGCGCTTGGCCTGTTCCAGCAGGCGCAGCACGCCCCAGCGGCCGGGGTGGTCCAGCGTCTGGCGCAGGCCGGCGTCCACGCTCTGCCATTGCAGGCTGGACCCGGCCTTCAGCGAGTCGCCGGGCCAGCTCACCGCCTGCCAGCTTTCCACCTGGTTGAAGTAGTGCAGGCGCTGCTGGTCCAGTTGCAGCCGGGTTTCCGCCAGGCCGACGCTGGCGATGGGTTTCAGTTCGAAGCGGATGCCGGCGTCGCCCTGAGCGTAGAGCAGGCTGGACAGCCGCGACAGCCGGTTCAGCTCGTTGAGGAAGTTCAGGTCGAAGCGCAGCGCCTGCGCCGCCGCCGGGTCCGGCGACCATTGATCGCCCTGTTGTTCCAGCACCCCGCCCAGTTGCTGGCGCACGAACTGTTGCACCAGGCCGTCGCTGGGGTGCAGGAAGCGGCCCAGCTCCGGCAGCGAGGCGTCGGCGTCGCTGCGGTGGAAGGGGTAGCGGCCGGCGAAGCTGGATTGCCACGGCCGGATGATGCTCTGGTCCCACAACTGGTTGAGGCTGGCCGCCGCCGGTTGCAGCAGGGTGTGCCAGGACTGATTCAAGGGTTGCAGGAACAGGTGCAGGCCAACCCCCTGCCAGTCTTCGCCCAGACTGGCGGCCAGCTGGGCTGCGTAGTCGCGGCTTTCGGCCAGTTCGCCGCCCTTGCCCTGGAACAACGCCTGCGCCAGCGCGCGGGCGGCGGCGTCCGGGTCCGGCGCGGCGGCCACCTGTTGCAGCTTGAGCCGGGTGGCCGCCACCCGCTCCAGATAGCGTTGCAGGCTGAGATTGGAGCCGTCCTGG
>NZ_JALCYU010000022.1:0-58834 GCF_023507765.1 Chromobacterium sp. IRSSSOUMB001
CTTCAGCTAATAACCGCCGGTCTCCCGGCGGTTTTTTATGCTCTGTCAAAAAAATACAGCGCGGCGGGAATAAACCGCGCAGCTCATCCGTATACCTCGTACTGGACGTCGAATGGTCGGCGGTTTCGTCAAGATGGAGCGCCGCGGCGCGCAGGCCTTGAGATGGGGCCGGTAGTGGCCGCGTGTTCTACAACGGGAGGAGTCTGCGATGAAAGCATGGATGGCGGTGGCGCTGATGGCGCTTAGTGCCGGAGCGTTGGCGGGCGAGGCGGCGTCGATGCGCGACGGCGCGTTGGTGGACGCGCAAGGCATGACGCTGTACGTCTTCGACAAGGACGCGGCCGGCAGCGGCCGCAGCGTGTGCAATCAGGCTTGCGCGGCGCTGTGGCCGCCTTTGCTGGCGGCGGCCGACGACAGCGCGCCGGCGGGCTTCAGCCGGATCCGCCGCGACGACGGCCAGGCGCAGTGGGCGTATCAGGGCAAACCCTTGTACCGCTTCGCCAAGGACGGCAAGCCGGGTGAGCGCGCGGGCGACGGCTTTAAGGAGGTGTGGCATGTGGCGCGTTAACTCGCGGGCCGCGCTGCTGTTGGCGGCGCTGTCGACGCCCTTGGCCTGGGCGCAGGAGCCGGCGGCTTTTGATCCGCAGATCCGCAACAACACCCTGGCGGTCAACCCTGCGGAAACGCTGGCGCTGGCCGGCAATAGTTCTCGCGGCACGCTGCTGGCCTATGACTTGCGCGCCGGCAAGCTGTTGCGCGAGCTGCCGGGCTTCGTCACGCCGCGCAATATCGTGTTTTCCCCGGACGGGGAGCGCTTCTACGTCTCGGACAGCAGCAAGGGCGTGGTGGAGCGCTGGCATGCGGGCAGTTGGACGCGGGAAGCCAGCCTGGCGATAGGGCCGGGGGCGTTCGGCACCGCGCTGAACCGGGACGGCAGCCGGCTCTACGTCAATAATCAGGCCGCCGGCAGTCTGACCGTGGTCAATCTGCCGCAATGGAGGGTGGAAAAAGTGCTGACCGGTTTCGCTCAGCCGCGCCAGGGCATCAAGGTATCGCCGGATGGCGGCACCGTGTTCGTCACCAACTTCCTGGGCGACAAAATCACCCTGGTGGACGCGGCCAAGCTGGAGGCCCGCGCCGAGGTGGGCGGCTTCGACAAGCTGCGCGCCATCTCCGTCAGCGGCGATGGTCGCAGCCTGTTCGCCGCCAATAGCGGCGCGGATACGCTGTCCTGGGTGGATGTGCCCAGCCGCACCGTGATCAAGACGGTGAAAGTGGGGCAGGAGCCTTACGGCGCCGCCTTGCGGCCGGATGGGCGCTTCCTGTATTCCGGCAATCTCAAGAGCAACTCGCTCACTGTGGTGTCCTTGCCGGCGTTCAAGGCGGTGGGCGAAATCACGGGCTTCAGCGGGCCGCGCCAGGCCATCAGCTTCAGCCGCGACAGCGCCAAGGCCTGGGTGTTGAACGAAGACCTGGGCATTGCGGAGGTGGATTTGGCGCGCAAGGCCATTGTCCGGGTACTGGCCCCGGCTGCTGGATGAGCGAGGCTGCCCAACAGCGCTTCCACCGCTTGCTGGTGGACAGCATTCCGCGCTTGCGGCGCTATGCCCGCGCCCTGGTGTTTGACCAGGGCGCGGCGGACGATCTGGTGCAGGACACGCTGGAGCAAGCCTGGCGCAAGTGGCGGCAATGGCGGGACGACCGCGATTTACGCCCCTGGCTGTTCGGCATCATGCACCGGCTGCACATCGACGACTTCCGCCGTTACGGCGCCAGGCGGCAGCCGCTGGCGGAGGACATGGCCGAGCTGACGGTGGACGCACCGCAGGAGCGCGGCCTGGCGCTGCGCGAACTGGCGGCCAATCTGGCCCGGCTGCCGGAGGAGCAACGCGCCGTGCTGTTGCTGCTGGCGCTGGAAGACATGAGTTATCAGCAGATCGCCGCGGCGCTGGATATTCCGCTGGGCACGGTGATGTCGAGGCTGAGCCGAGGGCGCGAACGCTTGCGCGGTTTGATGGAGACGGGCGCCGCGCCGGCCGCAGGAGGAGGGGCATGATGGAAACGGTCACGGAACAGGAATTGCAGGCTTATCTGGACGACGCCTTGCCGCTTGAGCGGCGCGCCGCGGTGGAGGCCTATTTGGAACACAATCCGGCGGCGCGGGAGCGGCTGCGGGCTTACCGTCGCTTGCAAGACGACATCGGCGCCTTGTTCGAGCCGGCCTTGCGAGAGCCCGTCCCGCCGCGTCTGCTGGCCGCCGCGCTGCCGCCGCCGCGGCGAGGGTGGCGGGTGCAATGGTGGCAGGGCGCGGCCGCGTCCCTTTTGATGCTGGCGCTGGGCGGCGGCAGCGGCTGGTTGCTGCGCGGCCAGCGGCAAGCGCCGGCTGCGCAGTGGGTTGCGGCGGCGGATAGCCAGGAGCCTTTGCCGCGTTTGGCGGCGATGGCGCATGTGGTGTACAGCCCGGACGTGAAACGGCCGGTGGAAATCGACGCCGAGCATCAGGACCAGTTGGTGGCCTGGCTGTCCAAACGGCTGCAAAGCCGGGTCAAGCCGCCGCTGCTGAGCGCGCAGGGCTATGAGCTGATTGGCGGCCGGCTACTGCCGGGCGAACAAGGGCCGGTGGCCCAATTCATGTACCACAACGCCGCGGGGCAGCGCATGACCTTGTACGTGGCCACCACCGCCGCGCCGCGCCGCGACGCCGGCTTCCGCTTCGCCAGCCAGGGGCCGGTGAATGTGTTTTATTGGTGGGACGGCCGCTTCGCCTATGCCTTGTCGGCCGGCTTGGCGCGGGATGAACTGGGGCGGTTGGCGGAGGCGGCGCACCGTCAGTTGCGGGCTTCTTGAGAACGTGTTTACGATCTCGCGAGCTAAGACGAGACAAGGCGAAAACGAGCGAAAAAGCGGAATGTACACGTGGTACATGAGCACTGAGCTTGGTTTCAACGCCCATTTCTATCCATCCCGCCGACGCGCAGCAGATCGTAAACAGGTTCTGAGCCGCGGGCAAAAAAAACGCCGCCGGGTTTGCCCCGGCGGCGTTGTCTTTTGACGGCTGGCCTAAGCTCAGGCCGCGTCGTCCACCCAGCGGATGGCCTGGGTTGGCACAACCTTGTTTTCGGTCACGATCTGCAGGGCCAGGCCGCCGCAGGAGGTTTCACGGTACTTGGCGTCCATGTCCTTGCCGGTTTCGTACATGGCGGCGATCACCTTGTCCAGCGACACCTTGGGGCTGCTGACGCGGTGCATGGCCATGCGCGCGGCGTTGATGGCCTTGACCGCGGCGATGGCGTTGCGCTCGATGCAAGGGATCTGCACCTGGCCGCCCACCGGGTCGCAAGTCAGGCCCAGGTTGTGTTCCATGGCGATTTCCGCCGCCATGCACACCTGGGACGGGCTGCCGCCCATCAGCTCGGTCAGGCCGGCCGCGGCCATGGAACAAGCCACGCCCACCTCGCCCTGACAGCCCACTTCCGCGCCGGAGATCGACGCGTTGAGCTTGAACAGGCAGCCGATGGCGCCGGAAGACAGGAAGAAGCGCAGGCAGCTGTCCTCGTCCAGCGGCTGGATGAAGTGGTTGTAGTAGGCCAGCACCGCCGGCACGATGCCGCAGGCGCCGTTGGTGGGCGCGGTGACCACGCGGCCGCCGGCCGCGTTTTCTTCCGACATCGCCATCGCGTACATATTGACCCAGTCCATCACGCTCATCGGGTCATTGGCCACTTGCAAGGAGCTGGTCAGCATCCGGTGCAGCGCCGGCGCGCGGCGCGGAATCCGCATCGGGCCGGGTAGGTTGCCCTCGGTGCGCATGCCGCGGTCTATGCTGGTCTTCATCACATCCCATACCTTGGCGAAGTGCTGCTCGACATCCTTGGCTTCGTGGAAGGCTTTTTCGTTCTCCATCACCAGCGCGGAAATGGACAAGCCGGTCTCCTCGCACATATCCATCATCTGCTGCGCGCTGAGGAAGTGATACGGCACCGGCGTGTCGCTGCAAGAGCTTTGGTTGAAATGCTCCTCGTCCACGATGAAGCCGCCGCCGATCGAATAGTAAGTCTTGGTCAGCACGCATTCGTCGCCAACAAAGGCGTGGATCTGCATGCCGTTTTCGTGCATCGGCAGGTTGGCGGTGTGGAAGTCCATATCGAAGCCCACGCGCTGATGGGTGCGGCCCAGCGTCAGTTGGTGGGTTTTTTCCACATCGGCTATCAAGGCCGGGGTTTGTTCCGGGTCCACGGTGTCCGGCAGGTTGCCGGCCAGGCCCAGGATGATGGCGTGGTCGGTGCAATGGCCCTTGCCGGTCAGGGCCAGCGAGCCGTAGCAATCAACGTGGACATGGGTGACTTGGTTGAAGCGGCCGGTTTCCTTGAGCGAGCCCAGGAACTGGTGGCCGGCCTTCATCGGGCCGACGGTGTGAGAGCTGGAGGGGCCGACGCCGATTTTGTAGATATCAGTCATGCTGAACATGATTGGTTACCTCTTGGCTTGATGCTGAGGAACCCGGCCGGCCGTGACCGGCCGGGCTGTCAGAGGAGTGCGATCAGGCGAACAGATCGTAGAAGATGGCGGAGATGGCGATCAGGCCAATCAGAACCACGAAGATGTTGCTGGCGGCGCCGGAGTATTTCTTCATGGACGGCACTTTGGCGATGGCGTACATCGGCATCAGGAACAGCAGCATCGCGATGACCGGGCCGCCCAGGGTTTCGATCATGCCCAGGATGCTGGGGTTGAACGTGGCCACGGCCCAGGTGGTGATGATCATGAACACGGCGGTGAAGCGGTCCAGCTTGGCGGTCTCGATGGACTTGCCGTTCTGGCGCAGCTGCTTGATCACCAGGCCGTTGAAGCCTTCTTTCGCGCCCAGGTAGTGACCCAGGAAGGACTTGCTGATGGCGACGATGGCGATCAGCGGAGCCACCCATTCAATCACCGGGTTGCGGAAGTGATTGGCCAGGTAAGACAGGATGGAAATGTTCTGCGCTTTGGCGGCGGCCAGGTCGGCCGGGGACAGACTGAATACACAGCTGAACACGAAGAACATCACGGACAGCACCATCATGACGTGAGCGCGGATCAGCACGCGGCCGGCGGCCGGTTCCGCGGCGTCGCCATGCAGCTTCTGCTGGTCAACGGAGAAGGAAGAAATGATGGGCGAGTGGTTGAAGGAGAACACCATTACCGGGATGGCCAGCCACAGCGTTTTGTAGAACGCGCCGTGGGACAGGGCGTCTCCCAGGCTGCCGGCTTGCTGGATGGCCGCGCCGTTCCATTCCGGAACCAGGTACAGGGCCAGCAGCATCAGGCAGGCGACAAAGGGGTAAACCAGCACGCTCATGGCCTTGACGATCATCTTCTCGCCCAGGCGCACGATGGCCATCAGACCCAGAATCAGGATCAGCGACAGAATGGCGCGCGGCGGAGCGGATACGCCCAACTGGTTGACCATGAAGGACTGCACGGTGTTGGTGATGGCCACGCTGTACACCAACAAGATGGGGTAGATGGCGAAGAAGTACAGCAGGGTAATCAGCTTGCCGGCGCCCACGCCGAAGTGCTCTTCCACTACTTCAGTGATGTCCGCGCCCGGCTTGGAGCTGGACAGCACAAAACGGGTGAGGCCGCGGTGAGCGAAAAAGGTCAGCGGCAGGGCCAGCAGCGCCATGACGATCAACGGCCACAGGCCGCCGATGCCGGCGTTGATGGGCAGGAACAGGGTGCCGGCGCCAATGGCGGTGCCGTACAGGCCCAACATCCAGACGGTATCTTGCTTGGTCCAGGAGGACGAAGCGCCTGATTTGGGCAGGGGGGTGGAAACGGCTTGAGACATGATATTGGCCTTCATTAAAGACAAATGGGGTAATCGTTTTGGCGCGTCGTTCGGCGGCGCGTCGTTTTCATCTCTTGCTAGACTTTTGGTCAGTAGCTGGAACCGCTGATTAGTGATTGCCGGCTTTCATTGATGTGCATGGTATAGGCAGTTGTACTGCGGTGGTTACACATTTCAGAACATCAGTTGATTCTAATCAACTTTATTTTGAAGCAAAACGAACATCCGAACAAATACTATTTAGAACCCATGACTTACAAATAACATGATAATTTGGTTATATTGGCATTAAATTGCTCAAAATCGTGTTTGATGAATGATTGTTTCAAGAAAAACGGATATATTCAAAAGTGTGCCAATTTTCGATTTGTCTTGCTTTCGTGTTGTTTTGCTTTTCATGTCTGAATGGATTCGAGCGGGCTGTGTCGAAAAATTGCCGTTGCAACAGCTTGTTCGAGCTAGCTTTGTCGTTTTCGAACACCGGAATGGCATATCCGCTCTTGCGCGTAGGCTGCCTCGCCGTTGTCTGTTCAAACTGGGGGTGTGTTTGTGTTTTCTTGTTTAAGTCATTGACTATTAACGGGTATGTTGGGGTTTTGCTTAGAGGGGAGGGTTTGGGGGCGGGGGCTTGCAAGCAGCGGAATGGCCTGTGCCTCCATAGGGGAGCCACTATATCAGCAAAGCTGGCGGCGCTCTGGGAAGTATGAAAATATGAAATTTAAGGCATAAAATATGTTCGAAAACGAACAAAAATATTTCAAAACGAACAATATTTGGTTGTTTTCTAACATGACTACGGCTTTCAAACATTCGTTTTGTATCTATGCTAATGATTTTCAATGTATTTTTTGTGTTTGTTATCGCGCCTGTTATGCGGGCGACGGCCTCATTCTGGAAAAAGCGGCAGCGCACCTGAGTCCTGAGTAGTCAAAACGGATGCGGCGGATATGAGGTGTGAAAGTTGTGAATCCGAGCGCGCGACGGAAAGACCTAGGTTTGATGGTTATCAAACAAGAATGAAGCATTCCGAACATAAAATTTTCGTGAACCAACAATCCGTGCACCCGTTCGCGTGGGAACCAACCACCCAGGCAGCCAACAAACGCATTGCAGCAACTGGGCTTGAGCCGGCGTCACCGCCAGCCAGCCTTAGAGACGGCATAGTCAGTTGATAGGCTTCCTAATAAGGTTGACCCGCACGCAGGCGGCTCTGCCCAAGCTCGCGAAATGAAAAACATGAACCACGCCTCCACACTCGCCTACGTCGCGGCTGAAGCCGCCTCCAAACAGACCGTGCTGCGCCAGCACCCCGGACGCTATCTATTGAGCGCCGGCATGGCCGGCGCGCTGATCGCTGTCGTGCTCAGCGTCAGCCTCAAGCTGGGCCAGGTCTTCTTCGCCGTCGGCTCCCCCGGCTACTACATCGCCGTGGCCGGCTTCTTCGGCGTGGCCCTGGTCAGCATCATCGTCTGCAAGCTGGAACTGTTCACCAGCAATGTGATGTATTTCAGCGTGGGCGTGCTCAGCGGCGATTGCCGCGTGTGCAATCTGCTGCGCAGCTGGGCCATGGTCTACCTGGGCAATCTGCTGGGTGTGCTGTTGTTCACCGCGGTGTTCGCCGGAGCAGGCGGCATGGGCAGCCTGCCGGCCGACCACCTGCTGTTCAACGTGGCCGCGCACAAAGTGCACGCCGGCGGTTGGGAAATCTTCTGGAAGGGCGCGCTGTGCAACTGGGTGATCTGTCTGGCGGTGTGGGTGCCGCTGCGCATGGCCGGGGACGCCGCCAAGATGCTGATGATCCTGCTGCTGGTCTTCGTGTTCTTCTTCTCCGGCTTTGAGCACAGCATCGCCAATATGGCCTTCTTCTCGCTGGCCCTGCTGCACGGCATGCAAGGCCTGGACGCCGCCGCCATCCTGCACAATATGATTCCGGCCACCCTGGGCAATATCGCCGGCGGCGCGCTGGGCGTGGGCCTGGTGGTTTACCTGCTGGAGCGCCACACCCTGCCGGCGCGGCGCGAAGCCGCAAAACCGGCCGCGACGGCGCTCGGAACCAGTGTTTGATGTTCGTTTTCGAATGTAATGCGCCGGCTACAATGCCAGCGTATTGATGTGGTTTTGCATGGCATTGAAAATAAAGTGTTTTTTGTGAGGTTTTGCCAGCAGGGCGGCGGTGGCGGCCACCGCGTTTTAGTCTGCGGCAGTTGATCTTGATCAAACGATTTTTTTCGAAACCGAATGTACAATATGTTCAGTACTCAACATTTACTGATAGTTACTAGGAGGCACACATGGATGCTCTGAATCGTGACGCGACTCAAGCCAACCCCTGGCGCGATTTCACCGGTGGTGAATGGCAAAGCAAGGTGGATGTCCGCAACTTCATCCAGCTGAACTACAAGCCGTATGAAGGCGACGCCAGCTTCCTGGCGCCCGCTACCGCGCGCACCCAAAAGCTGTGGGACACCCTGAGCGAGTTGCTGAAAGAAGAACGCGCCCGTGGCGTGCTGGATGTATCCGCGGACCGCGGCAGCTCCATCACTGCGCATGACGCCGGCTACATCGACCAAGCCAGCGAAGTCATCGTCGGCCTGCAAACCGATGCGCCGCTCAAGCGCGCCATCATGCCCAACGGCGGCCTGCGCATGGTTGAGAACGGCCTGGAAGCCTTCGGCTTCAAGCTGGACCCGGTCATCAAGGACGTGTGGACCCACTATCGCAAGAGCCACAACCAGGGCGTGTTCGACACCTACACCCCGGACATCATGGCCGCGCGCAAATCCGGCGTGATCACCGGCCTGCCTGACGCCTACGGCCGCGGCCGCATCATCGGCGACTACCGCCGCGTGGCCCTGTACGGCACCGACTTCCTGCGCGCCGAACGCCAAAAAGTATTCCATGAGCTGGACGACGCCGTTTTCAACGAAGACGTGCTGCGCCTGCGCGAAGAACTGTCCGAACAATTCCGCGCGCTGGACGAACTGAAGCAAATGGCCGCCAAGTACGGCTTCGACATCAGCCGCCCGGCCGTCAACGCCCGCGAAGCGGTGCAGTGGACTTACTTTGCCTACCTGGCCGCCGTGAAAGAACAAAACGGCGCCGCCATGTCCTTCGGCCGCGTCGCCACCTTCCTGGACGTCTACATCGAACGCGATCTGGCCTCCGGCGCGCTGACTGAAGAACAAGCCCAGGAAATGATCGACGACCTGGTGATCAAGCTGCGCATCGTGCGCTTCCTGCGCACCCCGGAATACGACCAACTGTTCTCCGGCGACCCGACCTGGGTCACCGAATCCATCGGCGGCATGGGCGAAGACGGCCGCACCCTGGTAAGCAAGAACAGCTTCCGCTTCCTCAACACCTTGTACAACCTGGGCCCGGCGCCGGAACCCAACCTGACCGTGCTGTGGTCCACCCAGCTGCCGCGCGGCTTCAAAGACTTCTGCGCCAAAGTGTCCATCGACACCAGCTCCATCCAGTACGAAAACGACGACCTGATGCGTCCGCACTGGGGCGACGACTACGGCATCGCCTGCTGCGTGTCCGCTATGCGCATCGGCAAGCAAATGCAGTTCTTCGGCGCCCGCGCCAACCTGGCCAAAGCCATGCTCTACGCCATCAACGGCGGCGTGGATGAAAAATCCGGCGTGCAAGTGGCCAAGGGCTTCGAGCCGATCAAGAGCGACGTGCTGACCTACGAAGAACTGATGCCCAAGTTCGACCTGCTGATGGACTGGCTGGCCGCGACTTACGTCAAGGCGCTGAACTGCATCCACTACATGCACGACAAATACGCCTACGAACGCATCGAAATGGCGCTGCACGATCGCGACATCCTGCGCACCATGGCTTGCGGCATCGCCGGCCTGTCCGTGGCCGCCGACTCCCTGTCCGCCATCAAATACGCCAAAGTGCACATCATCCGCAATGAAGCGGGCCTGGCGGTGGACTACAAGATCGAAGGCGACTACCCGGCTTACGGCAACAACGACGACCGCGCCGACAGCATCGCGGTATGGCTGACCGAAACCTTCATGGAGAAGATCAAGGCCCAGCCGCACTTCTACCGCAACGCCATGCCGACTCAATCCGTGCTCACCATCACCTCCAACGTGGTGTACGGCAAGAAAACCGGCAACACCCCGTGCGGCCGCCGCGCCGGCGAACCGTTCGCCCCGGGCGCCAACCCGATGAACGGCCGCGACGTGAAAGGCTTTGTCGCCGCAGGCGCATCGGTAGCCAAGCTGCCGTATGAAGCCGCGCTGGACGGCATCAGCTGGACCGCCTCCGCCACCCCGGACGCCTTGGGCCACAGCGAAGAAGAACGCGTTGCCAACCTGGCTAACTGCCTGGACGGCTTCTCCGACGCCGGCGGTTTCCACGTCAACGTCAACGTGTTCAAGCGCGAAACCCTGATGGACGCGATGGAACACCCGGAGCTGTACCCGCAACTGACCATCCGCGTGTCCGGCTATGCGGTGAACTTCGTCAAGCTGACGCGCGAGCAACAGCTGGACGTGATCAACCGCACCTTCCACGGCAGCATGTAAGCCTCACGCCGCTGGCCACCGCGACGGCCAGCCGGCACAGCGCAAAGCCTCCCCTAGGGGAGGCTTTTTTATGTGCGGTTGTTTGGGATCAATGCCGCAGAAGGTGCCTTTCGAGGCGCAGGCCGGTCTGGAGCGCTGCTGCCAAGCAGGTGTTCGACGGGATGGTGGGGATGGTGAAGATTGATATTGCGGAGACTGAGGTGGCGCGGAGGGGGTGTGGGCTTTCGGTGAGAGGTGGTGGTTTATCGAAACAGCAGACATCGATATTTTTCTTCGTATGGATCTCTAAACCCCTATTTATCTTTATGTTGTTAGAGTCTTGCATGGGTTCGATAACGGGATGGCTCTTGCTGAGTAAGTGACTCTGCGTACATAATTGAGAGATATACATCAATTCCTATATGGGCCTAGCTGGTTCATATAATTGCGATTGGGTAACTTTTGCTATGGCCCGTACACACGGACACGGAAATCCGAAATGGACGCGCGACGAAACGATTCTTGCGCTTGATCTCTACTTCGATTTGAATGGAAAAATTCCACCTGGCTCTGATGAGCGTGTGAAAGCACTATCTGAAGTGCTTCGCCGTTTTCCCTATCATGCAGAGGCATCGAGGAAGGAGTCATTTCGAAACCCTGATGGTGTTGCATTCAAACTCCAGAATTTGCGACAGGTAGCTACTGGCAAAGGGCTAGGAAATGTTTCAGAAACAGATCGTGTAGTTTGGTCTGAATTTGGGACATCGCCCGAAGCAACGAAATCACTGGCAAATATTATCCGAGCAGGCATTGTTGAGTCTGAGGCTAGCGAACCAGTTCAAGAAGATATCGAATTTATTGAGGGGCGAGTAGTTACTGAGTTGCACACACGCCGGGAGCGAGAGCCAAAGCTTCGCAAGAGATTGCTTTCATCTCGGTGTGCAAGCGGAAAATTGTTCTGCGAAATGTGTGGTACTCCTCCTCTCTCCGCCAATCCTGAGCTTCGAGAGGCCCACTTCGAAGTTCACCATGTTGTTCCGCTATCGAGCATAGGCCTTCGAACAACACGCTTATCGGATTTAGCCTTGCTCTGTGCCAATTGTCACCGTCTGCTTCACCGCGCAATCGCTATGGAAAAGCGTTGGCTTACTGTCGTGGAAGGGAAGGCGATATGCGGTGTTTGACTATTTCGTTGGCCTGTTTGGAGTTCGAGGTGCCTGAGTATCTGTTGTCCACGGAAGGCTGTTGCAGTGATGAATCGTAAGCTTGCGGCTCACTGCTAATGGCCTCAAAAACTCCCATGCCCAAACCAAACCCCGGCTAAAGCCGGGGTTTGTTCTGTCCTCTATCCGCTGCGCCTCATAGTTTTCAATGTTCTTGAGTTTGACCTGTGCCTGCTGCTGGGGGCGCTTGTCAACATCAACCACACCTTCCACGGCAGCATGTAAGCCTCGCGCCGCTGGCCACCGCGACGGTTGGCCGGCACAGCGCCAAGTCTCCCTTCGAACCTGTTCATAGTCTGCTGCGCTTCAGCGATATGGCGTTGAAAACGTCTTCGAAATGCTCATGTACCGCTTGTACATTCCGCTTTCTCAGCCGTTTTCGCCTTGCCTTGCCCTAGCTCGCGAGGCTCTGAATAGGTTCTATAGGGAGGCTTTTTTATGCGAGGCTGTTTTGGATCAATGCCGCAAAAAATGCCTATGTGCTATAAAATGGTTTCATTTATACGTCATTCTTTCTGAGCGCCTGCAAAACCCAAGCGCGCCGGAGGAGGGACCATGCACAAAAACACCATCTGCCTGTGGTACGACGGCGACGCCGAAGATGCCGCGCGCTTCTACGCCGCCACCTTTCCGGACAGCCGCGTTGGCGCGGTGCTGTGTGCGCCCGGCGATTACCCGGCCGGCAAGGAGGGCGATGTGCTCACCGTGGAATTCACCGTGCTGGGCATCCTTTGTCTGGGTCTCAACGGCGGCTCCACCTTCAAACACAGCGAAGCCTTTTCCTTTCAAGTAGCCACCGAAGACCAGGCGGAAACCGACCGCCTGTGGCAGGCCATCGTCGGCAACGGCGGCCAGGCCAGCGCCTGCGGCTGGTGCAAGGATAAATGGGGCCTAAGCTGGCAAATCACCCCGCGCGTGTTGACCGAAGCACTGGCCGATCCGGACCGAGCCGCCGCCAAGCGGGTATTCGACGCGATGATGGGGATGGTGAAGATTGATATTGCGGGGATTGAGAGGGCGAGGAGAGGGTAGTCTTGGAGGGGCTTTTGAAGGAACTATTGACGGCGATAAGCGGAATTTCCTTGTGTCCCGACAACCACTGGGTCGAGTTATATCAATTGAATAAATTAAGACGCATCGGCACAGGGGCATATTTCATATTAGGTTTCAAATCTTGACCTGGAGGTGATCCATGGACTTCAAAGCTGTTGCCCTTCTGATACTGCTCACTGCGTCCGTCGCTCAAGCTGAAGATGTGTGTGATGTCGTTAAGGGAGCCGTTCTGATCGCACAGGACGACAAAAATACATACCTTGGGAAGATTGCAAGCTCCTATGACTCCGAGTCGATCTTCAACGAATACGGAACATATGGGAGCCAATACAATTCGCTATCAATTTGGAACCAATATGGCACTTTTGGTAGTGAGTACAACAGCCTTTCCGCGACAAACCCCTACACGTTAACACCACCAATAATCATAAAGAGCAAGAAAGTTCTTGGATATCTCTCTGCAAACAAAAGCCTCCGAGGCTCCATCACGCCAAACCTTCTGAAGGCCCTATGCAAAGATGAACTATAAAGCGCTACCAGAAGAACAATACTTTCGTTGACTAGTCGCTGCGACGGGTAGCCGTGGATTGGACTCTAAAGTCACGTGCTATTCAACCCTGTGGGGACGTTGGTTGAGGATGGATCTTTGTTGAATGTTGCAAGGGGTTGAATTCAGTTTGTCATTGAGAGGGTATATGGTAAATCTTGTTAGATAGTGGAGGTTTTCAAAAATATTTTTGAGAGTGTTTATATGAAAATAATTGATTTTGGTGTATGGGTTTGGGGGGCGGTTACTGTTCTCATGGCTATTTTTTTCTTGAGTATTGTGGTTTTGGCTGGCTTTTATATTGAAGTGCCTCATTCTTCATGTGGCTTTAGTAAAGGTGCTCCTGGCTGGTTGGTTGGATTGTTTTATTCCCTAAAAGAGAATGGCAGTCTGGTGGCTGGCATACTTGGTTTTAGTGGGTTGGCCTGGGTGCACTTTTTTAAGGTTTCGCATAATGTTTCGTAGTTGTGTATTTCTAATTTTCTAGGGGGATAAACAATGGAGGGGTGGTGACGAGGAGGAAGTGGTTTGGGGGTGGATGTTGGGGAGGGTAGAGGCTGTCGCCAGCTACAATCGACGATAGATTGCTTGTGTCAATGGCGGAATATTAATCAACTTTCACGTCAGGGCGGCATCCGAAAAACTTAATGGTTGCATGTCTATTTCTTATGTGCGTACCTATTGGGTCAATTTAATAAATGTTAGGAGTTACCAGCCGTTATGTGTCTAACAAGGATGGAAGTGTTAGGTTTTCGTGGATTCAAGACACTTGGTGCGATAAATTTTGCCGTTCCAAATGGTAGATATGGAAGCGGCTTAACAACTATCACTGGTCCGAATAATGCTGGTAAATCTTCGGTTCTGGAATGCTTAAAGGCCCGTGCAGGCCGTGAAGCACCTAGTTTTACGGTTGGTTCACGAAATATCAGTGTTGAAGAAGTTAGTATTAAATACGTTATAAATGGTGAGGAAGAATTCATTAAATCAATAAGAAAGGGATCAAGCGAAACAAAAAAGGTAGGAGTTAATCCCGATTTCCATGTTTTTGTTCTTCCATCGCGTCGGGCGTTTAGTCCTTACTTCAGTCGATCGGAGAGTAGCCGAGGGCAGTATCTAGCTAATTGGGGGCTTACCCATCAGCGCTCCACAACCCTAAGCGGGTTCGAGTCTCGGCTTTTTACAATACTAAAGAATCAAGCCGCATTTAATGAAATTCTTCATGAGATTTTGACGTTCAAGCCTGAGTGGTCGATCGATCAGTCTGATCAAGGGCAATACTTTCTGAAATTTTTTAACGGTAACGACTCGCACTCGAGTGATGGCATGGGTGAAGGGGTGGTAAGTATCTTTGCCATTGTTGATTCTCTTTATGATTCAAAGCCAGGCGATGTGGTTGTAATTGATGAGCCAGAGCTTTCGCTTCATCCCGCCTTGCAAAAGCGAGTCGCCAATGTGTTGTGTAGATTTGCAAGCGATAGACAGATTGTTATTTCTACCCATTCTCCATATTTCGTCAATCTCGAGGCACTTTCCAGTGGTGGTCAATTGGCTCGTGTAACAACAGGGGGCGAAGGCACATTAATTCACGAAATTTCTGACGCTGCAAAAGAATCAATCCGCAAACTTTCGAGGGGAAATTTATACAATCCTCACGTGTTTGGGCTTGATGCACGTGAATTGTTTTTCCAGGAAGATAAAATAATTCTGACAGAGGGACAGGAGGATGTCCTACTATTTCCGTATGTAGCACAACAGATTGAGGCTGATATTGCTGGAACTTTTTTTGGTTGGGGAGCTGGTGGTGCAAGTAATATTTGGCATCTTTGTCGAATTTTAAAAGACTTAGGATACAAAAAGGTGGCTGGTCTGCTAGATGGAGACAAGATTGACGAAAAAGAAAGGTTGGAGGCCGAATTTACTGAGTTCCTCTTTGTATGCATTCCTGCTAAGGACATTCGTACTAAACCGGCACGTAAGGCTACTGATGAGGTTCAAGGTTTGTTGGACGAGGATCTGAAACTGAAGGACGAGTACGTAATACAGTTAAAGGCGTTATTCGAATCACTTTCAAGACATATGAACTCATAACTTCAAAACCTCAAAACCCCACCCCAAAACCAAACCCCGGCCAAAGCCGGGGTTCGTTCTTCCTTACTTCTTCTCTATCTTCCGCACCGAGCGGTTTTCCATGGTTTTGCGTTTGACCTGCGCCTGCTGCTGGCGGTGCAGTTCGTCAACATGCTCGAACACGTCCACCTTGCGCGCGGCCAGCGTCAGCATGGCTTCCAGGTAGTTGAAGAAGCCCACCCGGAAGCCGCGCTGTTCCGGTTTGCGGAAGTCGATGTCGCGGGTGATGCGCGCCAGCAGGCTTTGGCTACGGTAGCCGGGGTTGTCTTTCAGCCATTGGACGAAGTGAGCGCCGCATTCGCGGCCGTAGGCGCAGTCGGCGGCGTAGTCCGGGTGGGCGGCCGGCATTTGCCAGTAATCGGCTTG
This sequence comes from Chromobacterium sp. IRSSSOUMB001, assembly GCF_023507765.1. Classification (NCBI taxonomy): domain Bacteria; kingdom Pseudomonadati; phylum Pseudomonadota; class Betaproteobacteria; order Neisseriales; family Chromobacteriaceae; genus Chromobacterium; species Chromobacterium sp. IRSSSOUMB001. The sequence goes on from NZ_JALCYU010000022.1 coordinate 15,676, forward strand.
CGGCCGTCCCGGGCGTCGGGACACGAAGGGGAGCAGGGCTTCGCGCGCTTCCATCGAGGCTTGGCGGTAGCGGCGGCGAGCGGGAAAGGTTTTCGACATGGTGTTTCTCCTGCGGTGACACAAGATAAACCACCTGCCAGATACAGACGGGAGTTGGCAGGCGCGAGGCAGGATTGGCATTTCCGGTAACAACCAACCGGCGAGCGCGGGGCGCTCCCCCACCACGAGCCTGCCGATTTTGGCGCAGCCATGGAGAAATACGGGCCTATGCGGTAACGCATATGTCCGTTGGTTGTTAATTGCGAGATGCCAATCCCGGTGCCGTTAGTGACAGCACCCGGCGATTGTTACCGAGTGGGCCGGCAGGGTCAAGCCAGCGGGGACGCGGGAGCAGGAGGTGAGCGGGCTGATTTGGTTTGTGATTTGAATGTCATGATTCCACCGCGTTGCGGTATAATCCGCTGCCCATTTCGTCTCTTTATCTTTACCTCAAGATAGGGCATTCCTTATGACCTCAGTCTCTCTCCCTCCGGAAGCGGTGGGCAGCGCTTTCTCCCTGGATAAAATGATCGCCGCCCGTGACAAAACCATGGCGGCGGTGCGGCGCATCGCCGCGCAGATCCGCCCCGGCATGACCGAACAGCAGGCCAAGGATTTGGCCAAGGCGGAGCTGGAAAGCATGGGCATGGACCGCATCTGGCACGGCATCATCGTCCGCTTTGGCCGCAGCACGCTGAAGATATTCAAGCAGCAGATCGACCCGGACAATGTGCTGCTGGACGACGACATCTTCTTCATTGATCTGGGCATAGTCTGGGACGGCCACGAGGGCGACGCCGGAGATACCTTCACCACCGGCGACAATGCGCGCCAGCAGGCCTGTGCCGAGGCGGCGCGCCAGCTGTGGCAGGAGGTGGCGGACAAGTGGCGGCGCGAGCGGCTGGCCGGCCCAGGCTTGTACCAGTACGCGGCGGAGCGCGCCGAGGCAATGGGCTGGCGGCTGAACCTGGACATCAAGGGCCACCGGGTGTCGGACTTTCCGCACTCCATCTACAAGGCCGGCAGCCTGGGCGATTTCGCCCAATGTCCGGACACCGGTTTGTGGATTCTGGAAATCCAGATTGCCGATCCGTCCGGCGAGTTTGGCGCTTTCTATGAAGACCTGCTGGTGAGCGAGTCCTGATCCAGGATGGCCGGCGGCGTAGGGTGGGGGGGGCCGTAGGCGATCCCACGCGGGCTCTGCGCCGCGCGTTCAAACCGGGCAGAGGCGGGTATCACTGCGCTTCACCCCGCCTATCTTCCGCGCTGCGGATTCAACACCCAAGCGCCCCCGCCAAACCCTATTCCTCCCGGTGCGCTCCCGGATAACGCACTTCTCCCTCTGGTATGCCGCAGCCCCACAGCGAATAGGGGTCGGCCATTTCATTGACGCCTTCGCCATAGCGGTTGTCCGCCGGGCGCAGATGGGCCAGGCAGCAGGCGCCCAGTTCGGTGGCGTACAAGCCGTGCGCGGTGCTGAGCACGCGGTGGCTCATGCTGTGCTGGGTGGGGAAGGCGATGGTTTGTTGCGCTTCCACGCGGCTGTAGTCCGCGTTCATCTTCACTTGCACCACGCCGTTGAGGGCGTCGGCGCTGGCCATGGACGAGGCCAGCAGGTAGAGCCGCGGTTCCGGGCCGGCGGCAGGCGGGAAACCCAGGTGGATGAAGCCGGCGCCTGCGGCCGGGGCGGTGGTCAGCTGGAACCATTCGATCTCGCCGCCGGCCAGCACGCGGCCGAAGCCGCCGTTGCCGCCGGAGGCGTTGCCCAGCAGCGCGAACCACAGGTTGCCGTCCGGCCCCGGCACCATGCCCACCGGGGTGTTGCCGTGTTCGGCGGGGATTTCAATGGCGGCCGGCGCGTCGCCGTTGGCCGGGATGCGGTAGAGCTGGCTGGATTGGTCCAGCGTGGCGTAAACGTCGCCGCTGTCCGGGTGGAGCTGGACGAAGATGGGCCGCGGCGGGCAGGGGTAGAGGGTGGCGTCCGCGGGCTTGAGGCTGTCTACGCGCACAACGTGGCGGCTGTCTTTGCAGGAGGTCCACAGGATATCGCCGTCTTCCGCCACCACATGCGGGCCGCGCGCCGGTTGAGGCAGCGGCACCCGCTTGAGGATTTTTGGCGGCGCGGTGAGGTCAGACGCTATCGGGTCTATCAGCAACAGCTCGGACTGGAATTGCAGCGTCACCCACAGGCAGCCGGGGTGGGTTTTGGAGACGGTTAGCCCGTGCAGGCCGGAAAACGGGTTGTCGATGACGTGGGAGACGGAGGCGCGCGGCTGGCCGCTGTGAGGGGCCACGCGCATTTTGACCAGCGCGCCGGAGGGCTGCTGGGAAATCAGCAGCAAGTCCGGCCCGATGGCGGCCACTTCATGGGTTTGGCTGGAGGCGGGCAGCGGATATTCGATGACGCTTTTGAGGGCGAGGCGCAGTGCGGTCATGGCGGTTTACCGAGGGTGTGGAATCCCTTTGGCATGATAGTTGCCGGAAATGACATTTGCAAAATTGGGCCATGTTTGCCGGCGATGCCCGGCCAGCCTTGATCCAGCTCAGCCGCGGATGGGCCTGTGCCGGTTCCGGTTTATGCTGTTGACGTGTTATGACGATGTTCGCGAACGAGCGGAAATATTGCAGTGCAAGGTAAAACTAACGACTGTTTTAACTAGAACTCCACGTAAATCAAGGGTTTGCCGGGTAGGATGTGCGGGGCAATGTGGCGTGCGCACATCACAATGTACGCTTTTGACCTGTATCAAACACATATTTTCGTTTTAGAATATAAAATGTGTTCGTAAAATAACATTTGTGTTCGGCTCTGGCGTTTGGGGATATCCCCCGTTCGGAACCGCGCACTATGCTTTAAAAGGCGGCCTGTTTAAGGGCCGGCCTCTGTTGGCCATTAGGAGCACAAACGCATGCCAGATACCCAAACCGCCGTGGACACGGTCCCGCAAGAACACGCCATGTCTCCCGAATCCGTGGTGGGTTACCTGCATTCCACGGAGAGCGGGGCCGGGGTGGACGGGCCTGGCATGCGCTTTGTCTTCTTCACCTCGGGCTGCCAGTTCCGCTGCCTATACTGCCATAACCCGGATACCTGGAAGCTGCACAACGGCCGCCAGGTCACGGTGGAGCAGGCGATGGCGGAGCTGGAGCCGTACGCGCGCTTTTTGAAGTTCGCCGGCGGCGTGACGGTGTCCGGCGGCGAGCCGCTGATGCAGGACGGTTTCGTGGGCGAGCTGTTCCGCGAGGCCAAGCGCCGCTTCGGCCTGCACACGGCTTTGGACACTCAGGGCTTTTTGCACGAGCGGGTGAGCGACGAGTGGTTCGACGCGGTGGACCTAGTGATGCTGGACATCAAGCATTCGGACCCGGAGCGCTATCACGCGCTGACAGGCCAGCCCTTGCAGCCGACGCTGGACTTTGCCCGTCGCCTGCAACGCCTGGGCAAGAAAATGTGGGTGCGTTACGTGCTGGTGCCGGGTTTGACCGACGGCGACGAGGACATTAGCAGGCTGGCGGATTTCGTCGCCGGCCTGGGCAGTGTGGTGGAGCGGGTTGAGGTGTTGCCCTTCCATCAGTTGGGCATGGATAAGTGGCAGAAGCTGGGCATGGAATACCAGTTGGCGGATACGCCGATTCCCACGCCGGAGCAGGTCAAACGTGCCCGCGAGTTGTTTTCCTGTAAAGGTTTGAAGGTGACTTGAGCGCCTTCCGGCCTGTGGTTTTTGGCTGGCAGCGTCGCCCGGAGCGGCGCTGCTTGTTTATCGAATTATTTATCATGAATCGCTGATATATTATGACGACATCTTCTGAAATTCTGGTGATCAACTGCGGCAGTTCCTCGCTGAAGTTCGCGCTGCTGCCCAAGGGCTCCAGCGAGCCGCTGCTGTCCGGCCTGGCCGAGTGCCTGGGCCTGGCGGATTCGCGCATCATTTTCAAAACCGCGGAAGGCAAGAAGACGGAGTCGCTGAACGGCGGCAGCCATGCCGAGGCGATGGAAGCGCTGACCCGTTTCATGGGCGAGCATGAGTGGCTGGACAGCGTGGTCGCCATTGGCCACCGCATCGTTCACGGCGGCGAGCGCTTCCAGGCGTCCGCGCTGATCACCGACGAAGTGCTGGCCGGCATTGAAGAATGCTGCGCGCTGGCGCCGCTGCACAACCCGGGCCACTTGGTGGGCATCCGCGCCGCGCAGAAAGCCTTCCCCAAGCTGCCGCAGGTTGTGGTGTTCGACACCGCCTTCCATCAGACCATGCCCAAGCCGGCCTATATGTACGCCGTGCCGCAGCGCTTCTACAAAGAATACGGCGTGCGCCGCTACGGCATGCACGGCACCAGCCATCGCTTCATCGCCGGTGAAACCGTGGCCGAGCTGAAGCTGGACCCGGCCAACCACGGCATCCTGATCGCCCACCTGGGCAACGGCGCTTCCGCTTCCGCGGTGAAGAACGGCAAGTGCATGGACACCACCATGGGCATGACCCCGCTGGAAGGCTTGATCATGGGCACCCGTTCCGGCGATATCGACCCGGCCGCGGTGACTTTCATCGCCCGCAAGGAAGGCCTGGATCTGGACGGCATCGACAATCTGCTGAACAAGCAGAGCGGCCTGCTGGGCATTTCCGGCGTGTCCAGCGACTGTCGCGCTCTGGAAGAGGCTGCGGCGGAAGGCAATGTGGACGCGCAACTGGCGCTGGACATGTTCGCTCACCGTCTGGCCCGCCTGTTGGGCGGCCTGGCCACCTCGCTGGACCGCATCGACGCCCTGGTGTTCACCGGCGGCATCGGCGAAAACTCCAGCCTGCTGCGCGAGAAGACCCTGAACCACATGAAGGTGCTGGGCTTCGCCGTGGACGCGGCCGCCAACGAGCGCGCCGTGCGCGGCAACACCGGCGTGATCAGCCAGCCGGGCAGCACCACCGCGCTGGTGATGGCCACCAACGAAGAGTGGATGATCGCCAAGGATACCGCCGACCTGGCCGGTATCTGATAGGACCTCGCGGCGCAAGCCGCGTCTGTATCGCGCGGCCGGCGCTCCGTCGGCCGCCGCCTGATTCTGAACGCCGGGCCGCCTTGCGGCGGCGCGCGCGTCGAAAGCAAAACTCATGACATCGCAACAACCGAAACGAGTGTTTTTCCTGGCTTCCTATGGTTCGGACGCCGGGCTGACCTCCATGACCCTGGGCCTGGTGCACGCGCTGGAGCGCGACGGCATCAAGGTGGGCTTCGTCAAGCCCATCGCGCAGCCCGCCAGCGTGGGCGCCGAGCTGTCCAGCCACTTTGCCCGTCAGCTGTGCAATATCGACGCGCCGGCGTCCATCCCGTTTGCCCGCGCTCAAGCCATGCTGCGCGAAGGCGAGCTGGCCACCTTGATGGAAGACGTGGTGCGCCTGGCGGAACAGGCGCGGGACAATCACGATGTGCTGATCGTTGAAGGCCTGGTGCCGGACAGCGACGCGCAAACCGCCATCCGCCTGAACGCGGAAATGGCCGGCAGCCTGTCCGCGGAACTGTTGCTGGTGCTGTCCGGCGCCGGCCGCGGCGCGCGCGACATCGCCGAATGCGTGCAACTGGTGCAGCGTCAGTTTGGCGCAGACGGCAACGGCAAACTGGCCGGCCTGCTGCTGAACCGCGGCGCGGAGTGCGGCAATCTGGCCGGCCTGCGCGCCGAGCTGGCGGCGCAGGGCTGCGCCACGCCGCTGCTGGGTTGCGTGCCTTACGACGCCAAACTGGACGCGCCGCGCGTGTTGGACGTGGTCAGCGCGCTGGGCTTGAAGATTGAACACGCCGGCCAGATCGAGCAAGCGCGCATGCGCGAAACCGTGGTGGCGGCCCGCACTGTGGAGAAGATGGCCGAACGCCTGCTGCCGGGCACCCTGGTGGTGACGCCGGGCGACCGCAGCGACGTGGTGTTGGCCACCTCGCTGGCCATGCTGCGCGGCGTGCCGCTGGCCGGCCTGCTGCTGACCTGCGGCGAACCGGTGTCCGGCAGCATCCTGCCGCTGATCCAGTCCGCGCGCCAAGCCGGCCTGACCATTCTGTCCACCGAGCGCGACACCTATGAGACCAGCACCATGCTGGCCAATCTGGACCGTCACGTGGCGATGGAAGACGCCGAGCGCATGCAGGCGATGATAGACTTCGTGGCCGAGCGCATCGACACCGCGGTGCTGGTGCAGAAGATCGGCGAGCCGCGCGAAGTGCGCCTGCCGCCGCCGGCCTTCCGTCATCGCCTGATCGAGAGCGCGCGCCGCTCGCAAAAGCGCATCGTACTGCCGGAAGGCGACGAGCCGCGCACCATCCAGGCCGCCGCCATCTGCCATGAAAAGGGCATCGCCCGCTGCGTGCTGATCGGCGAACCGGAACGCATCCGCCAAGTGGCGGAAGCCCAGGGCGTAACCCTGCCGGCCGACATTGAAATCCTGGCCCCGAAAGAGGCCGCCGGCCGCTATGTGGCGCCGATGATGGAAATGCGCAAGAGCAAGGGCCTGACCGCGCCGCAGGCGGCGGAACAGTTGGAAGACAGCGTGGTGATCGGCACCATGATGCTGGCCCTGAACGAGGTGGACGGCCTGGTGTCCGGCGCGGTGCACACCACCGCCAACACCATCCGTCCGGCGCTGCAACTGATCAAGACCGCGCCGGGCGCGAGCATCGTGTCCAGCATCTTCTTCATGTTGATGCCGGATCAAGTGCTGGTGTACGGCGACTGCGCGGTGAACCCGGACCCGAACGCGGAACAGCTGGCGGACATCGCCATCCAGTCCGCCGATTCCGCTCGCGCCTTCGGCCTGAGCCCGCGCGTGGCGATGATCTCTTACTCCACCGGCACTTCCGGCAGCGGTTCGGACGTGGAGAAAGTGCGCGAAGCCACCCGCATCGCCAAGGAAAAGCGCCCGGATCTGATGATTGACGGCCCGATGCAGTACGACGCCGCCAGCGTGGAATCCGTGGGCCGCCAAAAGGCGCCGGACAGCGAAGTGGCCGGCCGCGCCAATGTCTTCGTGTTCCCGGACCTGAACACCGGCAACACCACTTACAAGGCGGTGCAGCGCTCCGCCGGCGTGGTGTCGGTGGGCCCGATGCTGCAAGGCCTGCGCAAGCCGGTCAACGATCTGTCGCGCGGCGCGCTGGTGGACGACATCGTCTACACCATCGCCCTGACCGCGATCCAGGCGGACGCGCAGTAAGCGGCGAGAACGCTTGATCTGAAAACAGCCCCCGGCGCTTGCGCTCCGGGGGCTGTTGTCTTATGCGGCCTTGTTTAGTGGCGCTGCGCGGCGATGGGGCGCGTCAGCGCCACCCATTGCTCGGAGGCGGGGGAGCCGGCCAGTTCCACGCCGTCGTCGGCGAAATACACTTTAGAGACTTTGCCGTCGAATAGTTCGGGCTGGCGCAGCACGGAACGGACTTCGGAGTAGGTGATCGGCTCGTAGCTGTGCTGGAAGCGGCGCTGCTGTTCTTGCCAGGGTTTTTGCCGTATCGCTTCGAGGTCCATCTTGCCGCGGCCGGCGTCGTTCCAGGCAAAGGCGATTTCCGCGCCTTGTTTGGCGAAGAATTCCAGGCCTAGTTTGCTGGAGTTGCGGAAGAAGTGCTTGATGAACAGTTCGGACAGGTCCAGCAGGTCGTGCCGATCCAGCGTGAGCTTGCCGAGCGCGGCGACGACGTCGTCGGCGTTTTTGCAGCCGCAGGCATGCACCAGATGGAGCAGGTTGTTGACCGTGGTTTCCGTGCGGCAGTCGCCGCTGGTGTTTTTCAACACAAAGCGGGTGGCCACGGCGGAGCGCTCCTCCGGCGGCACGTTGGCCAGTAGCGCGTTGAGCCGGATAAACGGGTCTAGCCGTGTGTGATGGGCGCCCAGATAGTCGGCCCAGGCTTGGAGGATGGGGGCGGCCGGCTGCCGCGCGCGCTTGACCAGCTTGCCGGCCGCGGCGTCGCTGATGTGGCGGCTGAATTCCTGGATCAGCTCGCGAGGCGAGAAGTAAGACATGGTGTAGTCGCGGCTGTAATGCACGATGTCCAGCTGCTTATTGTAAGTGGCGATGGTGGCGACGTTTTGCATGTCCAGTTCGCCACACACGAAATCGCCTAGTTGCATTTGAGCGTGACTCAGGCCGTAGAGCGCCACCGCTTGGTCCTGGCGCGCCGGGGAGGCGTTGACCACGCCGTTGGCCACCCGGAACAGCAGCGACTGGAAACGGGCTTGCTGCGGCACGGGTCCTTGCGTGGTTTGCGGGCGGTCCGGCGCGGCGGCGCAGCGATTCGAGGCGCTGGTCAAGCATCGGCCCAGGCCTAATTGTGGCTGAGCGGCGGCGGCGCGGGCAGTCGGCAAGGCTGCGGGAGCGGCGAGAGGGCGAGTGGCGCTGTGGGCGGCGATGTTTGGCATGGGGTCGGCTTTCAAGTGGAAGGCATGGAGTGATTTGACCCCGCTACTGTCGTCAAAAAGCCGGATCGCGGCTTGCAGAATTCACTCAGCGCGCCATCAGTGAGATGGGCGCGAGTTTGCCGGGCGTTGCCGTTTTTTGGCTGAAAATCAATGCAGATGGGATTGTGTTATAATCAAAGGGAGGTTGAACTTCCGATAAACATTTAATTAGAAAGGGAACCTGCTTATGCTGAGCCTGTTTTTGATTACTGTTTTTCTGATTATCAGTCTGATCCATTGCTACTGGGCCCTGGGCGGCACCGTTGGAATGGGCGCGGCGGTGCCCGAGGTGGACGGCAAGCCCTTGTTCCAGCCTTCCCGCGGCGGCACTTTCGCGGTGGCCGGCATGCTGGCCTTGTCGGCAGTGGCGGTTGCGCTGCATGGTCATCTGACCCGCTTCTGGCAAATGGAGACCGTGCGCTGGGGCTTGCTGGCGCTGGCGGCCGCATTGCTGTTGCGCGGCATCGGCGAATTCCGCTACGTGGGCTTGTTCAAGAGCGTGCGTGATAGCCGCTTCGCCCGCAACGACACTCGTTTCTATTCCCCCTTGTGCCTGCTGCTGGGTGCGTCCTTGCTGTTCCTGGCCTGGTAAGCAGTGAAAAGCGGGCGGCGCGAGCCGCCCGCTATCCGTGGTTCTCAATCAGCGCTTGCTGTTTTTATAAAGCAACTGCGCCTTCCAATCCTGCCGCTGCGGCTGGCGCGTGATGCTGACGCGGAAGCGTTCTCGCGGGCCGATATTGGGCTGCCATAAATACAGTTGTCCATCGTGGGCGCCGCCGTTCCAGGCGGTCAAGTAGTAGTCGTTCTGCCTCGCCCAGTCCTTGAAGCTGATAATATCGCCGTCCCGCAGGCAGCCGTCCGGCCGATCCTGGATCTGCAAGCGCAGCTCCGAGGAGGCATTGAGCGGGCCTTGCTTGGTGTAATAGGCGTATTGATTGGCGTCCAGGCCGCCCCACCAGGTCCAGAACCAGCCGGGCCGGTCCGCCCGCTCCACCCGCAGATAGTCGCCGGAGCGCAGGCAGCCGTTGTCGCGCATGGCGAAGTTGTTGGATAGATTGAAGCGGGCGGCGGAGGCGTTGCCGGGGCCGGTCTTCAGCCAGCCGTCGTTGGCGGCGGCGCTTTGCAGCCATTGGCCGTTGCCCAGGTTTTGCAAGCCCACTTGGCGGTAGCTGCCGGCCTGGTCGGTAAATGACTGGGTGGGCGTGGCGGCGTCGGCCCAGGCGAAGGCCTGCACCGGGTAGTGGTCGCTGTAGTCGGTATAGGCGTAGGTGTGCTTGCCGACGGATTGCACCGTCCACTGCGGCGACGGCGCGTCCAGCGCCAGATTGTGCCAGGCCGCCGGCTGGCGGTGGGCCTTCAGCGTCAGGACGTAGTCCAGGTACTCCGGTACGTCGCCGCCGCGCGCGCCGTAGCGTTCCAGCGCCAGACCGTTGCGCGCGGTGTCGAAGCTGTCGCTGACGCCGGCGTAGCGGGGCTCATTGGCTTGCAGGATGTCCAGCATCGCGCGGTATTCCGCCGGCTTGCGGCGGTCCACGTTCATATCGCCGGCAATCAATACCATTTCGTCCTTGGGCAGCCGCCGCGCGCGCAGCCAGTCGGCAATTTCGCGCAGCTGGGCCTGGCGCACGGCGGCGTGGTCTTTGCAGCCGCTGTCCTCCGATTGAAGATGAGTGCCCAGCACGTGATAGTACTGGCCGCCCACTTGCAGCTTGGCGTAGGCGAAGCCCTTGAGCGCGTATTGATCCCAGCTGCAGCCGGCGTTGCGGAACAAATACTGCCGCTTTTCCACGATGGGCCAGCGGCTGACGATGGCGACGCCGCCGTCTTCCGGCCTGGCGCCGTCCCAGCCTTCGGTGCCGTCCCAGCCGCTTTGGCTGCGGCCTATCACCGGGGTTTGGTGCGGGAAGCGCGTTTTCAGGCCTTGCAGCAGCGCTTCGGAACTGCTGTTGTCCTGAAGCTCCTGAAACACCGCCACATCCTGCTGCTGCAGGATGGGCGCGGCGGCGATCAGACGCGCGCGTTGTTCCTGGCCGTAGTTGGGATAGAGCGACTGCGGCAGCAGCATGGCGTTCCAGGTAGTCAGCTTGAGGTCGTCGGGATAGGCGGCGAGCGCGGGGGCGGCCAGCAGCGCGGCGCAGAGTGCCAGGCAAGCTTTCATCATGTCTCCGAGGAGTGGGGGAGCGAAAAGCTTGAATGGCCTGGTTTACGGAATTGCTATGTCATTTAAATTTGATCTGGCGTAGAATGGCGGCTGCGCCGGCCATGCCGGCGCCCGTCCGTTTGCGGACGCGAGTCTTCCCCTTTCCCGATAGGAGCGCGCCGGAATGAAGCTGTAATGCCCGTCACTCGTTTGCCCAGCCTGGGCCGTTTGCCGCATTGCCGTTTCGTTTTGTCGTCCGCTTCGTCTTTGCCCCTTCGCGGGGCCGTCCGTTTCGCTATGGACGCGGCTTTGGCTGGGTGTCTCCTTCTCTCTGAACAGAACAGGACTCCCCATGCCGGTACATGCATCCCTCAATGTTTTTTCACATAACCAGGCCGCCTGGGACCGCCTGGCCGAGCAGGCCGGCCCGTGGTCGCAGCCGGTGGACGCCGCCGCCATCGCCGCCGCGCGCGCGGGCGATCATCAGGCGCGGCTGACGCCTGGCCCGCTGCCGGCCGGCTGGCTGGATCAGGCGGCTGGCTGGCGTATTCTGTGCCTGGCCAGCGGCGGCGGTCAGCAGGGTCCGTTATTGGCGGCGGCTGGGGCGGTGGTCACGGTGTTCGACGCCTCCGAGCAGCAATTGGAGCGCGACCGGCTGGTGGCGCGGCGCGAAGGGCTGACGCTGGCGACGGAACGGGGCGATATGCGCGACCTGTCGCGCTTCGCCGACGCCGGCTTCGACTGCGTGTTCCACCCGATTTCCAATCTCTACGTGCCGGACGTGCGTCCGGTGTGGCGCGAGTGCTTCCGGGTGTTGCGCCCGGGCGGACGCTTGCTCAGCAGCTTTTTCAATCCGGCGGCCTTCATCGGCGACCGCGATCCTGAGCTTGCGCGCCAGGGCCTGATCCGGCCGCGATATCCGGCGCCGTATTCCGATCTGCGCGATCTGGAGCCGGAAACGCTGGAGGCCAAGCGGGCCGGCGGCGAGGCGTTGGTGTTCGGCCATAGCCTGGCCGAGCTGATAGGCGGCCAGTTGGAGGCCGGCTTTTTGTTGGCGGGTTTCCACGAGGAGATGCAGCCGAATCCGCGCTTCGTCATCGACGGCTATCTGCCGGCCTTCATCGCCACATGGGCGAGCAAGCCGGGGGCTTGAACGCCGCTTGTGGCCGGCTTCAGTTGCGGCGCAGCTGGCAGGCCAGGCTGCGCGGTACCAGCAGTTTTTGCTCGTTCAGGATGTCGCTGCCGGGGAAGTAGCGGATTTCTCGGACATCGTCGTCCTCGCGCAGCAGGGTAATGTTCTTGGCGGCGGGGATGTTGACAACGACCTGGCCGGCTTGGTGGCAAACGATGTTATAGGCGTTGAAATCGCTGTCGCTCAGGTGCTCGCTGCTTTGGCGCGGCGGGTGGGACCGACGGTAGTCGTAGCGGCCGTCCGCCTGGCTGGCGGCGGGCAGGGCGAGCAGGGCGGCGAGCACCAGGGGAGTCAGGCGACGGATCATGGCGCGGTTCTGATTGTTAGGGAAGGGCCTCATCATAGAGGCGGTGTTGGCGGCTTGTACAGCCCACCGGCGTTTATCCGGCGGGATGCAGCCGGCTGTTCAGATAGCGCTCGCCGCGGCGGCGCAGCGGCGGCGGCGCCAGTTTCAGCCATTGGTTGAAATGCAGACCCAGCAGGGTGTTGTTGCCGGCTTCTTCCTGCAGCGCGATGGCCAGGCTGTCGTAGACCGGGTCGTCGTCGTGAAGATCGTCGGCGCTGGCTTGGGAGAAACTGTCGGCGTCCGCGTTCCAACGGTAGTCCGCGCCCAGGCGCAGGCCGTAGCCGCGCGGCAGGCCGGAGGCGAGCAGGCGCGCGTATTGACGCTCGAAGCCGTCGGGATCGAACAGATAGCTGTCGCTGTGAAGCCATCGGCCGTCCAGCCGCGCTTGTACCAGGCCGTGGAACAGGTGTTCCGGCAGGCACAGGTAGACCGGGGCGGGCACGGCGTGGCGGAGGATGCGCTTGTCCAGCCGCACGAAGCGCAGCCGCGCCGGGATGCCGGCGGTGGTCAGCAGCGCGCGCAGCAAGTCGCCCTGAGCGTTGCAATGGCCGCGTCCCAAGGCCAGCGTGCGCTCCGGCGTGACGGTTTCAAACTGGCTGGTGAAGCCGAAGCGCACATGGCCGCGCACGAAGTCGTGCAAGGCGCGACAGTAGTCGCGGTCGTTGTCGGGGGAGGCGTCGCGCTGAACCTGGCGCAGGGCTTCGCTCAGGCTCAGCCCGGCGCGAGGCGCTGGGCGGACGGGGTCTGGCTGGTGGCTTGGGTGCATGGAATGCTCTATCGGCCTAGGTTAACCATATTGAATATTCTGGGCTGGGGATTGTCAATGCACAGTTTGATGACGCCGGGGCGGAAAAGCCGCCAGCCTGGAAGAGAGGCCGGCGGCGAGCGTTCTGCGCCTAAGAGTCTGTTCATAATCTGCTGCGCTTCGTGAGGCGTGACACGGTGAGTGCCGCTTCGAAATGCTCATGTACCATTTGACCATTCCGCTTTCTCAGCGGTTTTCGCCTTGTCTCGCCTTTGCTCGCGAGACTTTAGAACAGGCTCTAAGAAGCGTGCTAAGCGCCGATCAAACGTGCAGCAGCAGGAAGCGACGCTCCCACGGGCTGATCACGTCGAAGTACTCCCGGTACTCGGCTTCCTTGATGGCGCTGTAGGTGCGGATGAAGTGTTCGCCGAACAGATTGGTCAGCGGTTCGCACTTGAGCAGCATGTCGATGGCGTCGTCCAGGTGGCGCGGAAGTTGGTGAGGCTGCTCGTAGGCGCTGCCGGTCAGCGGTTCGGACGGCATCAAGCCCTGTTTCATGCCCAGGTAACCGCAAGCCAGGCTGGCGGCGATGGCCAGATAGGGGTTGACGTCGACGCCGGCCAGACGGTTTTCCACCCGCCGCGCCTGAGGGTCCGAGTGCGGCACGCGCAGGCCGCAGGTGCGGTTGTCGTAGCCCCAGGACAAGTTGATCGGCGCCGAGGTGTAGCGGCTCAGCCGGCGGTAGGAGTTCACATAGGGCGCGAAGAAGGGCATGGCCGGCGGTAGATAGTTTTGCAGACCGCCGATGAAATGGAAGAATTTCTGCGAGGGCTGGCCGTCCTTCAGGCTGAAGATGTTTTTTCCGCTGTCCTTGTCCACCACGCTCTGGTGCAGGTGCATGGCGCTGCCGGGCTGGCCCTGCATAGGCTTGGCCATGAAGGTGGCGTACATATTGTTGCGGATCGCCACTTCGCGCACGGTGCGCTTGAACAGGAAGACCTGGTCCGCCAGCGCCAGCGGGTCGCCGTGGTCCAGATTGATTTCCATCTGGGCGGTGCCCATTTCGTGGATCAGGGTGTCCAGCGCCAGGCCCTGGGCCTCGCACCAGTCGTACATTACGTCGAAGATGCCGTCGTATTCGTTGACGGCGTCGATGGAGAAACTCTGCATGCCCGCTTCGGTGCGTTTGGTGCGGCCTACCGGCGGGCGCAGCGGGATGTCTTCGTCCGGCTGGATTTCCACCAGATAGAACTCCATTTCCGGCGCCACCACGGCCTTGAGGCCTTCGTCTTCGTACAGTTTGAGGATGCGCTTGAGCACGTTGCGCGGCGCCAGGTCCACCGGGCGGCCGTCGAAGAAGGCGCAGTCGTGGATGATCTGGGCGGTGGGTTCCAGGTTCCACGGCACCGGGCGCAGGGTGCTGGCGTCCGGAATCAGCCGCATGTCGGGATCTGCGATGGAGGTGAAGTCCTGGTCCGGGTAGTCCCCGGTCACGGTCATGGAGAGCACTGCTTCCGGCAGGCGCAGGCCTTCGGCCGGATTGTATTTATGGCGCGGCACGATTTTGCCGCGGGCGAGCCCGGTCATGTCCGGGATCAGGCATTCCACTTCGGTGATGCGATTGTCGTCCAACCATTTGTTGATTTGTTCTGCGTTATTCATAAACCCTCTGTTGTCATGTGTGCGCGCCCGAGCTGCTGTCGCGCTGGGCGTCGTGCCGCAAGGTATGCGGCCGCTGCGCTTGTACTAAAAATAATCTACGGTCCAGTGTGCGGCAGCCGGGGCTGCGCGGGCAGGCGGGACGGGGCTGGAATCGGGCCCATTGATGGATCGGCAATCCGGGTGCTCCTCTCTGATTTGATAAAACGGCCAATGCCGTTTTGAATGGGATTGATCGTTCTTGGTTCGAAATGTTCAATATTTTGAACGAATGCATGCTAGTACCGGCGCGTGGACATTCGCAATGATTATTGACTGAATGTCGGCCAGCTGTTGGTTTGCGGCAACAGGGAAATCTGCCACGGGGACTGTTAAGACCTCTTTATGAGTATTAGAATTAGACGATATGGAAAACGATACCGAACAGATAAAACCCGCTTCAGATTCCAACTCGCCATTGCCGAGACCGCGCCGCCGCTGGCTGCGCTGGGCGGCGGTCCCCATTGTGTTGCTGGGCTTGCTCTGGGGATTCCTGGGCTGGCTGGCGCCGGGCATGATCAGCGACGCGGCCGCCAAATGGGCGCAGAGCATAGGCCGCACGCTGAGCATGGGCGAGGTGAAGATCACGCCTTGGGACATGTCTCTGGAGGTGAGGGATCTCAAGCTGAGCGAGGGCGACGGCCGGCCTCTGTTCGCGGTGAAGCGGGCGTATCTGAACCTGGACCCGTCCATGCTGTTGATCGGCCGCTGGCAGGCGCAGGAGTTTTCTCTGGATGAACCGCGACTGGCCTTGGCGCGCAACCGCGCCGGTCAGTGGAACTGGGCCAGTTTCGTCGCCGACGCCGCCGGGCCGGCCAAGCCCGAAGGCGGATCGGACAAGCTGCCGCGGCTGTTGATTAAGGCCTTGAACATCCGCAACGGCCAGGCGCAGTTGTCGGACCGGCTGGGCGGCGACGAGCGCTTTACCATGGTGCCGCTCAATCTATCGCTGGTGGACCTGTCCACGCTGCCGGAAAACGGCAGTTACACGATGCAGGCGGCTTTGACCGACGGCACCCGCTTCAACTGGAAGGGCAGCATCAATCTGCAGCCGCTGAAGTCCGACGGCGAGGCGCAGATGGCGGAGCTACCGCTGGCCTCGATCTGGCCTTATGTGCAGCCGCATTTCAACACCGCCGCGCCGGAAGGGCGCTTGTCGGTGTCGGCGCGCTACCATTTTGAGATGTCCGGCAAAACGCCGGAGCTGACGGTGTCGCCGTTCCGCGCCAGCCTGCTGCGTTTCGCGTTGAAAGCGCCGGGCGGCCGCAGCGAACTGACGATTCCGGAAGTCCGCGTCGAAGGCGGCGCGCTGGACTTGGCGCGTTCAATGTTGAAAGTGCAGTCCATCGAGCTGGACCAGGGGCTGGCGATGGCCGGGCGCGACAGCGACGGAACGGTGGATTGGCAGAAGGCGATTCCGGCCGCGCCGGCCGTCGCCAAGCCTCAGCCGGCGGAAGCGCCGCTGCCGTGGTTGGTGAACATCGAGGCGATCAAGCTGCGCAACTGGCGCGTGAGTTACGCTGATCAGGGTTTCCGCCAGCCGCTGGCGCTGGAGGCCAAGCTGCCGCTGTTGTCTGGCCGCTTCGCCTTGTCGCCGGACCATGGCTTCGCGCTGACGGGCATGCTGGCGCGGCTGGACGAGCTTAAGCTGGGCGCGCAAGGCGCGGAACCGGTTTTGAGCCTGGCCAGCGCGGAACTGGCGTCCAGCCAGTTGTTGCAACAAGGCCGCCGCATCGAGCCGGGCAAGCTGACGCTGAGCGGCCTTGAGGCCAAGGTGGAGCGCGACCGCGCCGGCCAGATCAATCTGGCCCGCTTGTTCGAGTCCGCCGGCCGTTCCAAACCGACCCCCGCTGCGGCGCGCGCCCAGGGGGAGACGGCGCCGGCCTGGAAATTCTCCTACCCGGAAATGGAGTTGCGGGACAGCCAGCTGAGCTGGACCGACCGCAGCCTGGCCAAGCCGGTGAATGCGGCCTTGTCCGGCCTGGGCGGCACCGTGGAGGTGGGCGACGGCCAAAAGCTGGCGGTGGACCTGGCCGGCAAGCTCAATGGCGGCAAGCTGGCGGCCAAGGCCGATATCGACGCCGCCGCCGGCGCACTCAAGGGCAAGCTGCGCGCCGACGGGGTGCAACTGGCGCCGCTGGCGCCGTACGCCTTGAGCGGCACGCCGCTGCGTTTCGGCGGCGGCGCGCTGTCGGCGGATTTGAACTTGGATGTCGGCGTGCGCGGCTGGCGTGTCGGTGGCTCAGCCGGCGTGGCGCGGCTGGCGGTGTACGAGCCGGGCGAGAAATTGCCCTTGCTGGGCTGGCGCGACCTGCAAGTACGCGGCCTCAGCGCCCAAGGCATGCCGCTGAAAGTGGCGATTAACGATGTGCGGCTGCAAGCGCCGGCGGGGCGACTAGTGCTGGACGAGAAACGCGAGCTCAACGTGGCCCGGCTGTTTGCCGGCCAAGGGGGCGCCAAGCCGGCCGCGCCCAAGGCTAAGCCGGGGCCGCTGCCGTTGGTGGAGGTCAAGTCCATTCACGTGCAGGGCGGCCGGGTGCAGTTCGCCGACCACGGCATGAAACCGGACTTCGCCACCGATATGCACAATCTGCGAGGCTCCATCCAGAACCTGTCCACCCGCGCCAATCGGCGCGGCAACATCACGCTGGACGGCGATGTGGACCAGTTTGGCGACGTCAAGGTGCGCGGCGCGCTGTCGCCGCTGGCGCCCACCGACAACACCGACATCACGCTGGCCTTCCGCAATATATCCATGGGCACGCTGAACCCGTATTCGATGAACTTCGCCGGCTGGCAGGTCAAGGACGGCCGCTTGTCGGTGGATCTGCGCTACCTGCTGGAGCAACGCCAGCTCAAGGGCGAGAACCGAGTGGTGATTGATTCCCTGCAACTGGGCGACGAGCTGCCGGACAGCGAGTACAAGGGCCCGCGGCTGCCGTTGCGGCTGGCGGTGGCTATTTTGGAGGACAGCGATAAACGCATCGATCTGGACTTGCCGGTGGCCGGTAGCCTGGACGATCCGCAGTTCAGCTACGGCAAGATCATCTGGAAAGCCATCGTCAACGTGGTGACCAAGGTGGTGACCGCGCCGTTCCGCGCGCTGGGCGCCTTGCTGGGCGGCGAGGGCTTCGACGATATCCGCTTCGTGGCCGGCGAGGCCAATGTGACGCCGCCGGAGCGCGAGAAGCTGGTCAAAGTGGCCGGGCTGATGGTGAAGCGACCCAAGCTGATGCTGTCGATCAGCGGCGGCTACAATGCCAACGCGGACCGCAAGGAGATGGCGCGCGCGCAAACCGATCTGGCGATCTTCGCCGCCGCCGGTCATCAGCTGGGCGCCGGCGAGCCGCTGCCGCAGCCGGACATGCAGGACGGCGAAATCCTGTCCGCGGTGAAATCGGTGTACGGCAAGCAGATCGGCCGCTTCAAGCTGCTGGGCCACACGCTGAAGCCGGGCGGACCGTCCGGAGCGGCCTTGGGCAAGCTGCTGCGGGACGAGTTGATCGCCGCGCAGAACATCACCGACGCCAGCCTGCAGCAATTGGCCAAGCAACGCGCCGCCAATGCGCGCGCGGCGATGGTCAAGACCGATCCGGCGCTGCAGGAACGTATCCAGTTGGGCGAGCCGGTCAAGGTCTCCGCCGGCCGCGACGGCGTGCCGCTGGAGGTGAAACTGAAGACGCCGTGAGGCGACGGCCGCGCGTCGTGTTTTTGCCCATGACAATAGGGAAAAACGGCGGCGAGGTGGAATAGCGCTTGATATGTGTCAACGAACGGCGTAACTACATATAGTGTAATACGCCGTTTTTCTTTTCCAGATATTGCGTATTGGACGTGTCGAAACCTTTTGCGGCCCACATGGTCCATTGCATGCTGGAAGGGGGCCGCCCTGGCCGCCGCAGGCCGCAATTCAAGAGGAACCGGGAACCATGAAGCAGGAAAACATCGCCGCCATGACCGAGCAGGATATCTCCCGCGAGGTATTGCTGGAAAAATACGCCAAGAACGGCGAACAGAGCGTGAGCGAAGTGCGCCTGCGCGTGGCCAAGGCGCTGGCGGCGCTGGAAAGCGACCCGGCGCGTTTCGAGCCGCTATTCTATCAAGCGCTGGAAAACGGCTTTATTCCCGGCGGTCGCATCAATTCCGCCGCCGGCACCGATTTGCGCGCCACCTTGATCAATTGCTTTGTGCAGCCGGTGGGCGATTCAGTGTCCGAAACCGAAAACGGCAAGGTGGGCATTTACGAGGCGCTGCTGCAGGCCGCGGAAACCATGCGCCGCGGCGGCGGCGTCGGCTACAACTTCTCGCGCATCCGCCCCAAGGGCGCGCGGGTCAAGGGCACCAACAGCCGCGCGTCCGGCCCGGTGTCCTATATGCGGGTGTTCGACCGCAGCTGCGAGACGGTGGAGTCCGCCGGCGCGCGTCGCGGCGCGCAGATGGGGGTGCTGGATATTTCTCACCCGGACGTGGAGGAATTCATCCACGCCAAGGACCAGGGCGATTTGCGCAATTTCAACATCTCGGTGGGCGTGTCCGACGACTTCATGCGCGCCGTGGAAGCGGACGCCGCCTGGGAATTGACCCACGCGGTGGAGCCCTCGTCCGACGCCTTCCCCGGCAGCTACCAGCGCGAGGACGGCCTGTGGGTCTACCGCGCCGTGCCGGCGCGTGAACTGTGGCGGCAGATCATGGCCTCCACCTACGACCACGCCGAGCCGGGCGTGCTGTTCATGACCCGCATCAACCAGGACAACAATCTGTCCTATTGCGAGGTGATTGAATCCACCAACCCCTGCGGCGAGCAGCCGCTGCCGGATTACGGCTGCTGCGACCTGGGCTCCATCAATTTGTGCCGCCATGTGCGCCAGCCGTTTGGCGATAAGCCCAGCTTTGATTTCAAGAGCTTCGAGAAAGTGGTGCGCATGTCGGTGCGCATGCTGGACAATGTACTGGACTTGACCGTGTGGCCGCTGGAGGAGCAGCAGCGCGAGGCCCAGGCCAAGCGCCGCGTCGGCCTGGGCTTCACCGGCCTGGGCGACGCGCTGATCATGCTGAAGATACGCTATGACAGCGAGGAGGGCCGCCGCTTCGCCAGCCGCATTTCCGAGGCGATGCGCGACGCCGCCTACGACGCCTCCGTGGATCTCGCCATCGAGAAGGGCGGTTTCCCGCTGTTCGACGCCGACGCCTACCTGGCCGCGCCGCATTGCGCCAGCCGTTTGCCGGAGGCGATCAAGGCGCGCATCCGCAAGCACGGCATTCGCAACTCGCACCTCTTGTCCATCGCGCCCACCGGAACCATTTCGCTGGCCTTCGCAGACAACGCCTCCAACGGCATTGAGCCGCCGTTCTCCTGGTTCTACACCCGCAAGAAGCGCATGGCCGACGGCAGCCAGCAGGAATATCTGGTGGAAGACCACGCCTACCGCGTCTACCGGATGCAGGGCGGGGACACCAACGCCCTGCCGGACTACTTCGTCTCCGCGCTGGAAATGAGCGCGCTGGACCATATGCGCATGGTGGCGGCGGTGGCGCCCTATATCGACACCGCCATCTCCAAGACGGTGAACGTGCCGGGCGATTATCCGTTCGACGATTTCGAAAGCCTGTATCTGGAAGCCTGGCGCGCTGGACTGAAAGGGATTACCACCTACCGGCCCAACAGCGTGCTGGGGTCGGTGTTGTCGGTGGAGCCGGCCAAGCCCAGCGCCGCCACGCCGCAGGACTTGTCCGGCAGCGGCGACGGCGATCCGGACCGCCGCGTGGTGCTCAACACCGCGCCGACGCCGGCCTTGTCCAGCTTGAAGTGGCCTAACCGGCCCAAGCTGAAGGAAGGCAACCCGTCCTGGACCTTCATGGTGGAAGGGGACGCCGGAGACTTCGCCGTGGTGGTGGGTCATGTGGAGAACGGTCGAGTGTCGCCGTTTGAATGCTGGGTCAACGCTACAGAGGAACAGCGCGGGCTGGGCGCGGTGGCCAAGACCCTGTCCATGGACATGCGCTGCCGCGACCACGGCTGGCTGGCCGCCAAGCTGGACGCGCTGTCGCACACCAACGGCGACAAACGCTATGTGTTCGATCTGGGCGAGCGCACCGTTTACGCCACCTCGGCCTCGGCGGCCCTGGGCAAGGTGGTGCGCCACCGCGTTGAGCAACTAGGGGCGTTGCCGGCGGATCAAAACGAGCCGACGCCGGTGATGGACGCGCTGTTCGCGCGCAAGGAGCCTAAATCCGGAACCGACGGCACCATGAGCTGGTCGGTGGACGTCAGCAACCCGCAAACCGGCGACGACTTCGTGCTCTTCATTAAAGAACTGGTGCTGCCCAACGGCCAGCGCCGGCCGTATTCGATGTGGCTGGCCGGCGCTTATCCGCGAGAGCTGGACGGCTTGTGCAAGATGCTGAGCCTGGACATGCGGGTGATAGATCCGGCCTGGATCGGTCTCAAGCTGCGCAAGCTGCTGAGCTACGCTGAGCCGCAGGGCGATTTCTTCGCCCGCATTCCCGGGGCGGAGAAGTCGCAGAGCTGGCCGTCCACCGTTGCCTATCTGGCGCAGTTGATCATCCACCGCTACGCGATGCTGGGAGTGTTGACCGAGGAAGGCGTGCCGCTGGAAGAGATGGGGGTGATGGTGCCGGAGCAGAGCGATTTGTTCAGTCCGGAAGCCAGCGCCGCCTTGAAACAGGTGCCGGGCAAGCCCTGCCCGGAGTGCGGCAATCACGCCTTGATCAAGAAGGATGGCTGCGAGTTTTGCACCGCCTGCGGTCACGTAGGCGCTTGCGGTTGAGCTTTAGACGGGTTGATTGACGACAATGGCCCCGGCGTTTGCCGGGGCCATTGTCGTTTGGAGCAAGCGTCAATACAGCCCGTGTTGAACCGCCTTGCTCCGGCACAGCACATAGGGCAGGCCGTTGGGTTTTCCCGGGAAGGGATAGCTTTCCCCCACCTTGCTCAACATCGCCGCGCTGCTGCTTTTGCGCTGGGTTTTCTTGATCGCGCTCTTGATGGCGGCGGCGTCGCCGTCCACGAACAAGGCCAGGAAGCCGCCGTCCGCCTCGGACAACTGCGCAGAGCGAATCGGCAAATCGCCGTAGTCATAGCCGCTGGGCAAGGCCAGCTCATGTTCCCATACCTGGTTGGGCGTTGAGCCGGTGGCGGCGGCCAGCAGTTTGGCGACGCCGTTGTCACTCAGATTGAGATTGTGGCAGCTCAGCTGCGCCGCCAGGGCCTTGTTCTTGCCGGCGCCGGCTTGGGCGCCGCCGGCCGCCTTGGCCAGACGATAAACGCCGTCGAAGGGCACGTCGCCGAAGGCGCTGGCGCACCGGTCCATCTGCACTTGCACCGCGGAGGTCTGGGGCAGGATGTTCATCGTGCAGATGCCTTCGCTATAGCGCCACTGCCCGCCGTTGGCCTGTAACTGTCCGCTGCCGGAGCCGGAGCGCAGTTGGCCGGGTTTGCCTTTTTGCATGACTTCCAGTTCAAACTTGCCGTTGGGGCGGATGGTCAGCGTGCGCTCGAACTGTTTGTCGGAGCCGTCGTAGATGCCGGGAGCCATTGGGGCGGCGGCTCCGTCCCCGGCGGGGTCTTTTTGCAGAGCTTTCTTGATGCCGTCCTTGAGGATGGCGCCCAGGTCGAAGGTTTCGGCGTGGGCCGTCAGCGGCAGCGCGGCAGCCAGCGCCAGCGCGGCGGCGAAGCGTTTACGGTTTGAATGGGTCATGAAAGAGGCCGTTTAAGTGGCGTTGCTATGAAAGGAGGTGCCGGCGTATGCCTTGATTATTTAAATTTATCAGGACATTAGCATGGCGGGTCGCTGAAAACAACTTGGCGGCGGCGTGATAAAAACCAAGAAGAGGACAAACTGGCCTAAGCGCCTGTTCAAAAGTCCCATGCACATGTGGCGCGCGCCCGGCAAGTCCGCATCCAGGGATGGGCTTGGCGGGCGCGGCTTGCGGCGGCGCGCGATGGCGCGCCGGAAAGGGGGCGCTTAGGCCAGGTCGGAAATCACCAGCATGGCGATGTTGAAGTAAATCACCAGACCGGTGCCGTCGATGAAGGTGGCGATGAAGGGGGCCGACACCACGGCCGGGTCGATGCGCATTTTCTTCAGCAGCATTGGGATGATGGAGGACACGATGGCGCTCCAGATGGTGATGGCGATCAGCGTCAGACACACCACCAAGGCCACTTCGTCGCCCACGCCCAGCATCCAGGCCCGTATCCAGGCCACCACGCCGATGGCCAGCGCAATCATGAAGGATGTGGTCACCTCTTTGCGCAATACCGTGCCGATGTTGCGCAGGCTGACTTCGCCCATCGCCATCGCGCGCACCAGGGTGGAGGTGATCTGAGTGCCGCTGTTGCCGCCGGTGCCGATCAGCAGCGGAATGAAGAAGGCCAGCGCGATGGCGGCTTCCAGCTGCTCTTCAAACACTTTCAGGATAGTGCTGGTGTAGGCTTCCGCGAAGAACAGCAGCAGCAGCCAGGGCAGGCGCTTTTTCCACAGGCTCCACGGGGAGCTTTCCAGATAGGAGGTTTCCAGCGGCAGGCTGGCGCCTTGGCGTTGAGCGTCGTCGGTGCCTTCGTCGCGGATCAGTGCGGCGATTTCCTTTTCGTACAGGGCGCCCAGCAGTTTGCCGCCGCTGACAACCGGTGCGAGATCCACGCCCTTGTCTATCAGTTCTGGCACGATGTCGCGGCGCTGTTGATTAGGCTCGACGACAAAGGAGGTGGGGCCCATCAGCGCGGAAACCGGCAGAGTCAGGTCCGTTTCGGTCAGCAGGCGCTTGACCGATAGCTGACCATGCAGGAAGCGGCTGCCGTCGATGACGAAAATCTGGGCGGGAATGTCTTCGTCGCGTAGCTGTTTGAGCATGTGCTCGCGCGCTTCGCTGACTTTCATGTCGCGGCTGAGGGTGATCAGCGAGTCGCTCATGTAGGAGGCGACGGTTTCTTTCAGATTGACTTCGTTTGCCTGAGCGGTAGGCAGAGTAATGCTTGCAAAAGACATTTTGAGGTATTCCCCGTTAGCTGTTTTATAACCACAAACAGTTGTCACAATGGGGGCGGAAACCAGAAGAGAGAGTGCAGAAAAGCTATCTCCGCGTCTAAGTTTTGGCACTATGCAACGTATCCCGACTGCATGCGGGAAGTCACTTTGGGCTATACCTTAATCCGATAAAGCCTGTCCTAACCTTGGGCGTCTCTCGACGTCGTCAGATCAGTGACCTGTGTTTGCATAGGAGCCTCGCCGAACGAGACACTGCATCTGAGAGCCGTTGATTTTGCCCGGAGGCCGCGTTGCGGCGTTGGCTGGATCATGTGTGCGGCTCTGAATGGAAGGCCGGGCTTGCGGCCGGGCGGTTCCTGCGCCGGACTCGACGCCGCTCTAGCGGCGGTGCGTCGCGTTGGGCGCGGTTTTACTGGACGATCACCTCCTTGTTTTGTTTGGACTACGGTTTAGGACCTGTTCAACGTCCGCTGCGCTTTGGCGATGCGGCGTTGAAAGTCGATTTAGAATGTTCATATACCCTAATGTGCATTCCGTTTTTTCAGTTACAAGGCCTTGTCTCGCTCTTGCTCACGAAACTTTGAACAGGCTTTTAGGGAGCGCGGGCGGGCGGCATGGGCCGCCTGCCTGCGCCGTCTTCGTCGCGACGGGTGTCATGGTGCAGTGCAATAGAGTCGCGACGAATAACGGTTATGAAAGAATGGGTATCAAGTAGTTCCTTAATTTTTCACGGTTTGTGTAATAAAACTTGTTTGCATGGAAATTTTCCGTAAACATGCCATTCGGTCGCATGGTTGATGCCGGTCACATATGTTTTTCGAATTGGCTGACCAGGCGACGCAGATCGCTGGCGGTGGTGTGCAGCTTCTGCGCCACCTGCAGGGTGGCGGCGATGCTGTGGCTGTTCTGTTCGGTCAGCGTGCTCATGGTTTCCATGCTTTGGGCCACCTCGGTGGAGGCGGACGACTGCTGCCGCAGCATATTGGCCACGCTGGAGGAGGATTCCGCCACTTTTTCGTTGGCGTTGCGGATTGCTTCCAGCCCTTGGGCGGCCGCTTGTATGGTTTCCTCCGCGGTGTGGACTTTGTTCACCGCCGCCTTCACCTCCTCCAGCGCCTCCTGCGAGCGTTCGCGCAGGAAGGACACCGATTGTTCGATCTCCAGCGTGTTGCCGGCGGTGCGTTCCGCCAGTTTGCGAACTTCGTCGGCCACCACGGCGAAACCGCGGCCTTGCTCGCCGGCGCGCGCCGCTTCTATCGCCGCGTTCAAGGCCAATAGATTGGTTTGGTTGGCGATGTCCTTGATCACGCCGGTGACGGTATTGATCGATTCCACCGATTGCTCCAGCTTGATGATGATGTCGCGGGTGCAGGACACCTCGCTGACCACCGCCTGAGCCGCCTGACGGGTGTCGCTCATCTGGGCTTCGCCCTGGCTGGCCAGTTCGGTCGCCTGGTCTGCGAACTCGGCGCCGGTGCGGGTGGACTGCGAAATCTCGTTGACCGAAACGGACAGCTGCTGCAAGGCGGCCGCCACACGGGTGATGCCCTCCAAGGTGGTTTCGCCGCGGATGTTCAACGATTCGGCTTCGGCGTGGGTGGCGGTGGCGGCCTCGCTGACATCCTCCGCGCCGGCGACGACGTCGGCGAGAATGGCGCGCAAATGGATGCGCAGGGTTTCCATCTCCTCCAGCACTGCGCGGGGTTCGCGCGGGCCGGAGGCCGGTATCTGGGCGCTGAAGTCGCCCTCGGCCAACCGCATCAGCGCGCGCCGCGCCGCGTCTATCGGCCGCGCCAACCAGCGCCCGGCCACATAAGAGGCGGTCAAGGCCCATGTCGCCGCCAGCGCCAGCAGCGTCAGGCGCAAGGCGCCGTCGCTAGCCGCGCCGCCCAGGATCAGCGCCGTAGCGGGCAATTGCGCGCACAGTAAAAGCCAGGCCGTTGCCGGCGGGGCGGCGTGACGGGTTTCCGGAAACGCTTGGCGGCGCTCGCGGACACGGGCGTAAAGTTGTTCGGCGTCGGCGGTCTGCTGTTTGGACGGCGCGCTGCGCACCGACATATAACCCACCGGCCGGCCGCCTTCGCAGATCGGCGTGACGTAGGCTTCCACCCAGTAGAAATGCCCTTGCTTGGTGCGATTCTTGACCAGTCCCTTCCATGGGCGGCCCGACTTGATGGTGCTCCAAAGGTCGTCGAAGGCGGCTTGCGGCATGTCCGGGTGACGCACGATATTGTGCGGCTGCCCAATCAGTTCTTCTTCGCTGAAACCGCTGATGTCGATGAAGGCGCGATTGGCGTAAGTGATCTGGCCTTTTAGATCGGTCTTGGTGACGATGGGGCGGTGGGGTAGCAAGAACACCTCGGTGCCATCCACGGGAAGGTTGCTTCTCATTGCCGGATCTCCTGCTTGACTTTGCCGGAAAACGGCGCGGGAGGCGGATCGGCATAGCGGTCCGCC
The DNA here is from genome assembly GCF_023507765.1 of Chromobacterium sp. IRSSSOUMB001. Classification (NCBI taxonomy): domain Bacteria; kingdom Pseudomonadati; phylum Pseudomonadota; class Betaproteobacteria; order Neisseriales; family Chromobacteriaceae; genus Chromobacterium; species Chromobacterium sp. IRSSSOUMB001. The sequence continues at coordinate 41,723 of NZ_JALCYU010000022.1, forward strand.
GGCGGCGTCGGTGGCGATCATTCAATTCGGGTCAATCCAGGCGAAATTTGTTGTTTGCCGCGCTATTTGATTGATTGGGATGAAGTTTCGCCTCGGTGGCCCCCAATGGTGATATAGAACAAAAGCGCAGCGCCATGCGGCAAAGTTTGATGCGCTTTTGATAATAGTAAAAAATCGATGTCTGAAAATTTCACGGCAAATTCAGCATCTTCCTATTTCTTTAGTTTGAGCCGGCTGAGGAGAATAGCGCTCCAACTGGGACAGAGAACATGCCATGGAATCTATAAGCACCAAACCTGGCCCGGCGCCGATGCGGGTCTTGATCGTGGATGATCACGATGTGCAGCGCTGCGCCCTGAGCCAGGCTTTACGTCAAGTGGGAATCGAGCGCATCGATGAGGCGTGCGACGGCGCCGGCGCGCTCGAACAGCTTAAGCGGCATCGCTATGATTTGATGATCAGCGATCTCAACATGCCGGGGATGGACGGCATCCTGCTGCTGCGCCATCTGGCCGGCTTGCAAGCGGTGCCGCCCATCGTGTTCAACAGTTCGCTGTCCAAGGACATGCTGATGGGTGCTTATCGCGTGGCGGCGTTTCACAATCTGCCGGTGATAGGCAGTTTGAACACGCCTTTGTCCATGGAACAGCTATGCAAGTTGTGGCAGACGGTGGCGCGACGGCCGGCGTGGGACGGCGCTACGTCGAGGTTTGACCGGCAGGAGTTGGAGCGGGCGCTGCGGCGTGGAGAAATCCTGCCCTGGTATCAGCCGCAGGCGGATCCGGGTTTGTTGAGAGTCATGGGAGTGGAGGCGCTAGCGCGCTGGCATCATCCCGAGTTGGGCCTGCTGGAGCCGTCTGCGTTCTTGCCCGGCCTTGAGCATTACGGCCTGGACGAGGACTTGTTCTTTGCCATCTTCCGCTCCGCGGCGGAGGATTATCGCCGTTGGAGCGGACAAGTGGCCTTGTCCGGTTTGAGGGTCTCGATCAACCTCACCGCCAGCCAGTTCTGTAACCCTGAACTACCGTCCAGCCTGGCTGAGGCGGCGGAAGAATTGGGCATGGCGCCGGCCTTGCTGACGCTGGAGCTGACTGAAACCCAGCGGCTCAAAAACATCTATCAGGCACTGGAAAACGTGATACGGCTGCGAATGGCCGGCTTTCGCGTTTCCTTGGATGATGTGGGCTGCGGTTACAACGGTTTGGAATACCTGCGCGAGCTGCCGGTAAGCGCGATCAAGATAGACCGCGCGCTGGTGGCCGGCGCCGCCGGCGATAGCGTGGCGAGAGAGATCCTCGAGTCCACCATCCGGCTGGCCAAGGATCGCAATATCCAAGTTGTGGCGGAAGGCATCGGAGAAGAGACGGATTTGCAGTTGATGCTGCGCCTGGGCGTGGATTATGTACAAGGCTATCTGCTGGGCTGGCCGATGCCGGCCGATGAAGTGCCGGAGTATTTGCGTCGGCGCGGACAAGGCTAGTTCAGAGGATCAACCCGGTTTGCCGTCGGCTCGCCGTCGCCAGTAGCTGGGCATGAAAGCGCGGCCCCAGGCCGCCAGCGTCAGCAGCCAGCCCATGGCCGCCGCCCCATACAGCCAGCCGGACCAGACGCCGGGCAGCATTTCCGTGGCTACCCGAGTCAGCGCCAGCCAGTGTGCGGCCAGGTAGAGTCGCCACAAGCCGGGGCCGGCTTGCAAAGGCTGGCCGGAGTGACCCAGCGTCACTCGCGACACAAAGGCGATCATCATGGTCAGGAAGAAGCCTACGGTGACGGCGTGCAGCGCCGCCAGCGCCAGACGCGGGGAAGCCAGCCAGCCGTTGAGCGCGTACAGGCCGAAACCGATTGGCAGCCAGGCGAAAGCCAGGTGCAGCATGCCCAGCAGCCGCACCCGCAGCGCGGCCGCCAGCCGCCAGCGCCAGCTGACATAGGCGAACAGTATGGCCAGCGCCGCGTCCAGCGGCCAACTGGGTAGGCTGAAACCGTCCAGCAGGCCATGGCCCAGCGAGCCGGTTAGCATGGCGGCCAGCAGCCAGCCCGGCCGCCAGGGCTGATACTGGGGCAGCGCGTTGGCTGAGAAGAACGGCAGCATGCGGTGGCAGACGGTCAGGAACACGGGCAATAGAAAGCCCCACAAGGCAAGGTTGCGCATCCACAGCCAGGCTTGGCCATCCTGAAAGATCAGCCAGTAAGTGCCGGCCAGCAGCGCCAGCACGCCGCAGAGCAGGGCGGCCAGCACCGCGCAGGCGTGACGGCGGTCCGGCTGCGGGCTAGCCAGCAGCAGGCAGGCGAAAGTCAGCGTTAGCCCGCTGAAACCCAGGGTGTACAGCGCGTGGCCGGTCAGCGTCCAGGCGATGCCCAGCCATAGTCCGGCCAGCCACAGCAGCAGTCCGGTCACCATCAACGCCGGCACGCCGACAAAGATGAGGCGGCTAGGCGGTTCCACGCCCAGCCAGCGCGGGCCGGCTGTGAATAGAAAGCCGGTCATGAACAGTGGGAAGAAACCGAACAGCATCAGGAAACCGTGGGCAAGCGAAGAGGGCACCGCCAGCGCGGCGTGGACGCCGAGCAAGCGGCTGGCGAGTTCGGCGCTCCAGGCGGCCAGCAGCAGAATGGCGAACAGCATGCCGGGCAGGAAGGCGGCGCGATGCGGCGCCTGAGCCAGCATCGCCGCGGGGTGGGGGTGTTTCATCACGGACTCGGGAAAGGTGTGGGCGTCTCAGTATCGCCGCGCCGGGGCCGGCGCGGACATGATTTGGATCAAGGCTTTCCTAGCCCGCCGACGTGGTTCAAGCGCGTTGCTGCAATAGCTCCGACACGTCGCGCACCACTTGCACCACTTCCTTGGCGCCGGCGCGGATCTCGGCGATGGAGTCGCGCGCCTGCTCGGACAGTTGCAAACTGGTGTCGGCCAGGCCGCGCACCTGCTGCATCGAAGAGATGGCGGACTTGGAGTCTTCCTGGATGCTGCGCACGATGCCGGAAATCTCGCCGGTGGACTGGCTGGTGCGTTCGGCCAGCTTGCGCACCTCATCGGCCACCACCGCGAAGCCGCGGCCCATCTCGCCTGCGCGAGCCGCCTCGATCGCCGCGTTGAGCGCAAGCAGATTGGTCTGGTCGGCGATCTCGCTGATGGTGCTGATGATGGTGCCGATCTGACCGGAGCTGTCGCCCAGCTTGGTGATGATGATGGAGGAGCTTTCCACGCTGGACGCCACCTTGGTGATTTCGCTGGCGGCCTGTTCCAGCACCGCGCTGCCCTTGACCGACAGCTGCTCGGTATTGACCGAGACTTCCACCGCCGACTGGGCGTTTTCCGCCTGGGTCTGCAATTGCTGCACCCGGCGGCTGATGTCCTGGGCGAACTTGACCACCCGCACCGGCTTGCCGTTCAGGTCGTACACTGGGTTGTAGGTGGCTTCCAGCCAGATGGTTTGCCCGTTCTTGCTCAGGCGCTTGAACTGGCCCTGGAAAAACTTGCCCTGGCGCAACTGGCGCCAGAACTCCGCGTAGTCTGGGCTGGCGGCGTAGTCGGTGTCGCAGAGCATGCGGTGATGCTTGCCGCGGATTTCGGCCAGGGTATAACCGAAGGTGTTGAGGAAGTTTTCGTTGGCGTCCTGGATATTGCCGTCCAGATCGAATTCGATCTGCGCCATCGAGCGGCTGATCGCCAGGCGGATGGCCTGATCGCTCTGCTCCTGATGCACTTGCTCGGAGATGTCGGACGCCACCTTGACCACGCCGCAGACCTGGCCGTCGCTGGACAGTACCGGGGTGTAACTGGCTTCCAGCCAGATTTCATCGCCGTTCTTGGCGTAGCGGCTGAAGCGGCCGTTGACCGGCTCGCCGCGCTTCAGTTTTTGCCAGAACTCGGCGTAGGCGGCGCTGGAAACATGGTTTTTATCGCAGAAGATGCGGTGATGCTTGCCGATGACTTCTTCGCGCCGGTAGCCCATGGTGCGTAGAAAGTTTTCATTGACGTTGGTGACGATGCCGTCGGGAGTGAACTGTATCATCGCCATCGAGCGGTCGATGGCGGACAGCATGCCGCGCAGGCCGTCCAATTGGCCGGTCAGCTCGTTGAGCTGTTCCTTGAGTTTTCCGGAAAAAAAGGGCATGGCTGCCTCCATTGTAATTGCCATCCAGGAGTGCCAGTGGAGCACGCCAACCTCATTTCAAACTAATACATTCCACATCATTTAGAAGGGAAATTTATTTTTGAATGAATGTCTTATTGCTGGGCGGCGTTGGCCATGGGCACGGCTTAACAGTGTATCCAGCTATTACGTCAATAACATCTCGCCTTTGATTGGCGGCTGATTTAAGACAAATGCAAAAACCGGGCTTATCATGGTCGCGCAACCCACCCGCAAACTCATGGAGCGCTTATGAGTGATTTATCCGCCTTTCCCATTACCCGTAAATGGCCCGCGCAATATCCGGATCGCATCCAACTGTATTCGCTGACCACGCCCAACGGGGTCAAGGCGTCCATCATGCTGGAAGAAACCGGCCTGCCGTACGAGGCGCATCTGGTCAGCTCCGACAGCAACGATCAGTTGTCGCCGGAATTCCTGTCGCTGAACCCCAATAACAAGATTCCCGCCATTCTCGATCCGTCCGGCCCAGGCGGCAAGCCGCTGGCCTTGTTCGAATCCGGCGCCATCCTGTTGTATCTGGCGGAGAAAAGCGGCCGGCTGTTGCCGTCCGATCCCGCCGCGCGCTACGAGGCCATACAGTGGCTGATGTTCCAGATGGGCGGCATTGGTCCGATGTTCGGTCAGGTGGGCTTCTTCCATAAGTTCGCCGGCAAGGATTACGAAGACAAACGCCCGCGCGACCGTTACGTGAACGAGGCACGCCGCCTGCTGGCGGTGCTGGATCAACGCTTGAGCGGCCGCCAGTGGGTGATGGGCGAGGAGTACGGCATCGCCGACATCGCCATCTTCCCCTGGGTGCGCAATCTGATTGGTTTTTACGAGGCCGGAGCATTGGTGTCGATTGCGGACTTCCCGCAGGTAACGCGCGTACTGGAAGCCTTTCTGGCGCGGCCGGCGGTGCGGCGCGGGCTGACGATTCCTGCAAGATCGTAAGCCGTTTCCAGGGGTGTTCGCCCTCGCAAGAAAAAGCCCCTGTTTGGGGCTTTTTGCGTATTTAGTCCACCGGGTTGACCTCGCCCGGCTGGCTGGCGCGGGCGCGGATCACCTTGCCGGTGGCGCTGTTGCGCACGCGGATGATTTCGCCCTGGCGGCCGTTGCCCAGCGCCTCGCCGGCGGCGACTACCTCGATGCCGCTATGGCGCGCCACGATGCGCACTTCCTCGCCGCGCTTGACCAGCAGGCTGGCTTCCAGCGCCTTGAGCCGCAGCGGCTGGCCCTGGCGCAGCGCGGTGCGGTTGCTTAAGCCCTCCAGCTTGGTCTTGGCGCCTACCATGTCGGCAGGGTCCAGCACCGGGCGCTCCTGCCATTCTAAATCGCCTGCGTCCAGCAGGCTGCGCGCCGGGATGTCGCGCGCCGCCACCGCCACGCGGGCGCTGATGTCTGCGCGGACGATGAATTCCGCGTCCCAGCCGGCGGCGTCGCAGCGCGCCTGCAGCCGCATGCGGCTGGGCGCGCGTTCATCCAGCGCGGCGACGCGCACCGGTTCGGGGCAGGGCGGGGCGTTGAAGCCGCGCGGCGGCAGCGCTTTGATGTTGACGCGGGCCGCTTCCAGGCCGGCTTTTTCCAGTTTTTTCAGCAGCAGCGCGCGCGCGGTCTGCTCCACTGCGGCGGCGGCCGGATAGGGGGTTGCCAGCGCCGGAACGCTGGACAGAATGAGCAGCGCAGCCAATAGCGGCGCGGCTTGATGCCGATAGGGTGTGAAAATTCCCATTAAAGATGACTTGGTAATTATCCCGTATACGCGAGAGGGTGCGGTTATTAGTATCGCTTTTCAATCGAGCGGCCATTTAATGTGAATTAGATAGCCGATGTTTAAACATGGTAGAGAACCGCATGGGTCTAGGCAATGGGTTTCCACCTTGATAAGGCATTGAGCGTCCACCCTGCTGCCTTGCAGTTAAGGGCGGAGCGTACCCGCATTCTGGCGTCCAACATCGCCAACGAGAACACGCCCGGCTATCAGGCGCGAGACATCGACTTCAAAACAGCCTTGGCCGCTTCGGCGGACGACGCGGCGTTTCCGCTGGATTCGCCGTCCGGTGAATTGCAATACCGGCTGCCCAACCATCCCGCGCGCGACGGCAATACCGTGGAGCTGGGCGTGGAGCAGGCCGAGTTCGCGCAGAACGTTTCCGAATTCCAGACCAGCCTCGCCTTCCTGAACATGAAGTTCCGCGGGCTGGCCAAAGTGATAGCAGGTCAGTAAGCCATGTCCTTTCGCGATATTTCCCGCATCGCCGGCTCCGCCATGACGGCGCAGACGGTGCGTCTCAACACGGTGGCCAGCAACCTGGCCAACGCAGACACCGCCGCCGGCAGCGAGCAGGCCGCATATCGTTCCCGCAAGCCGGTGTTCGCCACTCAGTACCGCGGCGGCGACGGCTTCGACGGCTGGCGAGGCGCCAGCGTGGGGGTGTTGGACGTGGTGCAGAACCAGGAGCCGGTGCGCAAGGCGCACGAGCCGGGCAATCCGCTGGCCGACGCCGACGGCAATGTTTTCTATTCCAATGTGAACGCGGTGGAGGAGATGACCGACATGCTGTCGGCCTCGCGCGCGTTCCAGACCAATGTGGAAGTGCTGGCCCGAGTCAAGGGCATGCAGCAGGATCTGCTGAAACTGGGAGACAACGCATGAGCGTGAACGCCGCGCAAAACGGACAGCAGAGCCAATCCGCCGCCTCCAATGGCGCCAATCCTCCGGGCGTGGCGCCGGCCGCCGGGCAAAACCCCGGCATGGACGATATGTTCATGAAGCTGCTGCTGGCTCAGATTCAGAACCAGAACCCGCTGGACCCCACCGACGCTTCGCAATTCGTCAGCCAACTGGCGCAGATGAGCCAAATGAAGAGCTCCGCCGACATGCTCAAGCAATTGCAGGGCAACGCGCTGATGTTGCGCGAGCTGCAGGGCGTGTCGCTGGGCTCGCAAGTGGGGCGCCAGGTGCTGGTGCAGGCTGATCAGGCGCACCTGAGCGGCAAGGACGCCTTGTCCGGCCGCGTGACCCTGTCCGGCGAAGAGCAGCAGGTGTCGCTGGTGCTGACCGACGCCGGCGGCAAGGAGACCGTGATCGAGCTGGGCAAACGCCCGGCCGGCGAATTCGATTTCAACGTGGACCCAAGCAAGCACGGCCTGGTGGAAGGTGATTACAAGCTGGAAGTGCGCACTGCGTCCAAGTCCAAGGCCGGGCTTGAAATGCAGGCTACCGTGTCCGGCGTGCGCCTGCCCATCAACGGCGGCGAGCCTACGCTGACGCTGGCCGGCCTGGGCGAATTCCCCGCTTCCGCCATTACTCGTTTGCTGGGCAAGACCCAGGCCTGAAGCGCTGATTCAAGACACCTAAAACTTTGGAGCGACCATGAGTTTCGACATTGCTTTGTCCGGCATCAACGCCGTCAACAACCAACTGGGCAATATCAGTAACAACATCGCCAACACCGGCACCTACGGCTTCAAGTCCAGCCGCACCAGTTTTTCCGCGGCCTACGCCGGCGCGCAGCCGATGGGAGTGGAAGTGGTCGGCCACAGTCAAAACATGGCGCGCAACGGCAACACCGTGCGCACCGGCCGCCCGTTGGACGCCGCCATCGACGGCCGCGGCTTCTTCGTCAGCCGCGACCTGAACGGCGGCATGGCTTATTCGCGAGTCGGCATCTTCACCGCGGACAAGGATGGTTACCTGGTGGACGGATTCAACCGTCGCGTGCAGGGCTACGGCAAGGCTGACGGCAACGCGCTGGGCGCCTTTGGCGACATCAAGATCCCCAACGGCAACATACCGGCCAAGGCCAGCGACAAGCTGCAATACGTCGGTAATATGTCGGCCGGTTGGAGTGTGCAGACCGTGCCGTTCGACAAGTCGCAGAACACCTTCAACAGCTCGGCGGTGTCCACGGTTTACGATTCCTTGGGCAACAAGCTCAACCTGACCCAGTACTTTTGCAAGACCGGGCCGAACACCATCACCGTGCACTATACGCTGGACGGCAAGGATCAGCCCACCACCGCAACGCTCACATTCGACACCGACGGCAAGCTGACCAGCCCCACCGCGCCGGTGGCGCTGAACCTGGGCACGCCTCCCGGCGCATCCCCGCTGGCTGTGAACCTCGATTACACCGGCACCACCCAGTTTGCCGGCGAAAGCAGCCAGACCCTGAACGCCAGCAACGGCTACGCGTCCGGCTCGATGACCGGCACCAGCCTGAACGACAACGGCGACGTGGTGGCGGCTTACAGCAATGGCCAGAAGCAGGTAGTGGGCACCTTGGCCATCGCCAACTTCCCTAACGAATCCGCGCTGCAAGCCACCTCGCAAACCAGCTGGGTGGAAACCGCCGGCTCCGGCACCGCGGTGTACTCGCGTCCGGGCGCAGGCCTGTCCGGCAATTTGCTGGCCTTCACCCTGGAGCAGTCCAATGTGGACATGACCTCCGAACTGGTGGACCTGATGACCGCGCAACGCAATTACCAGGCCAACACCAAGGTGATTTCCACCGAAAACCAAACCATCCAGGCGCTGATGCAGGCGGTGTAAGGCGGAGCAAGGATAAATGGACGCACTGATCTACACCGCGATGAGCGGCGCCGACCGCATGCTCAAGGCGCAGCAGATTCACGCCAACAACATCGCCAACGCCGAAACCGGCGGTTTCCGCGCCGACATCGGCGTCAGCACTAGTCAGACGGTGCCCGGCTACGGCTACGACGCCCGTCACCTGAGCCAGAACGGCGCCAATGCGGTGGATGTGCGCAGCGGCGCGGTGGTGGAGACCGGACGCGATCTGGACGTGGCGGTGAAGGGCGAGGGCTTTTTCGCCGTGCAGGGGCCGGACGGCAACGAGGCCTACACCCGCGCCGGCGCCATGGTGGCGGACGTGGACGGCAAGTTGAGCGTCAACGGCCATCCGGTGCTGGGCGACGGCGGGCAGATCACTTTGCCGCCGGACTACGTCAAGTTGCATGTGGGCAGCGACGGCGTGATCTCGGTATTGGCAGCCGGCGAAAGCGAAATGCTGCCCATAGACAAGCTCAAGCTGGTCAAGCCGCTGCCGCAGGACATCGCCAAGGACGCCAACGGCCTGGTGGTCAGCCGCCAGGGCGGCGTGCTGGCCGCCGACGATACCGTCAAGGTGCAGGGCGAGCATCTGGAGCGCAGCAATGTGTCCGCGGTGGAGGAGATGGTGGCCACCATGACGCTGAACCGCAATTTTGAAATGCAGATGCGCTTGTTCAACTCCGCCAGCGACATGGTGGAGGCGGGCAACCGTCTGGTGCGCGCCTGATCCGGCATTCCAATAACAGCGTCGCGGCCAAGGCCGACGGCGCAAACCATCGGGGAATCGAAACATGAATCCAGCAATGTGGGTGAGCAAGACCGGCATCCAGGCGCAGGACGCGCGTCTGACCGCCATCGCCAACAACCTCGCCAACGTCAACACCGTCGGCTTCAAGCGCGACCGCATGGTGTTCGAGGACCTGTTCTACCAAGTGGACCGTCAGCCGGGCGGCAAGACCGACCAAGACAACACTGCGCCGCTGGGCGTGCAGTTGGGTAACGGTACCCGCTTGGTGGGCACTCAGAAAGTGTTTACCTCGGGCACGCTGACTACTACCAATCAGTCCTTGGATCTGGCCATCGTCGGTCAGGGCTTTTTGCAAGTGAAAATGAGCAACGGCGAAACCGGCTACACCCGCGCCGGCCAACTGCAGCGCAACGACCAGGGCGCCATCGTCACTCCGCAGGGCCTGCCGCTGGAGCCGTCCATCACCATCCCGGCCGATGCCTCCTCGGTGACCATCAGCGAAACCGGAGCGGTCAGCTACACCCGCGGCAGCGGCAGCACATTGGAAACGGCCGGCCAGATCGAACTGGCCAGCTTCGTCAATCCGGCCGGCTTGTTGGCGCTGGGCGACAACCTGTTCCAGAAAACAGCCGCCAGCGGCGAAGCCACCACCGACGCGCCGGGCTCCGGCTCCTTGGGCAAGCTCAAGCAGGGTTCGCTGGAGGGCTCCAACGTCCAAGTGGTGGAGGAAATGGTGGACATGATCGCCGCGCAGCGCACTTACGAGATGAACACCAAGGTGTTGAGCGCCGCCGACAATATGATGCAGTACCTGGCACAGTCGGCACGATGAAGCTGCTGGCCCTGAGTTTGTCCGCGTTGCTGCTGGCCGGCTGCGCGCAGCCGATTCCGCCGCAGACCACGCAGGAATTCGCTTTGCCGGAACTGCTGCAGCAGCCGCAGCGCGGCAAGGGCGGCGGCGTGTTTACCGTGGCGGGCGCGCAATCGCTGACTTCGGACAGCCGGGCTTTCCGTCCCGGCGACGTGCTGACCGTGGTGTTGGAAGAAACCACTCAAGCCAGCAAGAAGGCCGGCACCAGCTTCGGCAAGAAATCCGGCGCCAACATCGCGCCGTCGCTGCTGGGCAATACCACCTTCCGCGCGCAAGTGGGCGTGGACGCCGGCCGCGACTTCAACGGCTCGTCCACTTCCACCCAGCAGAACATGTTGTCCGGCGCACTGACCGTAGTCGTGCACAAGGTGCTGGGCAACGGTCTGCTGGAGGTGAAGGGCGAAAAGCAGCTGGTGCTGAACCAGGGCGAGGAATTCCTGCGTCTGGCCGGCTATGTGCGGGTGGAAGACATAGACACCGACAACCGCGTGTCCTCGCTGCGCATCGCCAACGCCCGCATCAGCTATTCCGGGCGCGGAGCCTTGTCGGACGCCAACGAGCCTGGCTGGTTGATGAAGTTCTTCGCCAGCCCGCTGATGCCGTTCTGAGCGGCGGGGCGGCGAGGAGTCCGGGCGGGACAACAGGCGGGCGCTGACAGGCGTCCGCCGTTCGCGTATGCGGCCCTCGGGTCGAGTATGCGCAATCACAGAATCATTCAGGGCGGATCATGCACGGTTTTATCAAGCAAATAACGGGATGGACGCTGCTGCTGGCGGCGACGCTGGCGACGGCGCAGCCCTTGCGCAATCTGGTGACGGTGGAGGGTATCCGCGAAAACCAGTTGATCGGCTACGGCATCGTGGTGGGTCTGGACGGCACCGGCGACAACTCCCAGGTCAAATTCTCCGGCCAATCCGTGGCCAATATGCTCAAGCAGTTCGGCCTGAAAATGCCGGAACGTACCGATACCAAGGTCAAGAACGTGGCGGCGGTGATGGTTAGCGCCAGCCTGCCGCCGGGCTATGGGCGCGGCCAGACCATAGACGTCACCGTATCCTCGCTAGGCGACGCCAAGAGCCTGCGCGGCGGCACCTTGCTGCTCACCCAACTGAAGGCGGCCAACGGTGAAATCTACGCCTTGGCCCAGGGCAATGTGGTGGTGGGCGGCGTGTCCGCCCAGGGCAAGAGCGGTTCCAGCGTCACCGTCAACACGCCCACCTCCGGCCGCGTCCCCAACGGCGCGTCGATCGAGCGCGAAATTCCCAGCGATTTCGAAGAAGGCGACAGCGTGCGTCTCAGCCTGCGCCGGCCTAATTTCGAAACCGCCACCAATATCGTCAAGGCTATCAACGCCAGCTTTGGCCGGGTGGCCAGCACGCGCAACGCCACCACCATCCAGGTGCGCGCGCCGCTGGATCCCACCGAGCGCGTCGCCTTCGTCGCGCGGCTGGAACGAGTGAACGTCGGCGTGGGCAGCGAAGTGCCGCGAGTGGTGTTCAACTCGCGTACCGGCACCGTGGTGATCAGCCAGGGCGTCACCGTGCGTCCGGCGGCAGTGTCCCACGGCAGCCTGCGCGTGGTGATCTCGGAAAACCCCAGCGTCAGCCAGCCCGGACCATTCAGCAACGGCCAGACCACGACCGTCCCCAATTCCACCGTCAACGTGGACCAAGGCTCCGGCCGCATGTTCCAGTGGCCGGCCGGCGCCAGCCTGCGTGCCATCATCGACACCGTGAACAGCACCGGCGCTACGCCGGACGACATCATGGCGATACTGCAGGCGCTGGATCAGGCCGGCGCGATCGACGGCGAACTGGTGGTGATCTGATGGAAAGCCAAAACATACACGCCACGCTGGCGATGCCGGCCGACGCCAAGGACGAGCCGGCGGTGCAGCCGGCTTCGCCGGAGTACCGCCGCAAGGCCGGCGCCGCGGCGGAGCAGTTCGAGGCCCAATTTGTCCGCGAGATGTTCAAGCAGATCCGCAAGACCACGCGCGAAATCGCCGGCGAAGACAGCATCTTCGCCAATTCCATCAACGGCGACATGATGGATTTCGCCGACGGCGCGGTGGCGGACCAGTTGGCCAAGCAGCGGGTGTTCGGCGTGGCCAACGCCATCCTGCGCCAGTTGTTGCCGGATCAGGATGGCAATATTCACCTTAAGAACGTCGACGCGCCGGTCGCAAGCGATAAACAGACCCCCGGCCCGCTGCCGGACGCGCAGGGCCTGGCCGCTTTCGCGCCGCCCCTGCTGCCGCTGAATAAAAGGTAAGAACCGCCATGCGCATGATAGACAACGCGCTGACCGGCGCCGTCGCCTCCCAGGCCGCGCTGAACGCCGTCAGCCAGAACATCGCCAACCAGATGACCCCGGGCTACTCGCGTCAGGGCGTGGTCTTGACCGCGCTGATGCCCGGCAGCGGCGACCCATACAGCGCCGGCTCCGGCGTGGTGGTCAACGCGGTGCGCCGCTTCAACGACGACTTCAAAAACCTGCAGCTGTGGCAGGCGGCGTCCAGCCAGGGCGAGCTGGTGGCGCAGAATCCCTACTTCGGCCAGTTGGAGCAAGTGATGGGCCGCGACGGCAGCAGCCTGTCCGCCGGCTTTGATCAGTTCTTCCAGGCGCTCAGCGCCGCCAGTCTGTCCGGCGACGCGATGCGCGATCCGGTGATCCGCAGCGCCGAAGCGCTGGCGCAGCGTTTCAACAACCTGGACAAAGTGTTCGGCTCGCAACTGGCGGCCATCGCCGAGCAACGCTCCGCCACGGTCACCCAGATCAACAGTTCAACGTCCAATATCGCCGATCTCAACGCCAAGATCGCGGCCGGCAAGGCCGTCGGCACCAATACCTCCGGTTTGGAGGATGAGCGCGACCGGCAGATAGACGCATTGTCCACCCTGGTGGAAGTGCGAGTGGTGTCGCAGCCGGACGGCGGCAAAAACGTCAGCCTTAAGACCGGTCTGCCGCTGGTGGCGGACACCCAGGCGGCTACGTTGAGCAATACCAGTCAGCCGGACGGCAGCCAAGTGCTGACGCTGAACTTCTCCAAGGACAAATACACGCTGGCCGGCGACGGTCTCGGCGGCCAGTTGGGCGGGCTGAATCAATACGAGCTTCAGACGGTGCGTCCGATGCGCGCCCAGGTGAAGACCCTGGCCAGCGAAGTGGCTCAGCGCATCAACGACCAGTTGGCGCTGGGCTACGACAGCAACGGCCAACCGGGCAAGCCGTTGTTCGTCTACGACGCTTCCGGCGTCAACGGCATTCTGAAAACCAGCGGCATCACCTCCGCCGAATTAGGCTTCTCCGGCGATCCGGCCAAGCCCGGCGACAATAGCAACTTGCTGGCGGTCATTGGACTGCAACAGCAAAAGATCACCATGCCCGGCGTCGGCGCAGTCACCATCGGAGACGCTTACTCGCAAATGGTGGGCAAGTTGGCGGTTAGCAGCAAACAGAACAAATCCGGTCTGGAAAGCGCCAAGGTGATTCGCGCCGAAGCGGAAAAGAGTTGGCACAACACTAGCGGCGTCAATCGCGATGAAGAGGCGATGAACCTGCTGGAGTTCCAGAAAATGTACCAGGCCAATATGAAGGTGATCAGCGTGGCGAACCAGCTGTTCGAAAGCACCTTGTCCATCTTGTAAGGAAGACAGCATGCGCGTTTCCAGCAATCAATACCTGTCCACCATGCAATTGGCGATGCAGACCAGCAACTCCGCGCTGGCCGAGTTGCTGCAGCGCATGTCCAGCGGCGATCGGCTGTTGGCGCCGTCGGACGACCCCATCGCCAGCGTGCGCCTGTTGCGTTTGCAGCGCGAAGAAGCCGCGCTGGACCAGTACCAGCAAAACATCGGCGCGCTCAGTTCCGCGCTGTCCAAGAACGAATCCATCCTGGATAGCATCAGCCTGGACATCCGCGACGCCAAGGACCTGCTGACCGCGGCCGCCAACAACCCGCCGGTGGACGACCTCAAGGCGATGGCGACGCCGCTGCGCAGCCTGCGCGAAAGCCTGTTCTACTCCGCCAACACCAAGGACGCCGAAGGCCGCTACATGTTCTCCGGCTCCAAGCCGGCGGTGGCCGCCCTTGCTTATGACGCGGCTCAGCCGGCGGGCAGTCGCTACAGCTTCACCGGCAACACGGATAAGCAGCAAGTGGTGGTGGGCGACGGCATTACCCAGGCTTCCAACGTCACCCTGGAAAACATGGCCGACATCCTCAATCAGCTGGACAAAACCATAGGCCGGCTGGAAGACCCCGCGCTGGACAATAAGGATCCGACCGTCGCCGCCGACATCCGCAGCGCGATGAACGCCAGCGACAAGGCGCTGGAAGGCATCTCCAGTAAGATCGCTCAATTGGGTGGCACGCAGAACATCATGAAAACGCTGGCTCTCAATCACGATAACGTCAGCCTTTCCAATAAGCAGACCATGACCAAATTGGGCAGCCTGGACTACGCCGACGCCTTCATTCAAATGAACGGCTACACCATGGCGTTGCAAGCCAGCCAAAAAGCCTATGGCCGCGTCAGCCAGTTGTCTCTGTTTGACGTGATTTGATCGAGAGCGGCATGAACACCCCGATTTCCTCCGTCAACGTCAAACAAAGCGGCAAACGCTGGGGCAAGGACGCCGGCGCGGTCGCCGCCGCCAGCGTGATTGAACGCGCGCCTGCGTCGCAGGCGCAACCGGCCGCGCAAGTGCGCGGCGCGCCGGCCTCGGGGTGGCGCTATAGCGCTCAGCTCAACGAGCAACTGACCTCGGCGCAGCAGGCATTGTCCTTTGTCGATGGTCTGATCGATCAGCTGGAAGGCGTTAAGTCCGGGCTAAGCCGCGAACTGACTCAGCGCCAGCTGAATCAAGGCGATCTGCAGCGCCAGTTGGAGCAACTCAACGAACAGTGGTGCAAGCGCCAGACCGTTAGCGGCGGCAGCCTGGATGGACAGTTGCGTTTCCATCTAGCCGCCGACGCGCGCCAGAGCTTCACCGTCAAAGGCTTGGAACTGGCGGCCTTGTCCGGCGGGCAAGTGGAAACCCTGGTGTTCTCCACCGGAGAGTCCGGCGTAGCCCCGGCCTCGGTGCAAGTGGGCGGAGCGTCCGGCGAAGAAGATATTCTGCGCCGCTTCAATCGCGGTCTCGCCGCCAGCGGCGTGCGCGCTGAGATGAATGAAGACGGGCAATTGGCGTTCAGCGTGCCGGAATCGCAATGGGGAGCGCTCAGTGAGCGCATGTCCGTGCGCGGCGGGGGCATCCGTTTCCCCGGCGGCATTCCGCAGCGGCTTAAGCTGCAGCCCGAGGCCGAGGCTTTTCAGCCGGAGCGCTGGAAGGTAAACGATCACGCCCAAGTACGTCAGGCTTTGCAAAGCGTGGTGCGCTCCATCGGTCAACTGCAGCAAACCCGAGCGGCCATCAATGGCGCGATCGCAGAGGCGCAACACTCCATCGAGCAGTTGTCGCATATGAATGAACAGAGCTGGGCTAGTCAGTTCGTTTCCGACTTCAACGCCCGTCTGAATCAGCCGGATGGATATCGCAACTTCTATGAGTTGGTGCCGGCCCTGATCGGCGTCAGCCGCTACCGGGTTGTGTCCCTGTTGTCGCTGAGCTAGGGGAGCGTTTCATGTCCGCCGCGCTTGGCAATATATAGAAGCGATGCCCGGTGGACTGCGCGCGTTCCAAGGGCGCCGACGATTGCCGGGGGCATTGACTCCGGTTCGTGATCTTCACACAATCAGCCATTCCCACCTCAAGAACGGGTTGGCCATTCATGACTTCCCGCGGTAACAAGCCGGCTCGGCGCGTAGAGGTAGGGGGCCGCAGCGTCTATCTTCACAGCGTGCCCCGCCACTCCCTGCAAGACCTCTACCATTTCTGCATGACCATCAGCTGGCCGCGCTTCTATCTTTTCATCGCCGCTGCTTTCATCGCGCTGAATCTATTGTTCGCCGGCCTCTACCAGGCGAAGGCGGGCGGCATCGCTAATCAATATCCGCCGGGTTTCCTTGGCGCCTTCTTCTTTAGTGTCGAAACGCTGGCCACGGTGGGCTACGGCGATATGCACCCGCAAAGCCTGTACGCCCACTGGGTTTCGATGCTGGAAATCTTCATCGGCATGATGAGCATCGCGCTGATCACCGGCGTCACCTTCGCCCGCTTTTCGCGGCCCAGGGCGCGTATCGTTTTTACCCATAGCCCAGTTGTGCGCTTGTTGGACGGCAAACCCGCGCTGATGCTACGCGCGGCCAATGCCAGAAATAATGTGATCATCGACGCCAGCGCCCGCTTGCGCTTGTTGCAGCATGAAGTCAGCGCAGAAGGCGTGAGCTTCCGCAAGCTTCATGACTTGGAACTGGTGCGCGACCAGCATCCTATGTTCGTGCTCGGCTGGACGCTGGTGCACAAGCTGGAGGAGGGGAGTCCCTTATATGGGCACGACGCCGAATCGTTGGCAGCTGTTCGCGCGCAGCTGATTCTGTCCATCAACGGGATCGACGAAACTACCGTGCAACCGATGGTGGCGCGCCATACCTTTTCGCATCAGGACATCCGCTGGAACCATGCTTTCGCCGATCTGATCTATACCGACGCCGAAGAAAACGACCATGTCGACTACCAGAAACTGCAGGAAGTGAGGCCGCTGCCGTCGGCTTCCGACCGGTTCGGCGCAGGCTGAGCGCTTGCAGTTGTTGGCAGTGTTATTGAGATTCAATGGCTTAGCTGAAAGTAGTGGTTTTTTGTGCAGAAAGGTGTTGACGGGTGTGGGGGCGTGCAG
>NZ_JALCYU010000023.1:0-54400 GCF_023507765.1 Chromobacterium sp. IRSSSOUMB001
AAAAACGAAAAAATTTAGACCAATGTACTAAAAACATGACCACATAACAGGAAAAATGAACCATTCACGACATAAGCTTCAGGTACTAAGAACGTGTTTACGATCTAGCGAGCTAAGGTGAAAGCAGCTGAAAAAGAGGAATGTACATACGGTACGTGAACATTTCGAAGCAGGTTTCAACGCCATATCGCCGACGCGCAGCAGGCCATAAACAGGTTCTAAAAAGTAAGGACAAAGCCCTACTTCCTCGCATCAGCCCTGTTTTGATCGCAGATATCGCACGATCACAACAACAAGCAGTGACTACCGATACTCCGCACTTCCTTCGAAGCCGTCATGCCAATGAGAGCGGCTTCAATATTATCTTCCACAAGAGGTACAGCAGTATCCATTAGCATTAGTAGCGGCTACGAAAAACCAAATGTCATGTTGGTGTGACGCGACAGCGGCTATCGGCAAAACGGCACCCTTATAATTTTTTCCCAAAAGTGATTGACACTAAAAAGCCGGATCTATATTATTCCGCTTCTCGCAAGACACAACGTCTCGCGAAACAGCGCACCCGTAGCTCAGTTGGATAGAGTATCTGGCTACGAACCAGAGGGTCGGGCGTTCGAATCGCTCCGGGTGCGCCACAACTTAGTGTCCCTATAGTTTAGCGGTTAGAACACCGCCCTTTCACGGCGGTAGCCGGGGTTCGATTCCCCGTGGGGACGCCACTAGCACCCGTAGCTCAGTTGGATAGAGTATCTGGCTACGAACCAGAGGGTCGGGCGTTCGAATCGCTCCGGGTGCGCCACAATTTAAGTCCCTATAGTTTAGCGGTTAGAACACCGCCCTTTCACGGCGGTAGCCGGGGTTCGATTCCCCGTGGGGACGCCAGCTTTCTCAAGAAGCCCGTCATGGCAACATGACGGGCTTTTTGTTGTTTCCGCCAGGCGGCCATCCGGCCGCCCCGCCTTACCCTTCCGCCCAAGCCAGCGTCGCCCTATACCCCTCCGGTGCCTCCAGCGCCCAGGCTCTTGTCGCCGGCCAGCGCTCAGGCGCGGCCATCCGCAACGGCAGCTCCTTGTTCGTCAGTTCCAAGGCCTCGAACGCGGACAGATGCTGGGCAATACCCACCCCCCAGGCTTTCAGCACCGCCTCCTTGATGGTCCACAACTGAAAGAAAGCCCCCACGTCCCGGCCGTGCCCACATAGCTCCAGCTCCCCCGGCAGCAGGGTCTGCTCCGCCAGCGCCGGCACGTCGCGCATGGGCTGCACCGTTTCGATGTCCACCCCCACTTGCCCGCCGCGCGCGATGGCGATCAGCGCGTAAGCGCCGGAGTGAGACACATTGAAGACAGGCGCTCCAGGCCAAGCCAAGACTGGCTTGCCGTGCTCTCCCAGCTCAAACACCAGCGCGTCCGGCGCCAGGCCGGTCTCTTGCGCCAACAGCCGCCGCAAAGCCAGCCGGGTCAGAGCGAACTGCAGCTGATTGATGGTACGCAGATAGCGCAGGCAACGCTTGCGCTCGTCCTGACTCAAGCCCGCCAGCAGCGCCTCGTCCACCGGCCAATCCACATCCAGCCCCACGCGGTACAGCCGCAAAGCCTGCGGCGCGCCCGCCGGGCAAGGCAAGGGCTTGATCAAAGCGTTCAGTTCCATCCGCCTCTCCGCGCAAAACCGCCATTATCCCCGGCCTGCGCCGGCTCGGCCATGCCGTTTTGTGACCCCCGCGCCACAGGCCCGCCCTTTTCGTTCGCCTCGCGGCCTTGTCCAGCTTGAATTCGATAATGAGAATCGTTACCATTTGGCCATGGATAAATTCATGCAAGCCCACACCGCCTCCAAGTCCGGCTCCGGAACCGGCGCTGCCAGCCTGTCGCCAGTGCTGCGCAGCTGCGAGCTGTTCGCCAAAGGCAAGGAAATCCTGATCGAACATCAGGGCGAGATGTACCGCTTGCAGTTGACCCGCAACGGCAAGCTCATCCTGATCAAATAGGTCCCAGACCACACACACCGCAAGCCAGCCAAAATCAGCCAGCCAGCGGAAGCACCCAACCTTAGGAAGTTTGGAGTTTCCATGGCCATATTTCGCGCCACCCCCTTGGTTTTGAGCCTGGCCGCAGCCTGGCCCGCGCTGGCGGCAACGCCGGCGGAACTGGAGACCGTTCAGGTCACCGCTCACCGCAGCAGCAAACCGCTGGCGGAAACCGCCCCCAACGCCAGCGTGATCTCGCGCCACAAACTGGACGATCAACTGGTGCGCGACATCGCCGACGCGGTCAAATACGAACCCGGCGTGGAAGTGGCCACCGATCCGGCGCGCCGCGGCAACGCCGGCTACACCATCCGCGGCATAGACGGCAACCGCATCCTGATGCTGATCGACGGCATCCGCCTGCCGGAGTCCTATGCCGGCGGCGGCAGCAATAACGGCGCCGTTTCCGGCCGCGACTACGTGGAACTGGAAACCCTGCGCGCCATCGACATCGTCAAGGGCCCCACCTCCAGCCTGTACGGCTCCGACGCCATCGGCGGCGTGGTGGGCTACCGCACCAAGACCGTGGACGATTTCGTCCCGGAGGAGCAAGGCGTGGGCGGCAGCGTCAAGGGCTTTGGCGGCACCGCCGACAACGGCTGGGGCAGCAGCGCCGGCGTGGGCATCAAGGGCGAGCGCAGCGATCTGATGGTGCTCTACACCCACCGCAACGGCCATGAAACCGATAATCAGGGCAATAACGACAGCAGCGGCACGCTGCGCACCAAGCCGAATCCGCAAAGCTGGGACAGCGACAACGTGCTGGCCAAGCTGGGCTTCAAGCCTGCCGCCAATCAGCGGCTGGAGCTGACGCTGGAACACTATCGGCGCGATGCTAATACCAATCTGCTGAACACCTTGACCTCGACGGTACGCAAAAATGAATCAGAGGACAGAACCCAGCGCGACCGTGTGTCGCTGGCCTGGGAGGGTAAACAGCTGGGCGCCTTCGACCGCCTGGCGGTGAAAGCCTATTACCAGAAGCTGGACAACGCGGACACCAACACCGAATGGCGCAGCAACGGCCAGCGCATCTTCTCCGACTACGGCTTCACTCAAGACAGCTACGGCCTGACCCTGGAGGCCGAGCACAACTTCCAGGCCCTCTCCGCCGAGCACCAGCTGCTGTGGGGCGCGGACTTGAGCCGCAGCGACACCAGCCGGCCGCGAATGAAGACCTTGTTCAACACAAATGGCAGCAGCAGCAATGTCGTGGGAACCGATACCTTCCCCAACAAGACCTTCCCGGACAGCCGTTCCGAGCGCATCGGCCTGTTTGTCCAGGATGAGATCAAGTTCGGCAACGGCCTGGTGGCCTCGCCGTCGCTGCGCTGGGATCACTACAAGATGACGCCACAGCCGGACCAGGCCTTCGCCAACGGCAACCCCAACAACTATCAGGTGCCCACCTTCAAGGACGGCGCCTTCTCGCCCAAGCTGGGCCTGAGCCTGCCCTTCGCCGATCATTATACCGGCTTCCTGCAGTTCTCCTCCGGCTTCCGCGCGCCGCCGTTCGATGATGCCAATATGGCTTTCTCCAATACAGCTGGCAGCTACAAATACCAGGTCATTCCCAATCCCAACCTGAAATCGGAAACCAGTCGCGGCGTTGAACTGGGACTTAAGGGCCAGTGGACGGACTTTGACTTCGGCGTCACCGCCTATGCCAACCGCTACCAGGACTTCATTGATCGAGTTGGACTGGGCATGATTGATGGCTTTGACACCTACCAGTACCAGAATGTCGGCAAAGTCGATATCAAGGGCGTGGAAGGCCGCGCCGCCTGGCGATTCGCGCCGAGCTGGCGCGCGATGGCCTCCATCGCCTACACCCATGGCCAGAACAAGCAAACGAACGAGCCCTTGGCCAGCATCAGCCCGCTGAACGCCACGCTGGGCCTGCGCTATGACCAGGCGAACTTCGGCGGCGAGGCCTTGCTGAAACTGGCCCGCGCCAATACTCGCCTTCCCAACCTGCGTCCTGAAGAAGCACGCGGCCAAAGCACCACCCCGTTCAAAGCGCCCGGCTACGCGGTGCTGGACCTGACCGCTTACTGGAAGCCGGCCAAGAACACCACGCTGCGCGCCGGCGTGTTCAACGTCTTCGACCAGAAATACTGGAAAGCCGCCGACGTGCGCGGCAAGACCAGCAGCGACCGCGCGCTGGACCTGTTCACCCAGCCTGGCCGCAACGTCAGCGCCAGCGTCGAATACACCTTCTAACCGCGAGCGCCCGCCCCATCGCGGGCGCCCGTTTTTGATCGTTCCAAGGAGAATCCGAATATGACCGACTTCAGCCAGCTGTGGGATCGTTACCAAATCCTGAAAGCCAGCCAGCCGAAACTGCGCGTGCGCGACGCCGCCGACGCGCTGGGCGTCAGCGAAGCCGAGCTGGTGGCCGCCGATCCGGCGAGCCAGGCCCTGCGGCCGCATTGGAACGACATCTTGAGCCAGATCGGCCACCTGGGCCCGGTGATGGCGCTAACGCGCAATCACGCTTGCGTGCATGAAACCACCGGCGATTACCACAATGTGCAGATCGACGGCAAGATCGGCCTGGCCATCAACCCGGTCATCGACCTGCGCATTTTCCTGTTCCATTGGCAGCACGCCTTCGCGGTCACCACGGCCGGCGCGCGCGGCGAACAGCGCAGCCTACAATTCTTCGACCGCTTCGGCGAAGCGGTGCACAAAATCTATCTGACCGCCAATAGCGACGTGGCCGCCTATCAGCGCCTGGTGGAGAGCTTCGCCGCGCCCAAGACCGTGCTGCGCGTAGATCCGCCGGAAGCCGAAGCGGCGGAGCTGGACGACGAGGCCATCGACAAGGCCGGCTTCCAGCAGGAGTGGCGGAGCCTTAAAGACGTGCACGCCTTCCACCCCTTCCTGCGCCGCTGGGGCGTGTCCCGTCAACAAGGCTTTCGCCTGGCGCCTGAAGGCCAGGCCTGGCGCGTGCTGCCGGAAGCGGTGGAGCAATTGCTGCGCCGCGCCGCCCATATCGAAGCCCCCATCATGGTATTCGCCGGCAACCGCGGCATGATCCAGATCCACACCGGCCCGGTGCGCAATGTGCAGATCGTCGGCAACTGGCTCAATGTGCTGGACTCTCACTTCAACCTGCATCTGCGCACCGATCTGATTGCCGAGGCTTGGGTCACCCGCAAGCCGGGCGACCACGGCGTGGTGACCTCGCTGGAACTGTTCGACGACCAGGGCCTGTCGCTGGCCACTTTCTTTGGCGAACGCAAGCCAGGCCAAGCGGAACGCGTGGAATGGATCAAGCTGCTGGGCGAACTGCCGGTACTGGAGCGCGCCGATGTCGCCTAAATTCGCCTTCGCCGCCCTGCTGGGCCTGGCTGCCGCTTTGCCCGTCTGGGCAGGGAACCTCGAAAAACCGTCGCGAGCCGTTCGAGAGCAAGGCGCACCGCGCGCAGCGACCGAGATAGTACAAACGGTACAGCGAGGGAGCGAGCACGGAGCAACGCAGCTATCGAACCGCACAGCAGGTGTTTCGAGGCTTCCCACGCAACGCATCGTGGTGATGACCCCCGACATCGCCGATATCGTAGTGGCGCTGGACGCCGGCAAGGAAGTCGTCGGCCGCGACCGTTCCAGCAAAGCGCCGGCTTTGGCCCAGGCGCAAGTGGTGGGCTTTTCCCGCGCGCTGAACGCCGAAACCATCGCCCGGCTCAAACCCACTCTGGTGTTGGGCAGCGCCGAGGCGCAACCACCCACGGTGTGGGCCCAGCTGCGCCAATTGCAGGTGCGCGCCGAGGAAGTGACGCGCCGCGAGGACGGCGCGGATTTCGCCGACGCGATCCGCAAAGTGGGACAACTCTTGGGCCGCGACGCCCACGCCCAGCAACTGGCCAGCCGCTGGCAGCGCGAGATGACGCCGCGCCCGGCGCGCGGCGTGCGCTACTTGGTCAGCTACGACGGCCAACTGGTGGCCGGCCGCGACACCGCCGCCGACACCCTGATCCGCGCCGCCGGCGGCGTCAACGTCGCCAGCCAGTTGTCCGGCTTCAAGCCGATGGCGCGCGACGCCTGGCAGAGCCTGCGGCCGGACGTGATCATTCTGGGCAGCCACACCGGCGCGGTGCACGGCGGCAAGGAAGCCTTCTCCAAACGGCCGGAAATCGCTTCCACGCCGGCCGGAAAACAAGGCCGCATCTACCTGCTGCCGGCCAAGGACGCGATGATGGTGGGCCTGAACAGCCCGGCGGTAGTCGATCAGATGGTGAAAATGTGAGCGCGCTGCCCCTGGACGCTGTCACGCCCCACCGCGGCCGCTGCTTGTTGCTGGGCCTGATCGCCGCCAGCCTGCTGCTGCCGCTGTTGGCCTTGTCCAGCGGCGGCAACGGCCTGGCCTGGCCGGACTTCAGCGATCCGCTCCTGACCCAACTGCGGCTGCCGCGCATCGCCGCGGCGCTGGGCGTGGGCGCGGCGCTGGCCGCCAGCGGCGCGGCGCTGCAAGCCCTGTTTCGCAATCCGCTGGCCGACCCCGGCCTGATAGGCACCTCCAGCGGCGCGGCGCTGGCGGTGGTCGGCATGCTGGCCGTCGGCGCCGCCGGCCTGTCCTTGCCGCTGGCCGCCTTTGGCGGCGGCCTACTGGCCACCTGGCTGATCCTGTTGCTGTCGCGGCTGGTCCGCGGCGGCCTGGCCGGTCTGCTGTTGATGGGCTTGGTGGTGGGCGCCTTCTGCGGCGCGGTCACCAGCCTGATGATTTTCATGTCCGACGACCTGACCCTGCGCGCCGCCACCAGCTGGCTGGCCGGCAATCTGTCCTCCGCTTCGTCGGAACGGCTGCTGGCCTGCCTGGGCGTAGCCGCCCTGGGCTTGCTGATCCTGATTGCGGTGGGCCGCGATCTGGACTGCCTGCTGCTGGGCGAAGACGCCGCCCAATCCCTGGGCATCGACGTGCGTCGCACCCGCCGGCTCACCGCCGTCGGCGCGGCGCTGGCCACCGGCGGCGCGGTGGCGCTGTCCGGAGTGATCGGCTTCGTCGGCATGATGATCCCCAACGCGCTGGCCCTGCTGATGGGCGGCTGCCGCCGCAGGCTGATCCTGCTGTCGGCCTGGGCCGGCGCCTTGTTCCTGCTGGCGGTGGACACGCTGGCGCGCACCATCGCCTGGCCCATTGATCTGCCTGTGGGCCTGATGGCGGCATTCGCCGGCCCGCCGTTCTTTGTATGGCTGTTCCGGCGACAACAAAGGAGTCTGATCAATGGCTGAAACCACAACCCTGTGCGTGCGCCAGCTGGCCTGCGACATCGGCGGCAAGCGGATTCTGGACGACATCAACTTGGATTTGCCCACCGGCCGGGTCAGCGCGCTGCTAGGCCCCAACGGCGCCGGCAAAACCACCTTGATGCGGCTGCTGGCCGGCCTGGACACGCCCAGCGCCGGCGCGGTGCGCCTGGCCGGCCAGTGCGTCGGCCGCATGGAGCCGGCGGTGCGCGCCCGCCGCATCGCCTGGGTGCCTCAGCACATTCCCTCCGGCATTCCGCTGACGGTGCGCGAGTTCGTAATGCTGGGCCGCGTGCCCTACCTCGGCGCTTTCTCTCGCCCGCGGGTTGAGGACAAAAGCGCGGTGGCGGACGCGCTGGGCACGGTGGAGCTGGACGATTACGCCGACAAACGGTTGGATCAATTATCCGGCGGCGAACGCCAGCGCGCGGCCATCGCCCGCGCCTTGGCGCAGCAAGCGCCGGTGCTGCTGCTGGACGAGCCCACCAATCACCTGGACCTGCGCCACCAGCACCGCTTGCAACAACTGCTGCTGGAGCTGTCCCGCCAGGGCCGCACCGTGGTGCAGGTGCTGCACGATCTGGCGCTGGCCGCCAGCTACGCCGACCACGTGGCCTTGCTGGAACAGGGCCGGCTGGTGGTGGCGGGCGCGCCGGAACAGGTGCTGACGCCGGAGCGGCTGCTGGCGGTCTACCGCTGGCCAGTGCGTTTGCAGCGCAACGGCAACGACTGGCAGGTCAACGCCGCCTTGGCGCAGGCGCAGAAGCCCGCGGCGCTGGCTGCCGGGGCCTGAGAACTTGTTCAAAGTCTGCTGCGCTTCGTGAAGCGTTGCACGGTGAGTACAAGCTCAAAATGCTCATGCACCCAACCATTCCGCTTCCTCAGCGGTTTTCGCCTTGTCTCGCCCTAGTTCGCGAAACTTTGAACAGACTCTGAGACCAAGTCCAAAAATAAAAACCCCCGGCTTGCTTGTGCGAGCCGGGGGTTTTTCGCGATCTGGCCGCGCTTATTTCAACGCGTAGATCGCCGGCAGATTGCGCCAGGCGCCGCGCACGTCCATGCCGTAACCGAACACGTAGCGGTCCGGCACGTCCAGGCCGACGAAGTCCGCCAGCATCGGCTTTTCCTTGCTGATCAGCTTGTTGGCGAACACGCCGCTGTAGAAGGCCTTGGCGCCCATGGCCATCACTTTGTCGCGGATCGCCGCCATGGTGTGGCCTTCGTCCAGGATATCGTCCAGCACCAGCACCACGCGGTCGCGCACGTCTTCCTTGGGCGCTTGTTTCCACACCAGCTCGCCGCCCTGGGTCTTGTCGCCGTAGCGAGACACGTGAACGTAGTCAAAGTCCAGCGGGAAAGCCAGGCGCGGCAGCAACTGGCCGGTAAACACCACGGCGCCGCCCATCACGGACAAGACCAGCGGATAGGTTTCGCCCAGTTCCTCGGTGATTTCCACCGCCATGCGGTCAACGGCCGCGCTGACTTCCTCGGCGGTAAACAGCACGTCGGAGCTGTTGATCAGGCCACGGGCCTCGGCAATATTGGGCATGATGACTCCTTGATTCACACACGCAAACGCCGCTCTTGCCCATATCATCAAAAAAACAGGAGCGGCGTGATTGAAAAAACGATTAGTTCTTGGCCAGCGAGCGCAGATAGGCTGCGAACTCGACGCCCACCTCATGATGCTGCAAACCGTAATTGACCGTGGCTTTAAGATAGCCCAGCTTGGAGCCGCAGTCGTAACGCACGCCCTTGAACGGCAGCGCCAACACCGGCTCGTCCTTCATCAGCGCCGCGATGCCGTCGGTCAGCTGGATTTCGCCGCCAGCGCCGGCCGTGGTGTTGACCAGCTTGTCGAAGATGCGCGGGGTCAGGATGTAACGGCCCACCACCGCCAGATTGGACGGCGCCACTTCCGGACGCGGCTTTTCCACGATGTGCTCAACTTGCTGATGGCCGCGCGCGTCCGGCGCCACCTTGACGATGCCGTAGGAACTGGTTTCCTCAGGCGCCACGGTTTCGACTCCCAGCACCGAAGCATGGGTTTCATCGAACAGCTTGACCATCTGCTCCATCGCGCCCGGCGCGCCTTCGATCAGGTCGTCGGCCAGGATCACCGCGAACGGCTCGTTACCCACCACCGGCCGCGCGCACAGCACCGCGTGGCCCAAACCAAGCGCCTCGGTCTGACGGATGAAGATGCAAGACACCGACGGCGGAATAATGCCCTGAACGGTTTCCAGCAGCTTCTGCTTATTCTTGTTTTCCAGTTCGGTTTCCAGCTCGTAAGCCTTGTCGAAATGGTCTTCAATCGAACGCTTGTTGCGGCCGGTGATGAAAATCAACTCGGTCATGCCCGCGGCAATCGCCTCTTCCACCGCGTACTGGATCAGCGGTTTGTCCACCACCGGCAGCATTTCCTTGGGGCTGGCCTTGGTGGCCGGCAGGAAGCGGGTGCCCAGGCCGGCGACGGGAAAGACCGCTTTCGTGATTTTTTTCATGCCCATTCTCGTTAACAAGCGTTGACAGGCGCGCATTCTACCGCGCCCCGGCCCGCGGGTGAAAGTCCCGGCCTCACAAACCGGCGGGAAAACGCCGCGCCAGCGCCTGAGCCGCGTTTTCCAGCACCGGCCCCCAAACGCCGGCTTCCGCCTGACGCCAGACCCGCATCGACTCGTACCACGGGGCTCGCTCGCCGGCGGCCAGGAAGAAGGGCGCGCTTTCCGCGCGCATCAACACCCAAACCGGCTTGCCCATCGCCCCGGCCAGGTGGGCGACGGCGGTGTCCACGGTGATCACCAGATCCAGCTCCGCCACCCAGGCGGCGGTGTCGGCGAAATCGCTCAAGGCCGGCGTGGCCAACAAAGCTTGCAAAGCCGAAGGCGGCTCGCCCGGCTGCAGGGACACAAAATCAATGCCGGGCAGCCGGCACAGCGCGGCGAACTCTTCCGGCGGCACCGATTTGTGGCGACGCCAATGATCGGCCTTGCCCACGCCCCATTGTCCGCTCTCCCACACCACGCCGACGCGCGGCCGGCCGCCGCGGCACGGCGGGATGCTTGCCGCCGGCACCGCCGCCAGATAAGGCTGAGCGGGCAGATTGTCCAAGGTGATGCCCAACACGCCCGGCAAGGACATCAGCGGCAGTTGGCAATCGAACACCGGCGCGGCCTCCGGCTCCAACAATTCCACGCCATCGAATTGAGCGAACAGGCGGTGGAAGGTTTTGGGGCAGGCCAATAGCAGGCGCGCCCTCGGGTGCTCGGCTCGCAACCGCGGCAGGAAACGCGCCATCTGGAGGCTGTCGCCCAAGCCCTGTTCCGCCCAGAGCAGCAAGGTGGATGCGCCCAGCGCTTGGCCTTGCCAGCGCCGATCGTGGTGGCGCGGCTGCAGAATGGCCTCCCAGCGCGCCTCGTAATACGGCCAGGCCTCGGCGTAGCGGCCGGCCAGCAATAGCGCGATGGACAGGCTGAAACGCAGATTGGCGTCGTCCGGGTCCAGTTCCAGACCGCCTTGCAGCACAGCGATGGCGTCGTCCAGCAATAAGGCGCAGGTGCAGGCATAGCCCAGGTTGTTGCATCGCGCCGGACTGACTCCGGCCAGCTCGATGGCGCGCAAATGGCAGGCGATGGCTTCCTGATATTGCAAGCGGTGCTGCAAAACCACGCCCAGGTTGCTCCAAGCGTCCACATGCTCGGGCTCCGCCGCCAGCGCCTCGCGCAACAGCGCCTCCGCCAGCTCCAATTCGCCCAATTCCTTGAGCAGCACAGCCAGATTGCATTTGATGTTGACGGACTGCGGATTGAGCGCGGCGGCGGCCAGGTAGTCGTCCAGCGCGCGCGCGCTGTCGCCTTGGCGCAGGCGGGCGTTGGCGCGGTTGGCCAGCGCCTGCCAATCCTTGGCGTTCCGCCTCAGACATTGATCAAACGCCTGCTCCGCCTCGCGCCAGCGGCCTTCCGCCGCGAATTGATTGCCTTGTTCAAAGGCTTGGTCCGCCATATCCGCTCCTTGGCTTACTCTCCGGCCAGCAAGGCTTGCAAGCCGGCCTCGTCCAAAATCGCCACGCCCAGTTCTTCCGCCTTGGCCAGCTTGCTGCCGGCCTCCGCTCCCGCGACGACGTAATGGGTTTTCTTGGAGACGCTGCCGGATACCTTGCCGCCGGCGGCTTCTATCAACTCCTTGGCCTGATCCCGGCTCAAGGTCGGCAGCGTGCCGGTCAGCACCAGGGTCTTGCCTTCCAGCACCCCAGCCGCCGCGGCTTGCGCCGGCAGCGCCGCCAGGATCTCGTCAACCAAGGCGGCCAGCGCGCGCAGGCTGTCGCGCTTGCCCGGCAAATCAAGCCAGTCGGCCAGCGCGTTGATCACCTCGGCCGGCAACTCCAGATCCAGCAGCGCGCGCCGCTCGCGTTCGGCCAAGGCGGCCAGGCCGTCTATCTGCCCCGCCAATTGCTGGCTGCGCACCTCGGTCAAACGCGGAATGTCCAGCCGCGCCAGCAACACGGCCGGCTGTAGGCGCTCGGCCAGGCGCGGGGACGGCGCGTGCTCGTCGGCCGGGGCGACATGACTCAACAACTCGTCCAGTGCGGCTTCGTTATTGGCTTCGGCGAAAAAGTCCGCCAGCGATTCCGCCACCACGCCGCCAATATCCGGCAACGCCGCGAACAAGGCCGCCGGCGAACGGCGGATCAAGCTCATCGTCCCCAGCCAATCGGCCAAGGTTTTGGCGGTGGATTCGCCCACATGGCGGATGCCCAGCGCGAATAACAGCCTCGCCAGCGGCGGCCGTCGGCTGGCGGCGATCGCCTCGATCAGGTTTTCCGCCCACTTGCTAGCCACCTTGCCCGCCTTGACGGTTTCCGGAGTCACGCCTTCGTCCTCATCGGCGCGGCGCTTCATCTCCAGCAAGTCTTCCAGCGTCAGCCGATACAGATCGGCCACGCCGCGCACATAGTCGTACTCCACCAGCTTGTCGATATAGCGTTCGCCAAGACCGTCGATATCCATCATGCGGCGGCCGGCGAAGTGTTGAATCGCCTGGCTGCGCTGGGCGCGGCAGGACAAGCCGCCGGAGCAGCGCGCCACCGCCTCGCCCTCTTCGCGCACCACGTGGCTGCCGCAGACCGGACAGACCGCCGGCAAACGATAGGCGGGGTATTGCGGCGTTTCGCCGGCGCTGAACAGATCGCCTCCGGCTGCCGGCTGCATTGGCCGGCGCTCCAGCACCACGGACACCACCTCGGGGATCACGTCGCCGGCGCGGCGCACAATCACGGTATCGCCGACGCGCACATCCTTGCGCCGCGCCTCGTCCTCATTGTGCAGGGTAGCGTTGGTGACGGTGACGCCGCCGACGAACACCGGCTTCAAGCGCGCCACCGGGGTGATGGCGCCGGTGCGCCCCACTTGCTCCTCGATCGCCTCAACTTGAGTCAGCGCCTCCTCGGCCGGAAACTTGTGGGCGATGGCCCAGCGCGGCGCGCGCGACACAAAGCCCAGTTCATCCTGCAAGGCGCGCTGGTTGACCTTGTACACCACGCCGTCGATATCGAAAGGCAGGCCGGGACGTCGCTGCCTCACCTGTTCGTAATAGGCGATCAAGCCATCCACGCCGCGCACCACCGGCCGCAAATCCTCGGCCACCACCGGGAAGCCCAGCTCGCGCAACCAGGCCATTTCAGCGCTGTGGCTGGCCGGCCAGTCCTCGCCTTCCACCTGAGCGATGGAATAGGCGAAGAAAGACAAGCGGCGCTGAGCAGTGATGCGCGAATCCAGCTGACGCAGGCTGCCAGCGGCGGCGTTGCGCGGATTGGCGAAGGTCTTGTCGCCGCGCGCCGCCTGCTCGGCGTTGAGCTTGTCGAAGTCCTGTTTCAGCATCAACACTTCGCCGCGCACTTCCAGCAGGCTGGGCACGGCGGCCCCTGCCGGCAAACGCAGCGGAATCGCGCGCACGGTACGGATGTTCTCGGTGACGTTTTCGCCCGTCACGCCGTCTCCGCGAGTCGCAGCCTGGACCAGCACGCCGTCGCGGTAGAGCAAAGAGATCGCCAGGCCGTCGAACTTGGGCTCTGTTGCGTACTCCACCTCCGCGGCGTCCAGGCCCTTGCGCACCCGCTCATCGAACTGCAGCAGTTCCTCATGGCGCAGTTCCCGCTCGCTCAGTTGCATATCGGAAAACGCGTTGGACAGCGACAGCATGGGCACGCTGTGGGTCACTTGCTGGAACTCGTCCAGCGGCGCGCCGCCGACGCGTCGGGTAGGCGAATCCGCGCTCGCCAGTTCCGGGTGCTCCTGTTCCAGCTGCTGCAGCTCCCGGAACAGGCGGTCGTATTCGGCGTCCGGCACCGTGGGCGCGTCCAGCACATAGTATTCGTGGCCGTAGCGGTTCAGCAGTTGATGCAGTTCGGCTACGCGCTGTTGCGGGGTGAGGGTGGTCATGTTCAGTCGGACTCAAACAGAAAAAGCCGGCGTGGCGCCGGCCTTGGAAACGGAAGATTATCGAGCGGGCCGATTACCCCAGTGTAGCGGCTGGACAGCAAGGAGACACCGGGGCTTGCGGCCGGTCAGGCAAACAGCCGCAAGGCGGCCACGCTGCCGGGGGCGATGCCGCGGTCGTCCATGCTGCCGTAGATGTGCAGCAATTGGTCGCGAATGCGGGTCAGGCCGGCGTCGGACAGCGGACGGCGGTTGTCGTCCACCAGTTGGGCGTCGAACTCCTGCGCCAACTGGCGCGCGAAATACACGGCCCGGTCGAACACCTCGACCCCGCCGGCCACGCGCGGCACGTCGAACAACAGAGTCAGCGCCGGGAAGGATTTGTCCAGCAGCGTGTGGAAGGTGAACGGCATCTGGTCGGCCGCCATCAGCGAATACAGGGTGTTGCCGGAGTCCGCCAGGTAATGGAAAGCGCCGTCCGGCTCCAGTTGCAGGCCGGCGGCCTCGGCGAAACTGCGCAGCCGGGTGCCTTCTATCGGCCCCTGCGGCACGATGTTGATGCCGATCAGCACGTCCACGTCGGCGCAGAAACGGTCCAGCTCGCGCGCCGCCACCAGCTTCTGCTGACGCTGCGGGAAACTGACCGCGGCGTCGTGCTCCTCGGCGAAACGCGATACTTGTTGGCAGAAACCGGCCAGTTCCTGCTCAGTCACCGCACCGCTGCGATCCACCATCTGCATGCTGACGTTGATCTGCTTGTAACGGGTTCCAGGCAGGGCTTCGGCCGGCTTCCACAGGCCTTTTTCCGTGCGGCCTATCAATTGGGTGCGCTTGCCCACGTTGAAACGCGGGATCGCCGCCAGCTCGTGCGGCGCATGGAACACCACCTCGGCGATG
This sequence comes from Chromobacterium sp. IRSSSOUMB001, assembly GCF_023507765.1. Lineage (NCBI taxonomy): Bacteria > Pseudomonadati > Pseudomonadota > Betaproteobacteria > Neisseriales > Chromobacteriaceae > Chromobacterium > Chromobacterium sp. IRSSSOUMB001. The sequence goes on from NZ_JALCYU010000023.1 coordinate 14,605, forward strand.
AAATCCAAAGACGGGTCCAGCATCGCCACCACCAGCGCCTGGTGATCGGCGGAGTCCATCTGCGGAGCCTCGTCCTCTTCCTCCACCACCGGCACCGCGTCGAAGACCGCCTCGCGCGGCCGGTCAGGCTCGGCTCGCGCCTGCTCCACGGGGATTTGCGGCTCAAAGTAAGCGGCGGCGTAGTCGTCCGGCTCCGGCGAGGCGTCCACCAGCACCGGTTCCATCCGGTCCTGCTTCACGCCGTCGCGCACATTGTTCTTGGGTACGTCCAGCAGCACGTCGTCGTGGCCGCGCGTGAAGGCCTGGCGAGTCTTCTTGCGAAAACGCCATTCCTGAAAAGCATTGAATCCGTACACCAGAGCGATCACCGCGCCGCCCAGTATCAATACACCAATCTGTAATTCGCTCATCAGCCAGTCCGCATTAAGGCGAATAATCGAAGCCGTCGGCAGCCTCCTCGCCGCGCGCCGACGCATCTCTCAATGCGCGATGCGGCGTCTTTCGGCAATAGCCGGGCCGACAGCCTCCCTTTAAGTATTCGGCAACAAAACCGTTCGAATCTGGCGTTTCGGCCAGTCGAGAACGGCGATAGACCACGGTTATTATAACGAAAGCCTCAGCTTGCGCATCATTTGGCGGCAATTTAGACGTAAATGCCTTGCCGCCAGCGTAAATCAAGCCGGGGCGATAGCTGATGCGGGCAATTTGGCGCTTCAAACCGGGTTCTCAACCTGAATTGGATGCCGAATCGCCCCTGCTGGTTCCATCAGACCGCGTAGAACGGCTCCAGCCAACCGTTGTACGTCGCGAATCGGCCCGCCGCAAGCGGGCCAAATGGAAGCGGAACGTCATTTTCAGTGCCGAAAGGTCCGGCAGATGACATTTCTGACAGGGGCGCTCTGAAATATCTCGTGCCAGAATATTTCGTGTTCATGCAAATGAATGATTCCAAATCGTCTTAAACACTGCTTAGGAAAGCAAGGGATAGATCGATGAAAAACACTTCTCAAGCCAGTTTCCTTCCGGTGGTCCACGAGCTGGCGCGCACCTACCAGGCATTCGAACAGTTTGCCAGCCAGCACATTCGTCAGCTGGGCCTGACTCCGCCGCAATTCGACGTGGTCGCCACCCTGGGCCATAGCAAGGGCATGAATTGCAAGGAGCTGTCCGACCGCACGTTGATCACCAAAGGGACGCTGACCGGCGTCATTGACCGGCTGGAAGACAAGGGTCTGGTTACCCGCACCATGCAGCCAAACGATCGCCGCAGCGTGTTCGTTTCCTTGACCCAGCACGGCGAACGTCTGTTCGATCAGGCCTTCCCCGCTCATATCGACTATATGCAGATCGCCTTCAAACGCTTTGGCGAACACGACCTGTCCGGCTTCTGCCAGGAACTGGGCCGCCTGCGCGAAGGCTTCAGCCTGGCGCTGGAGGAGCAGGAAGAAGTCACGGCTTAGCATCTCCAGGCGTCACCGCCCTTTACCCGGCGGCGAGACGCGGCCCCGCGATGCGGCCCGCGCCCTCGCCGCCATTGCATTTTCAATTCCGGCCGCGCCCGCGGCTCAAGGGCTTTGAAAACGCACCGGCACCATCAACACCGAATCCACCGCCTGGCCATTGCGTTTGGCCGGCGCGAAGCGCCAACGCTCCACCGTGGTCTTGGCCGCTCGGTCCAGCCGCGGATAACCGCTGCTGACGGCCACCGTCACCTCGCCGGCGCGGCCGGCGGCGCTAACGCTCACCCGCAGTAAAACCGTACCCTGCTCGCCGTTTTCCCGTGAGCGTTCCGGGTATTCCGGCTGCGGATTGTTCAGATATTCCGCGCGGTACAATGCCACGCTGTCCACGCCGCCCTGCGATGTGCCGCCGCCCCCCGACCGCGCGGCGGCCCCGCTCTTCGCACCACTGTCGCCGGCGGACTCAACGGCGCTTGTCGCCGGCCCGGCCAGGCCGGCCTCAGGTAAAAGCGGAGGCGCCGCAAAACGGGCGCTTGGCTTGGAGCTTGGCCTGGCCGCCGCTTTATTTTCAACCTTGTTGCCGGCCTGATTCCCGGTCTTGGCCGCATTTTGAGCGATAACGGGCTCAGGTCCGCCCGCGGGCTGCGCCAGTCTCAGCGTCAACGCGGCCACGCTTGGCTGAGGCGGACGGCCTTGCCAAGCGAACAATAGCAAGGCATGCAGCGCCAACGACGCCAACAAAGCCCAACAAACCGGGCGCGCGCCCATCTTTCGCCTCAGCAGCGCATCCGGCTGCCCGGCCGGCTGTAATGCCACCAGGCCACCAGCATGGACACCAGATAAAACACAAAGAACATGCCGAAAGCCGGCAGGAAACTACCGAAGGCGGCCAGCGCGCTGCCGAAGGATTTGGGAATCACGAAGCCGCCGAACGCCGCCATCACCGAACTGACATTCATCGCCGACGCGCCGCGCCGCCCACCGCGCGCGTAGGCTTCCGCAACGTCCAGGCCCGCGGCCTTGGCCCGCTGGCCCGCCTGCAACAGAAAAACCTTGGGCGCCAATTGAAAAGACGAACCGTTGCCCACGCCCGCGGCGAAGAAAATCAACTGAAACATGGCGAGGAACAGCCAGAACGAACCGCCGTTGCCGGCGGAAGGCATGCTCAGATAAACGCCGACGGTGGCCAGCGCCATCACCCCGTTGCTGAGCATGGTGGCGATGCCGCCGCCGATGTGGTCGCCCATCCAGCCGCCCAGCGGCCGCGACAAGGCGCAGACCATGGGCCCGATAAAGGCGTAGGGCGTGACATCGATCAGCGGGAACATATTGCGCGCCAGCAGAGGAAAGGCGGCGGCGAAGCCGAGGAAAGTGCCGTAGCTGCCCATGTACAGCAGGCAGATATACCAAGTGTGCGGATCGCGCATCGCGTCCAGCTGATCATGCGGCGTGATGCGCAGCTTGGGCAGATCATGCGCGTACAGTAAGCAGGCCAGCGCGATGACGACGATGAAGGGCAGCCACAGATACCCGGCGTTCTGCAGCCACACCGGGTGCACGGCGCCGCCAACGCCCCAGATCTGCGGCCCGCCGGCCGCGCCGAACAAGGGCAGCAGAATCACCACCGGGATCGCCAATTGCGCCACCGACACGCCCAGATTTCCCAACCCCGCGTTCAACCCCATCGCCAGCCCTTTGGCCGCCTTGGGAAAGAAAAAGCTGGTATTGGACAGATGAGAAGCGCTAGCGCCGCCGCCGATGCCGCACAAGCCGGACACCAGCAACAGCATGGGAAACGGCGTCGAAATATCCTGCACCACCGTGGCCACGCCCAAAGCCGGCAGCAAGAGCAGCAAGGTGGAAATGCCCAGCCACAGGCCGCCGCCCACCCAGCTCCATATCCATGAGTACAACAGCCTCATCAAGGCGCCGACCAGCGGCGGAATCGACACCAGCAGGAACTGCTGCTGATTGCTGAGCGCGAACCCGACCGCCGGCAGGTTGACCACCACCATGCTCCACATCATCCAGATATTGAAGTTCAGGTGCAGCGACAGGATGGACAGCCAGAGATTGCGATTGGCGATGCGCCGCCCGCGGCGCAGCCAGAAAATAGGGTTTTCAGGTTCCCAACGCTTGATGCTTACGGTCATGCCTATTCATCCAGCAATGATATCGTCCGGCGGCCGCTGCCGCCGGGAAGCTGCGCAGTATGCCATTCGCGCGCGCGCTACAGTTTGCGCGCCGTCAAACCGAAACTAATGAAAACAGTCTGCGGGCAGCTCGAGCCTTCGAGCCTGTTCAAAGCCTCGCCAACTAGAGTGAGACAAGGCGAAAGCGGCTAAAGAAAGCGCAATGGTCAAGTGGTACATGAGCATTTTGAACTTGCACTCACCGTGCAACGCTTCACGAAGCGCCGCAGACTTTGAACAGATTCTCAGGCGGTTTCCCGCATTTTCAACGCTTCCACGATGTCCACCGCCACAATGCGGCTGACGCCCTGTTCCTGCATGGTCACGCCCACCAGTTGTTCGGCCATTTCCATGGTCAGGCGGTTATGAGAAATATAGAGAAACTGGGTTCGCTCCGACATCTGCTTGACCAGATCGCAGAAACGGCTGGTATTGGCGTCATCCAGCGGCGCGTCCACCTCGTCCAGCAGGCAGAACGGCGCTGGGTTCAGCGAGAACAGCGAGAACACCAGGCTCATCGCAGTCAGCGCCTTTTCTCCGCCGGACAGCAGGTGAATCGTGCTGTTCTTCTTGCCCGGCGGCTGGGCGATGATCTGCACGCCGGCGTCCAGCAAGTCCTCGCCGGTCAGCACCAGCTCGGCGCGGCCGCCGCCAAACAGCGTGGGGAAAAACTCCCGCATCTTGGTGTTGACCGCATCGTAAGTGGCTTGCAGCATCTCGCGGGTTTCGCCGTCTATCTTGGCGATGGCCTCCTCCAGCGTGGCCATCGCCTGATTCAGGTCCTCGGACTGATTGGCCAGGTAGTCGCCGCGCTTCCGGGCCTCATCCAGTTCTTCCAGCGCGGCCAGGTTGACCGCGCCTAGGCCTTCCAGCGCGCGCGCCAGCCGCGCGATCTCGGCGGCCAGCGCGTTCGGCTTCACCGACTCGCTCAGATCGGCCATCAGCGCGGCTTCGTCGGCGCCGGCGCTGGCCAGTTCTTCGGCGAAACGCTCCATCGCCAGCCTCGCCTCCTGGTGCTTGAGCAACCAGTCCGAGCGCGCTTCGCGCAGCGCCGGCAAAGCGGCGTTGGCTTGCTGTTGTTGCTGGGTCAATTCGCGCAGCTTCTCGGTCAGGCCGTTGAGCCGGTCACGCACCGCGCCCAGGCTGTGCTCGCGCTGTTCGCGTTCGGCCAAGGCCAGTTGCAAGGCCTCTTCGGGCACCGCCTCCTCCACCGCCTCGGCTTCCTCGGCTAGAGTCTCCAAACGCTCGGCCAGTTGCTGATCGCGCTCATCCAGTTCGCGGCCTCTCCGCGTCAGCTCCGCCACCTTCTGCTCGGCGGTGCTCATTTCCAGCTTGATCTCGTGCAGCATGCGCTCGGCGTCGCGCGTCTTGTTGCGCGCCAACTGCAACCCCGTCTCGGCATTGAGCCGGTCGACTCGCATGTCTTCCAATTGCACCGTGAGTTCTTCCAGCGTCAACGCCGTCTCTTCGCCCAGCATTTCGGCTTCGGCGATGCTCTGGCGCGCCAATTCGCCCTCTTCGGCGATGCGCCGGCGCTCGGCCTCGATCGCCGCCAGCCGCGCCGCGCCCTGGCGCGCGGCCTGGTCCAGCTTGACGTGCTCCAGGGTCGCCGCGTTCAGCTCCGCCTCCAAACGGGTCAACGCGCCCTTTTGCGCCCGCACCGCCTCGGCCAGCATGCCGCCGCGGCTTTGCAATGATTCGCGGCGCCGCTGCAAGGCGTCGATTTCCGGCGACAAGGTCTCCAAGCGCGCCTGGGCCGCCTCCAACAACGCCTTGCGCGCCATCAGCCCGTCGCCGCCGGCTTCGGCGTGCAGGCACAGGCTGGCGGCGTAAACGCGGTGGCCTTCCGGCGTCAGCAGGCAAGCGCCGGTCGGCAATTGTTCGCGCAAGGCCAGTGCCTCGTCCAACGATCCGGCCAAGTAGACGCCGGCCAGCCAGTCTTGCAAGGCGGCCTGGAAGGGGTGGGCGGCTCGCACCTGTTGCAACAGCGTCGGCCACGAGCGCTCCGCTTCCCAGTCGCGTGCCGTCGCGCCGTCCGCCAACGCCAGCGCCGCCGGTGGCAATTCGCCGGACAGCGCGGCGGCGCGCGCAGCCAGGCGTTCGCCCAGCGCCGCTTCCAGCGCCGGCTGCCATTTAGGCTCCACCTGCAGGCTCTGCCACAACTGCGGCGCCTCGGCCAGGCCCCGGCGCTGCAGCCAGCCGTCCAATTGCTCGCTGGCCGCCTCGCGCGCCAGCATTCCGGCCAGCGCGGCGGCCTCGGCCTCGGCCCGCGCCTGTTCGCCGCGCAGCGCGGCCAGTTGTTCGTCCAGTTTTTCGCGCTCGGCGGCCAGGTCCGCCTGCTTGGCCTCGTCGGCCACCAGCCGGCCTCGCACCGTCTCCAGCGCGCCGCGCGCGCGTTCCACTTCGGCGGCGGCGGCTTGCTGCCGCTCTTGGTCCGGCAGATTCAAATCGCTCAGTTCTCGGCGCAACGCGTCTTCGCGGCCGGACAGCTGCTCCAGATTGCGACGCTCATGCTCGCCGTTCTGGCGCGCCAGGTCTCGATCCCGGCTGAGCTTGGCCTGCTGCGCGGTCAGCCCGTTCAACTGCTGCTCTATCGCGCGGTATTCCGCCTCGGCGGTGGGTAATTCGTCGGCGCCGTCTTCCAGCGTCATTTGCGCCTCTTCCAGCCTCATCTGCGCTTCTTCGCGCCGCGGCAGCCAGTCGTCCAGCTCAGCCTTCACTTGGCCGCGGCTTTCGGCCAGCACCTGACGCTCGGTGCGCACGGCACTCAGCTCTCGGTCGACGCGGGCGCGGTTTTGCTCTCGGTGGCGCTGCGCCTCTTCCAGCCGCGCCAGTTGGGCGTTGGCCTCGAACAAGCGCTGCTGCGCCTCGTGCACTTCGTCGCTGGCGGCGAAATGGCTTTCGCGAACGGTTTCGGACTCGGCCTCCACATGGGTGACCGCCGCTTCCAGCGCCGCTTCTTCGGTTTCAATGCGCGCCAGTTCCCCGCGCGCCGCCGCCTCGTTGCGCGCGGCCTCTTCCCGTCGCGCCAGAGCCAGCAGGTTTTGCTTATGGGTCAGCGCGCCGCGCAGATCGTGGTATTGGGCTGCCACCTCCGCCTGTTCGGACAAGCGCTCTACCTGCCGCTCCAGCTCTTGTCGCAAGTCGGCGATGCGTTCCAGATTGGCGCGGGTGTCCGCGATGCGGTGTTCAGTTTCGCGGCGGCGCTCCTTGTACTTGGACACGCCGGCGGCTTCTTCCAGATAGGCGCGCAGTTCTTCCGGCCGCGCCTCGATGATGCGGGAGATCATGCCCTGCTCAATCACCGCGTAACCGCGCGCGCCCACCCCGGTGCCTAGGAAAAGATCCGTGATGTCGCGGCGGCGCACTTGCTGGTTGTTGATGAAGTAGCTGGATTCGCCCTGGCGGGTCAGCACCCGCTTGATCGCCACCTCCGCGTACTGACCCCATGCGCCGGTGAGCGCGCCGTCGCCGTTGTCGAACACCAGTTCAACCGAAGCGCGGCTAACCGGCTTGCGCGTGGACGAGCCGTTGAAGATCACGTCCTGCATCGATTCGCCGCGCAGTTGCTTGGCCGAGGACTCGCCCAGCACCCAGCGCACCGCGTCTATCACATTGGACTTGCCGCAGCCATTGGGGCCGATCACCGCCACCAGTTGACCGGGCACGGCAATGCTGGTGGGATCGACGAATGACTTGAAACCGGCAAGCTTGATGTGGGTGAGACGCAAGATGTCCTCGCAATGGCTGGGCGAAAATCGGCATTTTAGCAGTTGCCCGCGCCGGCCGCGCGTCGCGCGCGGACCTGTTGCGCGTCGCGCAGCCGCATCTACCCAGACAGCCCACTTATGCCATAATGGCCGCATGGAACCGCTATCGTTGTCCAATCAATTCTTGATCGCCATGCCCAATATGGCGGACCCGCTGTTCTCTCGCTCGCTGGTCTTCGTCTGCGAGCATGGCGAGCACGGCGCCATGGGCCTGATCGTCAACAAGCCTTCCGGCATCGCCATGGCGCAGTTGTTCGATCAAATCGATCTGCCGCTGGACGGCGACTCGCTCCGCGCCGAGCCGATTTACTTCGGCGGCCCGGTGCAGCCGGACCGGGGCTTTGTGCTGCACATGCCGGTGGGCAATTGGCAATCCAGCCTGCTGGTCACCGACGACATCGCGCTGACCACATCCAAGGACGTGCTGATGGCGGTGTCCGAAAACCACAAGCAGCCGGACCGCATGCTGATCACGCTGGGTTATTCCGGCTGGAGCGCCGGTCAGCTGGAGCAGGAGATCGCCGACAACGGTTGGCTGACGGTGCCGGCGCAGCCGGACATCATCTTCGGCCTGCCCTGCGAGGAGCGCTACGACGCCGCGATGGCGCTGCTGGGCTTCGATCCTTCCCTATTGTCCACGGATGTCGGCCATGCCTGAAGGTTGCGCCTTGGCATTCGACTTCGGCGAGCGCCGCATTGGCGTCGCCGTCGGGGACACCCTGCTCGGCATTCCCCACCCGCTCATCACCATAGACACGGAAATCAACGACGCCCGCTTCGCCGCCATCGCCGCTTTAATCGCGGAATGGCGGCCGGCGCAGCTGGTGGTGGGGCTGCCGATGCACATCGACGGCACTGAACACCAGATGACGCAACTGGCGCGCCGCTTCGCCAACCGGCTCAAGGGCCGCTACGGTCTGCCGGTGTGGCTGGTGGACGAACGGCTGACCTCGGTGGTGGCCGAATCCATGCTTGAAGAAGCCGGCGTGCGCGGCCGCAAGCAGAAGCCGGCGCTGGATCAGGTAGCGGCCCAGGCCATTCTGCTGACCTGGTTCGAGCACCCCGGACAAGCCGTCTGACCCCATCATGAAATTCTCGCCGCAAGCCCGGGTTAGCGCGCTGATGCTGGCCTTTCTCGCCAGCCTTCTGGGCTTGATCGCGGTCTTGCTGACACCCAGCCATCAATTACGCGAATGGCGCAACGCGCCGGGCCACGTGGAGAGCAGCCGCATGCTGGTGGTGTCCAGCACCGAACACCCCGATCAACTTTACTGGCAGCCCCATGTGCAATACCTGTACACGGTGCGCGGCCAGGTCTACCACAGCGACCGGCTGTTCGCCGTCGACAACGCCCTGCCCGGCGACCGCAGCAACGCCGACGACCTGACGCGGCGCTTTCCCGCCGGCAAGGCGATCACCGTCTACTACAATCCGCGCAGCCCCGCTGAGTCCGTGCTGATCAAGGGCGGGGACAGCGATATCGGCAGCGCCAAATTCATCCTGGCGGCGCTGAGCGCGCTGTTCGGCTGGGCGCTGCTGTATCGGCTGCGGGCCAAGCTGCCGCTGCCGCGCCGGCGCGTTCACCGAGGCATCCGCGCCCCATGAGCGAAAAAGTCATCGCCCTGCTGGTCATCGCCATCGGCTTGGCCGTTTCCGTCTATCTTTGGCAGCAGTCCGTCAAAGCCCAGCAAGCCTCCGCCTGGCCCAGCGTCGTCGGCAAGATAGTCTCCAGCGAAGTGGACTGGCGCCATGCGCGCGGCGGCGACAGCTCGGATCGCAGGGAATACCGCGCCGTCGTACGCTATGAATACCACGTGGCCGGCCGTATCCACCGCGCCGAGCGGCTGCGCTTCCCCAATCCCGGCTACGGCAGCAGCGATCAACAAGCGCTCGAAATCGTTCAGCGCTACCCGGCGGGTCAGGTCGTACAAGTGTTCTACGACCCGCAAAATCCCGAAGAGGCTTGCCTGGAGCCGGGCAAGCACTGGTCGGCGTGGTTGGCGCAAGCCGTGGGCGCGCTCGTGGTCCTTATCGGCCTATGGCTGCTGCTGCGTTAAAACCGACCTCTCACCCCCTACTCACTGCTAAAACTGTCCACCCGGACATGTCATTACAAAGTCATTATTTATTACGCTAACGGTGGCTGTTTTAATTTTTGGCGTAAGCACTGACAAAAAATGACATTGCCGTCACAATGTCGCCCCAATCCCGGATTTCGAGCCATTGCCCCGATGACACGCGCGCTGTCGATACTCTTGCTGTGCCTGCTGTTAATGGGCGGCGCCGCTCATGCCGGCTTCCAGACCTTCAGCGAGCGGGACGCCGGCGCCTTTTGCAGCGCCGACGCCAGTCTCGGCATCAATCAAATATCCAGCCCCGGCTGGCAAGCGCGTTTCCAGCCGCTGCCCGACGGCAAACTGGCGCGCGGCTACGGCCACGACACCTGCTGGCTGCGGCTCCAGCTACATGATGTGCCGCCACGGCCCTGGCTGGAGCTGATCCCCAGCTATTTGGCCCGCTTAAGCTTATTCCAACCCCTGCCAGACGGCGGCTGGCGAAGACAGGACATCGGCTCCTGGCGGCCGATGTCCGCGATGGAGCTGCCGTTGATGGCCGCCAGCTTTTCCCTGCAGCCGAGCGAACAGACCGTGTTCGTCAAGATCCAGTCCCTGGCTCTGAACGCGCAGCCGCGCCTGTGGAGCGAGCCGGATCTGGTCGCCCACCACAACGAGCGCCTGCTGCAACTGGGCCTGATTTACGGCTATATGCTCACCATGGTGCTGATCGCGCTGGCGGCCTGGCTGATCACCCGCCAAGCGCAGCACGCCAAGCTGTTCGGCTACATCCTGGCGGTGGCCTGCCATCGATTCGCCACCGACGGCATGGCACGCCTGCTGCTGTTTCCGGAACAGCCCCAGATCGCGCTGCTGTGCAATTACGTCGGCCTGGGCGCCGCCGTCATGCTGGGCTGCGCCTATTTCGCCCATCTGCTGGAACTGAAGCGCGACTACCCCCGCACCTACCGGCTATACCAGCTGCAGGCCGCCGCCGGCGCCGCCACCGTGCTGTGCGCCTTGTTCTGGCCCTTTGGCCTCGCTTACAGCATTCCGGTCACGCTCTACGCCGTCATCTTCATCAATCTGCTGACCTTGCCGGTCTGCTGGCGTCTATGGCAACGCAACGATAGCGGCGACCGCCTGATCGCGCTGCACCTGCCCACCAATCTGGCGCTCAATATCCCCGCGCTGCTATTGCACCTGGGGCATATCCCCTATCAATCCTGGATCCAGGAATACGGCCGGCTGGCCGACCTGCCACCCATCACCCTGCTCTACATCGGTCTGTTCCTGCGCATGCGCACGCTGGAGCGCGAACGCATCGAGGCGCTGCACCAGGCCAGCCAGGCCCAGGCCGATAGCCTGCGCCAGCGGGAGGCGCGCGAGGAGCAGACCGATCTGCTGGCGATGATCACCCATGAAATCCGCACCCCGGTGGCCATCATTGACGCCGCCAGCAGCAGCTTGCGTCTACTGGAGGAGGACGCGCCGGAGCCGACCGTGCTCGCACAGCGTCAGGCCCGCCACGAGCGCATTCAGCGCGCGCTGCTGCGGATGCAGGAATTGATGCGGCTGGCCGAACAACACGGCCGAGCCGATGTGAGCGACGCCAGACTGCACGCGCAATCGCTGGACTTGCTGGAACTGACCCGCCACAGCCTGGAACAGCTGGACGCGGATGAGCAGCGGCGGTTCCAGCTGCAAATCGGCCAAGAGCGCATGCCGCTCTACGGAGACGCGCAGCTGCTGTCGGTGCTGTTGCAGAACCTGATGGAAAACGCCCTGAAATACGCGCACCCGGACACCCCCATTCAAATCGGCATCCGCCGCCAAGCCGACCGCGTCGTCTGGCAGATCAGCGACCACGGCCCCGGCATCGCACCGGGCCAGGAAGAAGCTATTTTCCAGCGTTTCACTCGGCTAGCGGAGACCAGCAACCGTCCCGGCCTGGGGCTAGGCCTCCATCTGGCGCGGCGCATCGCCGTTCAGCACGGCGGCGAACTGGGCCTGGACCCTGACTGGCCACACGGCGCTAGTTTCATCTTGTATCTACCGAAAGCCGCTCATGACGCATATAGCCTTGCTTGAAGACAATCCGGACCTGCGCGAAGAGTTGCTGTTCCAGCTCAAACGCTGTGGCTTTCAAGCCACCGGCCTGGCTTGCGGCCAGGAGTTGGAGCGGCACTTGGCCGAGCATCCCTGCCGCTTGCTGATTCTGGATCTGGGCTTGCCCGATATCGACGGCATGGCGCTCAGCCGGAGGCTGCGCGCCAGCCACCCCGGCCTGGGACAAGTCATGCTCACCGCGCGCGGCGCGCTGGACGACAAGGTTCAAGGCTTGCAGCAAGGCGCCGACGCCTATCTGGTCAAGCCCACGCCGCTGGCGGAACTGCTGGCCACGCTGGCCAGCGTGCTGCGGCGGCTGGAAGGCGACGCGGCGGAACGCGCCGACGGGTGGCGCTACCACGCCGCCAATCGCATGCTGACCGCGCCCAACGGCCAGCAGTTGCACCTGACCCACGCGGAGCACCAAGTGCTGAGCGCAATGCTGCGGCGCGCGCCGGAACCGGCGCACCGCCGCGAATTGGCGGAAGCGCTGGGCGCCAATTACCTACACTACGATGAGCGCCGGCTGGAAACCTTGATCAGCCGGCTGCGGCGCAAACTCAGCGGCATCGCGCCGCAGCACAATCCTATCCTGGCGGCCCGGGGCGTGGGCTATGGGTTCAGCGAGCCCTGCCAGCCGCTTTGAGCAGGCAAATAAAACGCGGCCCGGAATCGGGCCGCGCATGGGCGGGGTGAGAATGGACGCCGGCTCAACGGCTGCCGGATTTCTTGCTGTCTCTCTCCTGTTGCCTGGCTTCGCGCTCGGCGGCCCGGATGGCCGCCAACTCCTTGGCCCGCTTTTCCCACGCCAGCCATTCGGCCGGGCGTTCCAGCGTGATGCGGCCGATATTGCCGTCGCGAAAATCGGTCAGCACGATCTCAGCCGCCTTTTGCACATTGATCTTGCCGCCGGACTGCACCGCGCCGCGCTTGCGGCCTATCATTTCCAGCACCTGCCAGTCCTGCTGGCCGGCGATGTCGTCCAGCTTGTAGCGCGCCGTCAATTCCGGCGCATAGTGCTGGAGCAGATACTTGAGTAGCTCCAACGCCACTTCCTCCTCGTCCATCGCATTGCGGCCCACCGCGCCGCTGGCCGCCAAATTGTAGCCGCCCTCTTCCACCTCGATCTTGGGCCACAGCATGCCCGGGGTGTCGAACAACTCCACGTCGTCGGCCAGAATGATGCGCTGTTCGTTCTTGGTAACGCCCGGCATATTGCCGGTCTTGGCCACCTTGCGGCTGCTCATGCTGTTGATCAGCGTGGATTTGCCAACGTTGGGGATGCCGCAGATCAACACCCGCAGCGGCTTTTCCAGGCCGCCGCGCGTCGGCGCCAGCTCGCGGCAGGCCGCCACCAGCTTCTGAGCGGGAGCGCGTTCGCCGGCGTCCATGCCCAGCGCCTGGGTGTTCTTCTTGGCGCGATACCATTCCAGCCACTGCAAAGTGGCGGCGGCGTCGGCCAGATCCTGCTTGTTCAGAATCATCAGCCGCGGCTTGCCCTTGGCCATGCGCGCCAGCATGGGATTGGCGCTGGAAGCCGGCAGCCGCGCGTCCAGCATTTCAATGACCACGTCGATGTCTTTCAATCGCTCGGCCACATCCTTGCGGGCCTTGTTCATATGGCCGGGGAACCATTGGATTGCCATGCTTCTAGCGCTTTCTTATCGGATCAAGTAGATAGGTTAGACCATTATGGTCCAGCTCCTGCATCAATTGCAGCAGGCGGCCAATTTCGCCGGGGGGAAATCCTTCGCGGGCGAACCAGTTCAGATAGTTGCCGGGCAGATCGCAGATCAGCGTGCCCTTGTGTTTGCCAAACGGCATGGCCCGGGTCACCAGGCTTTGCAAATCATCGGCTTGCATTGCGGCTCCCTTCAAGCAAGTTGCGCATTGTGCCAAAACCGCGGCGCTCTGACCATGCCCGTTGCCCGGCTCCGGCTTGACATGGCGCAAACGCGGGCGCGGTTTAACTGGGGACGAGCAGGCACGGGGTTTAGCATGTAGGCGGCCTTCAAAAACCAGCGGCGTTCGCCGCCCATTTTCCGGTTCGCGCAGAACCCTTGCGGGCGCCGGGCATCATCCATGTCCGCGCCCGTCTTTTTTACCGCTTTACTCCGGCATCGGCTTGCCGTCGTTGAAATTCAGGAAACCGCGCACGATGCGGTAGACGTACCACACCCAAGTGACGCCCAGGATCACGAAGCCCACCAGGATCCAGGCCAGCGCCACGCCCAGCACAGTGCCGAGCAAGGCCCACCAGAAAGTGCGGATCTGCCAGTTGAAATGGCTCTCATAGCGCGTGCCGCGCACATCGTCGCGCTTGACGTAGTTGATGATCACCGCCACCAAACCTGTCAGGCCGACAAACAGGCTGATTGCCTGCAGGATATAGACCACAAGGGTCAGATTATTCAGTTTGCGTTCGTCTTCTTGCGTAATCACGTCCATCGACATCATGCCTCCCCGGCTTAAATTTCATGCGAAACAATTAACAAGATACCCTAGCCAGCAGCGCTTGCAAGCGCTGCTCGCAATGCCGCGTCAACGCCGCCTCCGCTCTGCCGCCGGCCAAAGCCAGCGCCACTTCGGCGCTGCGGCTCCAGGCTTGCAGGCAGGATTCGCCGCCGGCGTCCGCCACCAGGATGGGCAGCGCCGGCGCAAACGGCTGGCCGGTCTGTTCCGACCACGCGCGGCAGCGACGGTTCGCCAGATCCAGCAGGGAAAAGCTCTCCGCCGTCACCAACACATGGCTGAGACCCAGCAGCAGAATGCGCGCCGCCAGCCAATCCGCGGCGTCGGCCAGCCGCGCCGAGGTCTCCCCGCTCCGTTCGCGCCAGCGTTGCGCCGCCAGCAGCATGGCCATCGCGCGCAGTTGCGGCAAGCGGCTTTCCAGCACGCCGCCGTCGCGTCGCGCGGCGGCCATCCACGCGGCGTCCGGCGCCGGATGGTTGGCGTAGCGTTCGCCGTCGGTCAACACTCTCACCGGCACGGCGTCGCAAGGACATAGCAGGGACCAAGACTGGCGCGCGATTTGCGCGGCATCGCTGACTTCATTCATGGAACGGACCTCCTAGGGGTCTGGCCTGGCTTCCGGAGGTCATGTATTTCGGGGAGGAAAAACAAATGCCGCCGGTAGCGCGGCGGCATTTATCGGGAATCTTTACTAGTGCTGGATCAATCTTTCAGTTCACAGCCATCCCTTGGCGCCGCCGGTGTGCGGTACCAATAAAAATAGCTGTTGAAGAAGGCGAAAGATTGAGTCATGTCGTCCATGCTGCCAATAATCGGCCCGGCTTGTCAAGAAAAACCCCGGAGCGCGCTCCGGGGTTTCGCCAAATCATCCCGTTTACATATTGGGATAGTTGGGGCCGCCGCCGCCTTCCGGCGTGGTCCAGACGATGTTCTGGCTTGGGTCCTTGATGTCGCAGGTCTTGCAATGCACGCAGTTCTGCGCATTGATCTGCAAGCGCGGCTCGCCTTCTTCGCGGCCGACGATTTCGTAAACGCCGGCCGGGCAGTAACGCTGTTCCGGCGCATCGTACTTGGCCAGATTGAACGCCACCGGCACGCTGGCGTCCTTCAGCTTCAAATGCGGCGGCTGGTCCTCGCCGTGATTGGTGTTGGAGATGAACACCGAGGACAGGCGGTCGAAGGTCAGCACCCCGTCCGGCTTGGGATAGGCGATGGGCGCGCACTCGTCGGCCGGCTTCAGGCTTTGATGGTCGGCCTGGTGATGGCGCAGCGTCCACGGTGCCTTGCCGCGGAACAGGAAGGTGTCCAGCGCCGAATAAATCATCGCCGGCCACAGGCCCCAGCGGAACGACGGCCGGATATTGCGCACTCGGTGCAACTCCTCATGCAGCCAGCTCTGCTTGAACTTCTCGCTATAGGCGCTGGCTTCGCGCGCGGGCTGCTCCTGGCCCAGCAGTTCGAACACCGCTTCCGCCGCCAGCATCGCCGACTGCATCGCGGTGTGCGTGCCCTTGATCTTGGGCACGTTGAGGAAGCCGGCGGTGTCGCCCACCAGCAAGCCGCCGGGGAAAGTCAGGCGCGGCAGGCTTTGCAAGCCGCCCTCGGTCAGCGCGCGCGCGCCGTAGGACAGGCGGCGGCCACCCTCGAACACCTTGCGGATGGCCGGATGGGTCTTGAAGCGCTGGAATTCCTCGAACGGCGACAGGTAGGGGTTCTGGTAATCCAGGCCGATGACGAAGCCCACCACCACTTGGTTGTTCTCCAAGTGGTACATGAAGGAGCCGCCGTAGGTGGCCGTGTCCACCGGCCAGCCCACGGTATGGGTGATGCTGCCCGGCTGGTGCAGTTCCGGCTTCACTTCCCACAACTCCTTGATGCCGATGCCGTAGGTTTGCGGATCGGCGCCGTCGTGCAGGCGGAAACGCTCAAACAAGGCCTTGGTCAACGAGCCCCTACAGCCTTCGGCGAAGATGGTCTGCTTGGCCCATAGCTCCATGCCGGGCTGCCAGGCGTCGGTCTTTTCGCCGTCCTTGCCGATGCCCATGTCGCCGGTGGCCACGCCCTTGACCGAGCCGTCCTCGTGATAAAGCACTTCGGCGGCGGCGAAGCCGGGGTAGATTTCCACGCCCAGTTCCTCGGCCTGCTGGCCGAGCCAGCGACAGAAATTGCCGAGGCTGACGATGTAGTTGCCGTGGTTGTGCATCTGCGGCGGCGTCGGCAGCTGGATGGATTCGGTCTCAGTCAGCAGCAGGAAGCGGTCGGACTTGGCCTCGGTGTTCAGCGGCGCGCCTTTTTCCTTCCAGTCCGGAATCAGCTCATTGAGCACTCGCGGTTCGATCACCGCGCCGGACAAGATGTGCGCGCCGATTTCCGAGCCCTTCTCCAATAGACAGACGCTGACCTCCCGGCCCTGCTCCGCCGCCAGTTGCTTCAGGCGAATCGCCGCGGTCAGCCCGGAGGGGCCGCCGCCGACGATCACCACATCGTATTCCATGTAATCGCGTTCCACTGCATCTCCTTAATCGCGCGCCGGGTTCAAAAGCCCCGCTACCGCATGCATGTTGCATGGCGCGCGATCAAAAATCAAACAACCGTTTAAAAACTGTCAGACGCCCGACCGTCGCCCGCGCGTCTGACTTCAATCTGTAAGGGCTCGCCCTGTTGCAAATGCACATCGCGCTGCGGAAAAGGCAGCTCGATGCCGGCCTTGGCCAGCGCGCCGTCTATCATGTGGCGCAAGTCGCTGGCCACCTGCACGGAGTCGGCGTCGCCGATGTCCAGCCAGTATTCCAGTTCAAACTCCAGCGCGTCGACGCCGAAGTTGCTGAACAGCACCCGAGGCGGCGGTTCCTTGAGCACCAGGCCATGACGCTCCGCCTCCGCCAGCAACAGATTGCACACCTCGCGCGGCGGGCTGCCGTAAGCCACGCCGATGGCTATTTTCCGGCGAATTCGCCGGTTGCTGTACGTCCAGTTGGTCACCGCGCTCTCCACGAAGGTGGAGTTGGGGATCAGCGTTTCGATGCCGTCGCCGGCGCGCACCACCGAAGAGCGCAGCCCTATGCTGCTGACGGTGCCGCTGATGCCGCCGACCTGAACGAAATCGCCCACTTTCAGCGGCCGTTCCACCAGCAGCATCACGCCGCTGATCAGGTTCTTCAGCAGGTTCTGAGTGCCGAAGCCGATGCCGATCGCCAAGGCGCCGCCCAGGAAGGCGAACACCGTCAGCGGAATCTTGACCAGATTAAGCGCGAACACCACCAGCAGAGCGATCACGCAGACATAACTCCAACGCCACCAGATATTGGCGGCGGCTTCGCTCACGCCCAAGCGATGCGTGGCCAAGCGCCGCAAAGCGCGCAGCAACGCAGTGCTGGCGGCGTAGCCTATCAGCAGCACCAGGATGGCGCCCAGACTCTTGCCGATGGTCACGCTGCGGGTGGCCTGCACTTTCTGGCCGTTGATTTCCACGCTGTCGTCGGCGCTGAACAGCTCATAATTCCACAGCGCCCGCGACGCCTGCAACACGCGCTCGCTTAGCCGACGGGACACCTCCTGCGGCGTGCCCTCCGCCGGCGCGCCGACATCGAACTCCTGCTGCAGCAGCAGAATGCCGGTCAAAGCCGCCTGCACCGGCTGCTGAGCGGCGTTGACGATGTCCAGCCGCTGGCGCAGCAGTTGCAGCATGGCCAGCGCGTGGCCGCTGCCGCGGTCCAGACCGATCTCATGCTGCACGTCCGCCATCTTGGCCATCGTCAGCTCGGCCTCTTTTTGCAGATAGTCGCGCACCGCGCCCAACTCCTCGCCGGCCTGGCGGCTGGCGCTGGCCACTTCGGCCAGGTTGGCCGCCTTGCCGGCGTACAGCTGGTAGCGGTATTCCCAAATGCCGCCTTCCTGTGAGTTGGCCTCTTGTCGGATGCGCGTCAGTTGCACCGCGAGGTCGCTATTGTCCAGAGCCTGGCGTTGCTCGACTGTGCGCTGGGTCAAATCCTGTAGCAGGGCAGCCTGCGCCGGCGCGTCCTTTTTAAGCTTCAACGCGGCCAGCTGCCTCTCCAACTCCTCCAACTCGGCCTTAACCCGGCGGCGGCGCTGCTCATGCGCGCCCATTTCCCGCTCCAGCCGCAGGCGTTCCTCTCCCAGCCGCCGTTGCACCCCGTCCAGCTCGGCCGGCTGAAAGCGGACCTGTTTGCCGATGCCGTCCAGTTGCTTGCGCCAGAGCTCCAGCTGCGCCTGCAACGTTTGTTGGCGGATGCGCAGCACCTGTCCCAAGGCATCGAACTGCAGCAACTCCGACGCGCTGATGTCGCGACGCCAACGCGCGCCGTCCATCTTCCAGCGCAGCGCCTCGGCCTCTCCGGCCGCCGCGCCCTCCAACTGTTCCCGCGCCTGGCGCAAGCTCACTTCATTAAGCTTGAGGCTGTTGCGCATCGCCTCCTGCATCTGCGACAGCATCAGTTGCTGAGCCTGCTGGGTCTCTTTCTCCCAGCCTCCAGTCTGCAAGCGGCTGCGCAAGCCTTCCACCAAGGACACCGGATAAGGGCCGGCTTGCGCGAAGCCGCTCCAGTTCCGTAAAGCCTCCTCGGCCTCGGCTTGCTGCCTCAGCCGCTGATCGCGTTCGCCCGCGAGATCCAGCTGCCAGGCGTAGGACGCCACCAGACGCTCCAGCAAGGCACGACGAAACAACAGCTCTCCCGGCGTCACGCCGGCCGGCAGCTTGTCCAGCTTGATGGTTTCCAATTGATCCAGCGCCTGCTGCGCCTCGGCCAGCTTGTCCGTCAGGCTGACAGCGGGCGCCGAAGCCGCCTGCTTCGCCGCGGGCTTGGGCATTGTCGGCAGAGCCGCGTAAGCCGCGGAGCTCGACAAAAACCCGGCAAGCAGACAACAGGCGAAAATGAAGCGGCTCTTCACGCTAGGCATTTCATTCAACATGACGGTGGACCTTGCCCTGGCGCAGACCGCCGGCGGCAACTCGACGGCGCATTTTCGCACGAATCCGCGCGCGACACCCAGACGCCAAAAATGCCAAAAGCATTTCAATGCATCAGATCACGCCCGCGCCGCGCAAACGGGCGATAGCCTCGGCGTCGTAACCGGCCTGCTCCAGCAAGGCGTCGGTGTGCTGCCCCAGCCGGGGCGGCGCGTCGCGATATTGAGGCGGCGTGTCCGACAGTTTGATCGGGCAGGCCACCAGAGGCACCGCCTCGCCGTCCAAACCCGGCAGTTCAATCTGCATCCGCCGGTGCCGGATTTGCGGGTCGGCGAAGGCCTCGTCCACGGTGTTGATCGGCCCGCAGGGGACGCCCGCCTGGTCCAGTTGCGCCAGCCAGGCATCGCGCGGCTGGGCCAAGAAGCCGGCGGTCAAGAAGGGCACCAACACGTCCCGGTGCGCGACGCGCTGCGGATTGCTGGCGAAGCGGGGATCGTCGGCCAATTCCGGGCGGCCAATCAGTTCGCACACCGAGCGGAACTGCCGGTCGTTGCCGCAGGCCAGGATGAAGTGGCCGTCGCCGGCGCACTTGAACACCTGATAGGGCACGATATTGGGATGGGCGTTGCCCAGGCGCGGCGGCACCCCGCCGCCCACCAGCCAGTTCATGTTGACGTTGGCCAGCATCGCCAGCGCGCAGTCGAACAAAGCCATGTCGATATGCTGACCGCGGCCGCTGCCTTGCCTCGCCCACAAGGCGGCCTGAATCGCGTTGGCGGCGTAGAGCCCGGTGAACAGATCGGTGACCGCCACCCCCACCTTGTGGGGTTCGCCGTCGGCCGGACCGGTAATGCTCATCAACCCGGACATGCCCTGCACGATGTAGTCGTAGCCGGCCATCTGCGCGTACGGTCCGTCCTGACCGAAGCCGGTGACCGAGCAGTACACCAGCCGCGGGTTGAGTTCGGCCAGGCTGGCGTAGTCCAGCCCGTACTTGGCCAGCCCGCCCACCTTGTAGTTTTCGATCAGCACGTCGGCGTCGGCGGCCAGCCGGCGGACGATCTCCTGCCCCTCCGGCTTGGCGATGTCCACGGTCAGCGATTTCTTGCCGCGGTTGGCGCACAGAAAATAGGCGGCGGTGCCGTCCGGCAGGCTGGGTGGCGCCCATTGCCGGGTATCGTCGCCGCAGCCCGGGCGCTCCACCTTGATCACTTCCGCGCCCAGATCGGCCAGCAACTGGCCGGTCCACGGCCCGGCCAATACCCTGGACAAATCCAATACCTTGATGCCTTCCAGCGCGCCCGTCATCTGCGTCTCCCGATACATCGGTCCATCGAAAAAAAGCGGCCCGGCAAGCCGGGCCTCCAAGGACAGACAGGAATAACGGCGCGGCCGGCCTCCCGGCCGCGCCGGCTTATCAGGCGAACGCCTGAATACCGGTCTGGGCTCGGCCCAGAATCAAGGCATGCACATCGTGCGTGCCTTCGTAAGTGTTGACCGCCTCCAGATTCATCACATGGCGGATTACGTGGAATTCGTCGGCGATGCCGTTGCCGCCATGCATGTCGCGCGACAGCCGGGCGATGTCCAGCGCCTTGCCGCAGTTGTTGCGCTTGATCAGCGAGATCATTTCCGGCGCGGCCTTGCCCTCGTCCATCAAACGTCCCACGCGCAGCGCGGCGTGCAGGCCCAGCGCGATTTCAGTCTGCATATTGGCCAGCTTCAGCTGGATCAGTTGGTTGGCGGCCAGCGGGCGGCCAAACTGCTTGCGGTCCAGCGTGTACTGACGCGCCGCGTGCCAGCAGAATTCGGCGGCGCCCAGCGCCCCCCAGGCGATGCCGTAGCGCGCCTTGTTCAGGCAGCCAAACGGCCCTTTCAAGCCCTTGACGCCCGGCAGGATGGCGTCTTCCGGCACCAGCACATCGTCCATCACGATCTCGCCGGTGATGGAGGCGCGCAGCGAAAACTTGCCGTGGATCTTGGGCGCGGATAGACCCGCCATGCCTTTTTCCAACACGAAGCCGCGGATTTCGTCCTCGTCGTCCTTGGCCCAAACCACAAACACATCGGCCTGCGGACTGTTGGTGATCCACATCTTGCTGCCGTTGAGCAGATAGCCGCCATCCACTTTGCGCGCCCGCGTCTTCATGCTGGCCGGGTCCGAGCCGGAGTCTGGCTCGGTCAGGCCAAAACAGCCCAGCCATTCGCCGCTGGCCAATCGCGGCAGGTATTTGTCTTTCTGCGCGTCCGAGCCGTAAGCCCAGATCGGGTGCATCACCAGGCTGGATTGCACGCTCATCGCCGAACGATAGCCGGAATCCACCCGCTCCACCTCGCGCGCCACCAGGCCGTAGGCCACGTGGCTGAGGCCTGCGCAGCCATAACCTTCGATAGTGCAACCCAGCAGGCCGAGCTCGCCCATCTCGTTGATGATTTCGCGGTC
This sequence comes from Chromobacterium sp. IRSSSOUMB001, assembly GCF_023507765.1. NCBI lineage: Bacteria > Pseudomonadati > Pseudomonadota > Betaproteobacteria > Neisseriales > Chromobacteriaceae > Chromobacterium > Chromobacterium sp. IRSSSOUMB001. The sequence continues at coordinate 36,032 of NZ_JALCYU010000023.1, forward strand.
GAAGCGTTCTTCGCGGTTGGCGCTCAACACCCGCGGAAACAGCTTGTCCTGACAGTAGTCATGGGCGCTCTGCTGCACCATGCGTTCTTCTTCGCTCAGGCATTCCGCCAAAAGCAAAGGATCGTCCCAACTGAACGGCGCGCGACTGGAAGGGGCTGCCATAAGTTCTGTCTCCGCGTTAACTTGTTCCGCATTGCGGAATTTGGTTTCACATTGCAGAATAGACTAATCGCCGTCTGGACGGATGTAAAGCGTTTTTGCGAAACTCGACGCCCGCCCGCAGCGCGCAACCCAAGCGGAGGCTCACCAAACAAGATGGATGCAATGGATTTGGAAACAGATAAGGACCGGTTGTTCGTCACCGCGCTGGCGCGCGGGCTGGAAGTACTGGCGGCGTTTCGCCCTGGCGAGCTGGCGCTGTCCAACCAGGAGCTGGCCAAACGCACCGGCCTGCCCAAATCAACAGTGTCGCGTTTGAGCTACACCTTAACCCGGCTGGGCTATCTGGCCCAGGACGAGGCCAGCGGCCACTACCGGCTAGGGCTGGCTGTGCTGGCTTTGGGCTCCACTGTCCTGGCCAGCTACGACATCCGCCAGATCGCCGGACCGCTGATGCGCGAGTTCGCGCTGGAACAGGGCATGTCCATCAGCCTGGCGCTGCGCGACGGCAGCGATATGGTCTATCTGGAGACCTGCCGCAGCCCGGCGCGCATCTCGGTGCAGCTGACCGTGGGCTCTCGGGTACCGCTGGCCACCACCGCCATAGGCCGCGCTTATTACGCCGGCTTGCCGGAGACTGAGCAACTCAAGCTGCAGCCGGTGCTGGCCGCGCGCTACGGCGCGGAATGGGGGGAAATCAGCACGCGCTTGGAGGAGGCCCGCCAAGACTATCTGCACCAAGGCTATTCCGCGTCCTTTGGAGAGTACGAACCGGATGTGATGGCGGTGGGCGTGCACTTGGCCGTGCCCGGCCAGCCGGCGATGGCGCTGAACGCCAGCGGCCCGGCCTTCGCCTTGCACGAAAGCGCGATGCGCGAACGCATCGCGCCGGCCTTGAAGGCCTTGCGTCAGCGGCTGGCACCGCTGGGCTAAGAACCTGTTTACGATTGGCTGTGCGTCGTGGAGCGTTGCACGGTGAGTACGGCTTCGAAATGCTCATGTACCGTGTGTACACTCCGCTTTCTCAGCCGTTTTCGCCTTGTCCCGCCTTAGCTCGCGAGATCGTAAACACGTTCTAAGCGCGCGAGACCGTTCGCCGGGTTCAAGCGGACTGGATGTAATGGACCAGGTGATTGATCACCTGCTCCTGCTCCTCGATGGTGGCGCGGACCAAGTCGCCAATGGACAACATGCCCATCACATCGCTGCCTTCCAGCACCGGCAGGTGGCGTATGCGCTTTTCCGTCATCAGGCCCATACAGTCGTCCAGCGTCTGGCTGGGCGTCACGTAGACCACGCGGCTGGTCATGATGTCGCGCACCTTGGTGCCGGCGGAAGTGCGTCCCTGTAATACGATGCGCCGCGCGTAATCGCGCTCGGAGAAGATGCCGACGATGCCGCCCTCCTCCATCACCAGCACCGCTCCAATGTCGTTTTCCGCCATCACCTGCAAAGCCTGGAACACCGTGCTCTCCGGGTTCACATAGACCAAGGCGCGGTTTGGCTTGCTGTCCAACAACTGTCTTACCGTTTGCATGCATGTCCCCTTTCAAACCGGCAATCCGGCCGTTCCCGTGGCCCTCTCCCACCGCCAGACGACGCGGACGAGCGCCTACCAATCCACTATAGCGCAGGCTGCGGCGCCTCGGTAAGCACGCAAGCCTGCCGGCCATCCCCAGGTCGAGACCTCGCGGCTCGTCAGGCCCGGATCATGGTGCCGACGCCCGCGTCGGTCAGGATCTCCAGCAACAGCGCGTGCGGCACGCGGCCATCGATGATGTGCACCGCGTTGACGCCGTTGCGCGCCGCGTCCAGCGCCGAGCTGATCTTGGGCAGCATGCCGCCATGTATGGTGCCGTCGGCGAACAAGCCGTCCACTTGCTGCGCGGACAAGCCGGTCAACAGCTTGCCGTTCTTGTCCAGCACGCCCGGGGTATTGGTCATCAACACCAGCTTTTCCGCGCTCAGAGTCTCCGCCAGCTTGCCGGCTACCAGGTCGGCGTTGATATTGTAGGCTTCGCCGTCTTCGCCGACGCCTATGGGCGCCACCACCGGGATGAAATCCTGGCTGTCCAGCAAAGACACCAGCGACGGATCGATGCCGGAGATTTCACCCACCTGGCCGATGTCGATCTCGTCGTCGGTTTCGGATTTCAGATACATCTTGCTGGCGCGGATGAAGTGGCCGTCCTTGCCGGTCAGGCCAACGGCCTTGCCGCCGTGCTTGTTGATCAGCGAGACGATTTCCTTGTTCACCAGGCCGCCCAGCACCATTTCCACCAAATCCATGGTGTCCGAGTCGGTCACGCGCATGCCCTGAATGAACTCGCCTTGCTTGCCTACGCGGTTCAACAGTTCGTTGATCTGCGGGCCGCCTCCATGCACCACTACCGGGTTGATGCCCACCAGCTTGAGCAAAACCACGTCCTTGGCGAAACCCTCTTTCAAAGCCGCGTCGGTCATGGCGTTGCCGCCGTACTTGATGACAAGGGTCTTGCCGGCGAAACGGCGGATATAGGGCAGGGCTTCGGCAAGAATCAGGGCTTTTTCTGCTGCATCGGTCGGCACGGCGTTCTCCATGGTTGCGCCGGGCCGTTGCCGGGCCGGCGATATGACGGTTCTGACCTGATGGTCTGATCTGTTGCATTTTAATCAAGCCGGTTAATGAACTGTAATTTATTAATTGCAGAACAACGGCATTCTGCAATACATTCCAACTCATTAATGAACCGATATTCATCTATATCCCAATGGCACAAGTCCCCGCCTCACGCTGGCAGCGCAAAAAAGACGCCCGCCCCAGCGAAATCCTGGACGCCGCGCTGACCCTGTTCGTAGAAAGAGGCTTCAGCGCCACCAAGATGGAAGACATCGCCCGCGCCGCCGGCGTGACCAAGGGCACGCCTTATCTGTACTTCCAAAATAAGGAAGAGATCTTCAAAGCCATGGTGCGCCACCATCTATCCAGCCGGCTCAGCGCCTTCGTCGAACTAGAACAGCAACACACGGGACCGGTGGGCGAGCTGCTACAAATCCTCCTGCTCAAGTGGTGGGATGAAGTGGGCGCCACGCCGGCCGCCGGCCTGTGCAAGCTGGCCATAGCCGAAGCCACCAATTTCCCGGAACTGGCGCGCTTCTACACCACGGAAGTGATTTCCCCCTGTTTGAGCATGATCGAGCACATCCTGCGCCGCGGCATGGACAGCGGCGAATTCCGCGTCCTGCCCATCGCCAGCAGCAGCGACGCTCTGCTGGCCCCCCTGGTGATGGCGATGACCTGGGCCCACTCCTTCGCCAAGGTGGTGCCCGATGTCTGCGGCTACTCGCATCAATACTCCCGCGCGCACCTGAGCGAAGCCTTGCAGTTGGTGCTGCAAGGCCTGAAGAATCCAACCTACGAGAATTGACATGAAAACTGCCGCTCACTGCCTCTGGCTAGGCATCGTCAGTCTGACCCTCGCCGCCTGCGGCAAACCGGAGGCGCCTCCGGAAGCGCCTCGCCCCGTCCGTTACGTGGTGGCGGGCGCCACCGCCCAGCAACAAGGCGATAGCTACTCCGGCGAAATCCGCGCCCGTCACGAGACCAATCTGGCCTTCCGCGTGGCCGGCAAAGTGGTGGCCAAGCTGGCCAATAGCGGCGACCGGGTAAAAAAAGGTCAGGTGCTGGCTCGGCTGGACCCCAGCGACTACGCGCTGGACCTGTCGGCCAAACAAGCTCAGTTGGCCGCCGCGCAATCCGACCTGGGCCAACAAGAGCTGAACCTGAAACGCTACCGCGAACTGCTAGCCAAGCAGTTCGTCAGCCAGGCGCAGGTGGACGGGCAACAGAACGCGGTCAACGCCGCCCGAGCCAAGGTGGATCAAGCCAAGGCGCAGCTCGCCGCTAGCCGCAATCAAACCGGCTACACCAGCTTGGTGGCGGACGCCGACGGCGTGCTGAGCCAGATGGTCGCCGAGCCCGGCCTGGTGGTGGCCGCCGGCCAGGCCATGGCTAGACTGTCGCAGGACGGCGCGCGCGAGGTCGCGGTCCAAGTGCCGGAGAACGCACTGGACAAGGTACGCCGCGCCGGCCAATTCCTGGTGACTCTATGGAACGGCGGCGCGCCGATGTCGGGCACGCTGCGCGAGCTGGCGGCCGACGCCGATCCCGCTACCCGCACTTACGCCGCGCGCGTCGCCATCAGCGGCGACTCCAGCCGCCTGCAATTGGGAATGACCGCCAGCGTCGCCTTGCCTAACGCCGCGGACGCGCAGATGCGCCTGCCGCTGACCGCCTTGCTGGACGAACAGGGCAAGCACTATGTCTGGCTGATCGCCCCCAACGGCAAGGTCGCTCGCCGCGCGGTGACGGTCAGCCGCGTGGACGCCGACTCCGCCACCCTGTCCCAGGGCGTGCGGCCTGGCGACAAAATCGTCACCGCCGGCATCCACCTGCTGCGCGACGGCCAGGCCGTGAAACTGTTGGAGCACTGAGACGGTCATGAAAAAACTGAATCTCTCGGAATGGGCGCTGCGTCACCAGTCCTTGGTGCGCTACCTGATGGTGATGCTGATGCTGGCCGGAGTCTGGGCCTACACCCAGCTGGGCCAGAAGGAAGACCCGGAATTCACCTTCAAGGCCATGCTGGTGCAAGCTTACTGGCCCGGCGCCGGCACATTGGAGATGGAACAGCAGGTCACCAACAAGCTGGAGGAAAAGCTGCAGGAGATGGGCGAGATTGACTACGTCCAAAGCTATACCAAACCGGGCGAGAGCCTGCTGCTGATTTCGGTGCGCGAAGACGTGCCGCCCAAGAACGTGCAGCAACTGTGGTACCAGGTGCGCAAGAAGATAGGCGATATCCGCGCCACCCTGCCCGCGGAAGTCCAGGGACCGTTCTTCAACGACGAGTTCGGCGATACCTTCGGCAACATCTACGCCTTCGCCGGCGACGGCTTCAGCTACGAGGAAGTGCGCCAATACCTGGAGGACGCCAAGCGCGAGATCCTGCGCGTGCCGGACGTGGCCAAGGTCAGCCTGCTGGGCGTGCAGGAGCAACGCGTCTACGTGGACCTGTCCACCGCCAAGCTGGCTTCGCTGGGGCTGGATACCGGCGCAATCTGGAAAGCCTTGCAACAACAAAACGCGATGACGCCGTCCGGCGTGTTCGAAACCGCCAGCGACCGCATCTGGGTCCGCCCCACCGGCAACTACGCCAGCGTGGAGGCCATCGCCGCCACTCCGGTCACCGTCAACGGCAAAACCTTTCGCTTGGGCGACATCGCCTCGGTCAAACGCGGCTACATTGATCCGCCTCTAAGCACCATGCGCTTCAACGGCAAGCCGGTACTGGGCATGGCCATCACCATGAAGGGCGGCGGCGACGTGCTGCGCCTAGGCAAAAACCTGGATGCCGCCATGCTGCAGATCCAGTCCAAAATGCCGGTGGGCCTGGAAATCCATTCGGTTTCCGACCAGCCCAAGGTGGTCAAGAACGCGGTTGGCGAATTCATGCGTTCGCTGGTGGAGGCCGTGGTCATCGTGCTGGCCGTCAGCTTCTTCAGCCTGGGCCTGCGCACCGGCATCGTGGTGGCGCTGTCCATACCGCTGGTGCTGGCGATGACTTTTCTGGCCATGTATTTCTTCAATATCGACCTGCAGCGTATCTCGCTGGGTTCCTTGATCATCGCTCTGGGGCTGCTGGTGGACGATGCCATCATCGCGGTGGAAATGATGGCACTGAAGCTGGAACAAGGCTGGAGCAAGTTTCAGGCCGCCACCTTCGCCTACACCAGCACCGCCTTCCCCATGCTGACCGGCACCCTGATCACCGCCGCCACTTTCCTGCCCGTGGGCATCGCCAAGTCCAACGCCGGCGAATACGTGTTCAGCCTGTTCGCCGTGGTCGGCATCGCGCTGGTGCTGTCCTGGATCGTCGCGGTGGTGTTCACCCCCTACCTGGGCTACAAGCTGTTGCCGGAAAACCTCCAGCACCACGAGGCGCACGATGTTTACGACAAACCGTTCTACCGCCGCTTCCGACAAGTGGTGGAATGGTGCCTGGAACGTCGCAAGACCGTGATCGCGCTGACTCTGGCCGCCTTCGTGCTGTCCCTGCTCGCCTTCAAGCTGCTGGTGGCTCAACAGTTCTTCCCCTCGTCCAACAGACCCGAACTAATGGTGGACATGTGGCTGCCGCGCGGCGCCAGCCATCAGGCCACCGAACGCGAAGTAGAAAAACTGGAGGCCCTGCTCAAACGCGACCCGGACATCGTCAGCGTCACCAGCTACGTGGGCAGCGGCAGCCCGCGTTTCTATCTGCCGCTGGATCAGCAGCTGCAACACTTGAACTACGCGCAGCTGATGTTGATGACCCGGGACGAACATGTGCGCGAAGACGTGAAGAAACGGCTGGAAAAGCTATTCGACAACGACTTCCCCAATGTCCGCGGCCGGGTGACCCGGCTGGAGAACGGTCCGCCGGTGGGCTACGCGGTGCAATTCCGGGTGATGGGCGAGGACCACGTCAAGGTGCGCGCCATCGCCGCCCAGGTGGAAGCGCTGATGCGTGCGCATCCGTCCACCCGCCAGGTCAACATCAACTGGGGCGAGCAGGTGAAGGCCCTGCGCATCCGCATTGATCAGGACAAGGCGCGCGCGCTCGGCCTGTCCTCTCAGCAATTGTCGCAGCAATTGCAGATGCTGATTTCCGGTGCCACCGTGACCAGCTTCCGCGAAGGCGACCAGGCCATCGCCATCGTCGCGCGGCTCAATCCGGACGAACGCAAGAATGTCGCCGGCCTCGGCAACTTGATGATACAAACCGGCAGCGGCCGCTTTGTGCCGGTATCGCAGATCGGACACATCGAATATCAGCCGGAAGAAAGCATCATCTGGCGGCGCAACCGCCTGCCCGCCATCACGGTGAGCGCGGATCCGGCGGAAGGCGCCCAGGGCGCGGACATCTCCCGGCAGTTGCTGCCCAAGATGCAAGCGCTGGAGCAGACGCTGCCGCTGGGCTATCACATCGAAACCGGCGGCAGCATGGAATCCAGCGCCAAATCGCAAAAAGCCATTGCGGCGGTGGCGCCGTTGATGCTGGTGGTGGTGGTAACCCTGCTGATGTTGCAGCTGCACAGCGTGCAGCGCAGCATCATGGTGCTGCTGACCGCGCCGCTGGGCATGATAGGCGTGACGCTGACCCTGATCGCTTTCAGCGCGCCGTTCGGCTTCGTCGCCATGCTGGGGGTCATCGCGCTGTCCGGCATGATCATGCGCAACTCGGTTATTCTAGTTGACCAGATCGAACACGACATTCGCGACGGCATCGATCCCTGGCACGCTATTGTCGGCTCCACAATTAGACGTTTTAGGCCTATCATGCTGACGGCATTGGCGGCCATCCTGGCGATGATCCCACTGAGCCGCAGCACGTTCTGGGGACCGATGGCCGTGGCCATCATGGGCGGGCTGCTGGTGGCCACGGTACTGACCCTGCTGTTCCTGCCGGCGCTGTACGCGCAATGGTTCAAGGTACGGCGGCCCCAGGCCTGACGGCCCCTTGCCGCGCGACAAGACAAAACAAACCGAGCATATAAACACAAATGAACAAGACCCGATTCCGATTGCCCCTGCTGGGCAGCCTGTTGCTGCTGGGTTTCGCCCTGCCGGCCCACGCCTTCGACCTGGTTGAAGCCTGGCGCGCCGCCCGCGACTACAACGCCGACTTCGCCGCCGCGCGCTCCGACCTCGACGCCGGCCGGGAAAAAGCGACGCAAGGCCGCGCCCTGCTGATGCCCCAGGTGGGCGCCACCGCCAATTACAATTACACCAATCCAATCGCACCCGCGGGCCAAGGCGGTTACGACTCCACCACCTACGGCGTCAACTTGCAACAGCCGCTGTTCGATGTCAGCAAATACACCGGCTACCAAAAAGGCAAGCTGGCCACTCAGCAAGCGGAAACCAGCTACGGCGCAGCTGAACAACAGCTGATCCTGGATACCTCCCAAGCTTATTTCAACGTGCTGCTGGCCAAGGACACCCTGTCCGCCACCAGCGCCAGCAAGAAAACGTTCCAGCAACAATTGGAACAAGCCAAGACCGCCTTCGAAGTGGGCACCGCCACCATCACCGACACCCACGAAGCCCAAGCCGGCTACGACGGCGCGGTGGCACAGGAAATCAAGGCGATCAACAGCCTGGAATTGGCGGAGAACAATCTGCGCCGCATCACCGGGCTGGACCCCAAAACCATTCAACCGGTGTTGGACAAGCTGCCGCTGGAACTGCCGACGCCGGCTACCCTGGAAGCCTGGATCGGGATCGCCCTGCGCAACAGCCTGAGCATCAAGGCCGCCGAGCAAACGCTGGAAATCGCCGGCAAGAACGTCACCGAGAAAAAAGGCGGCCACCTGCCGGTGATCAGCCTGACCGCCGGCTACAGCGATACCCAGACCCGCGCCCCGATGCAGCAGCCCCACACCCGCGGCAGCAGCATAGGCGTCGGCATCACCCTGCCCTTGTTCGCCGGCGGCGGCATCAACTCGCAAGTGCGCGAGGCGGCGGCGCAGCAGGAGTCCGCCAAAGACAAGCTGGAAGCCGTCCGCCGCCAAGTGCGCGAAGACGTGCGCCGCACCTTCCTGGGCGTTACAAACGGCGCGGCTCTGGTGCGCGCTCAGGAGCAATTGCTGATCTCCGCCAAGAGCAAGGTGGAGTCCACCCGCCTGGGCAAGGAAGTGGGCATCCGCACCAATATCGACCTGCTGCAAGCCGAACAGGCTTACTACTCGACGCTCACCAGCCTGGCCACCGCCAAGTATGAGTATCTGATCGCGCGGCTGTCGCTGTCCCAGGCCGCCGGCCAATTGGATAGCGAGGTACTGAGCAAGCTCAACGCCGTCATCCGCCGTTAACCCCCGCTAAGAGTGGCTAACAAACCCCTGATGCTGCGCGCCGACTTGCCGTACTCAAGTACTGCCTGCGTCGGCGCGCCTTGGCTTAGGTTCTCCGCAGCCATGCCAACAGGCATGGCCGCCGTCTCCCCGCCCCTTCCACGCTCCTCCGCTGGCATCCGCGCAACAGGTGTTTAATTTTTTAGTGCGCGTGTAGCTTTTTGCTAAACACAAACATAGAATGCCTGAGAACGTGCTTACGATATCGCGAGCGTGGGCGAGACAAGGCATTGCGGCTAAGAGAGCGGAATGTACGCATTTCGAAACCGTTTTTAACGCCCTTGTCTAAACTATTCCGCCAACGCGCAACAGATCGTAAACAGGTGCTGAGACGGTCAGACAAGAATAATGAAAGCCAAGCCACGGAGCGGCCAGCCGGCGCCACGATAGACCGGCATCGCTCCGACACCGATTCGCGGCGGCCCGCCATACGCGGCGCCGGCCGCACAACGTCGAGGAGATAGCAGATGAGCAATAAGGATTTGATGCAACGCAAGGCCGACGCCACCCCGCGCGGCGTGGGCGTGATGTGCGGCTTCTTTGCCGAGCGCGCCAAGAATGCCGAAGTCTGGGATACCGACGGTAAACGCTATATCGATTTCGCCGGCGGCATTGGCGTATTGAATACCGGCCATCTGCATAACAAAGTACAGGCCGCGGTCGCCGAACAGCTGTCCCGGTTCAGTCACACCTGCTATCAAGTTGTCCCTTACGAATCCTATATCCGTCTTGCCGAGCGGCTGAACCAACTGACGCCGGGCCAGCACGCGAAGAAAACCGCGCTGTTCACCACCGGCGCCGAAGCAGTGGAAAACGCGGTGAAAGTGGCGCGCGCCGCCACCGGCCGCGCCGGGGTGATCGCCTTCGGCGGGGCCTTCCATGGCCGCACCCTGCTGGGCATGGCGCTGACCGGCAAGGTGGTCCCGTACAAAGTGGGCTTCGGCCCCTTCCCCAGCGACGTCTATCACGCTCCCTATCCCAACGCGCTGCACGGCGTGTCCGTGGAAGACTCCCTGAACGGGCTGGAAAAGCTGTTCAAGTACGACGTCGACCCCAAACGCGTCGCCGCCATCATCTTTGAGCCGGTGCAAGGCGAAGGCGGTTTCTACGTCGCGCCCAGCGAGTGGGTGGTCCGGCTGCGCAAGATTTGCGACGAGCACGGCATCCTGCTGATCGCCGACGAAGTGCAGTCCGGTTTCGCCCGCACCGGCAAGCTGTTCGCGATGGAGCACTATCCGGTGCAGGCCGACCTGATCACCATGGCCAAATCGCTGGCCGGCGGTTTCCCGCTGTCCGCGCTGACCGGCCGGGCCGAGCTGATGGATGCTCCCGCCCCCGGCGGCCTGGGCGGGACCTATGCCGGCAACCCGCTGGCGGTGGCCGCGGCGCTGGCGGTGATCGACGTCATCGCCGAAGAAAAGCTGCTGGACCGCGCCAACCGCCTGGGCGAGCTGCTGAAGGAAAAACTGCACGGCCTGAAGAGCGCGGTGCCGCAGATCGCCGAGGTCCGCGGGCTGGGCGCGATGCTGGCGGTGGAGTTCAATCAGCCCGGCAGCCCGCAACCCGACCCGGACTTCGCCAAGAAAGTGCAGACCAAGGCCTTGGAATCCGGCCTGATCCTGCTGACCTGCGGCGTCTACGCCAATGTGGTGCGCTTCCTGTTCCCGCTGACCATAGAAGACGCGGTGTTCGAAGAAGCCCTGGCCAAGCTGGAAGCCGCGCTCAAAGCTTAAAGGCCGCGCCGGGCCCGCGCCGCCGGCGCGGGCCTAGTCCGACATCTCTGCGTTGGAGAACCCATGTTGAATTTGAAAGACCCCGCGCTGCTGAAGCAGCAGTGCTATGTGAACGGCGCCTGGCTAGACGCCGACAACGGCGAAACCATTCCCGTCACTAACCCCGCCACCGGCGAAACTATCGCCAGCGTGCCCAAAATGGGCAAGGCCGAGGCCGAGCGCGCCGTGGCCGGCGCGGCTGAAGCCTTCCTTCTCTGGAAACGCAAGCCGGCGAAAGAACGCGCCGCCCTGCTGCGCCGTTGGTTCGATCTGGTGATGGCGAATCAGGACGACCTGGCGGTCATCCTCACCAGCGAACAGGGCAAGCCGTTCTCGGAAGCCAAGGGCGAAATCGCCTACGGCGCGTCCTATATCGAGTGGTACGCTGAAGAAGCCAAGCGCCTGTACGGCGACACCATCCCCTCTCCCGGCGCCGACAAGCGCATCCTGGTCAACAAGGAAGCGATCGGCGTCACCGCAGCGATCACGCCATGGAACTTCCCCAATGCGATGATCACGCGCAAAGCGGCCCCGGCGCTGGCCGCCGGCTGCCCAATGGTGGTGCGCCCGGCCAGTCAGACCCCGCTCTCGGCCCTGGCCCTGGCCGTGCTTGCCGAACGCGCGGGCATTCCCGCCGGCGTGTTCTCGGTGCTCACCGGCGGCTCCAGCGAAATCGGCGCGGTGCTGACCGGCAGCGACTTGGTAAAGAAATTCTCCTTCACCGGCTCCACCGAAGTGGGCCGCAAGCTGATCGCTCAATGCGCGGACACCGTCAAAAAAGTGTCGATGGAATTAGGCGGCAACGCGCCTTTCATCGTATTCGACGACGCCGACCTCGACGCCGCGGTGGAAGGCGCCATCATCTCTAAATACCGCAACGCCGGCCAGACCTGCGTCTGCGCCAACCGTCTGCTGGTGCAGGATGGCGTCTACGACGCATTCGCAGAGAAGTTCGCCGCCGCGGTGGCCAAGCTCAAAGTGGGCAACGGCCTGGAGCCTGGCGTCACCCAAGGCCCGATGATAGACATGAACGCAGTGGCCAAAGTGGAAGAACACATCGCCGACGCGCTGGCCAAGGGCGGCAGACTGGTGGCAGGCGGCAAGCGCCACGCGCTGGGTCACAGCTTCTTCGAACCGACGGTAATCACCGACGTTACGCCGCGAATGAAGGTGGCCAAGGAGGAAACCTTCGGACCGCTGGCGCCGCTGTTCCGCTTCCATTCCGAAGAAGAGGCGATCCGGATGGCCAACGACACCGAGTTCGGCCTGGCCAGCTACTTCTACGCCCGCGATATCGGCCGCATTTTCCGCGTGTCAGAAGGTCTGGAATACGGCATGGTGGCGGTCAACACCGGCATTCTGTCCAACGAGGCCGCGCCCTTCGGCGGCGTCAAGCAATCCGGCCTGGGGCGTGAAGGCTCCAAGTACGGCATCGAGGACTATCTGGAAATCAAATACGTACTGCTAGGCGGCATCGACCAGTAAAGCGCCCCGCCAATGCGAAACGGGCTGGATATCCAGCCCGTTTTTTATTGCCGCAACCGCTGCGCTTAGAACCTGTTCAAAATCTCGCGAGCAAGAGCAAGCGCTGAAGAAGCGGAATGTACACACGGTACACAAGCATTCTGAAGAAGCTTCCAAGGCCGCATCGCCGAAGCGCAGCACACATTGAACAGGTACGGCTAACAAAAATCAGTTTCACGGCTGAGGCAAGGCGCGCCGACGCAGGCAGCACTTGAGTACGGCAAGTCGGCGCAACGCAGCATCAGGAATTTTGTTAGCCGCTCTTAGTGGAACTTGGCCAAGGTCTCCGACAGGGGAATCCCTGCCTCTTTCAGGCATTCAGCCAGATCCCGCCAGGCCTCGTCGCGCTCAGGCGCCACATCCGGCGTCACCAGCCACGGCGCGTGCGCCGCCACTTCCTCTCGGCCGCGCAGGCGGAAGCCCACTTCGTAGCCCTGCATTTCCGGCTGATATTCCGCAACAGCCTCCAGCTCTTGCACCCCGCCCGCGCTCGCGGCCAGCAAGGCCGCGGTCACACCCAGGCGCTTGCGGTTCCAGGCTCGCACACCGGTCTGCACCGCCTCCCACCAGGGCAAGGGCGCGAACAGCTCGGCCTCGCCGTATTCCATCTCGGCGCCCACCGCCTGCTGTACCAGCGGCATCGCCGCATCCAGCGCCTTGCGCGCCAAACGGCGCGCCTGCTCCGGCGGCAAAGCCCCGCGCTCCACCAAGAAGGGAATCCAGGCCAGCACCAGTTGCGGCTCGTTGGTCTTGCGCGCCGCCTCGTATGTGGCGCGCGAGGAGTCCGGATCCAGCGGCGCGAAATCGCAACCCGCATCCATCACCGGCGCCAACTGCACCAGGTCTTGGCAGGCGCGTTCGTTCAGCATCTCCAGAGAGAACAAGGTGGGCGAAATCCACAGTATCGACTGCTCCGGCACCTCCAGTGCATCCGCCAGCGCCACTTCCAGCCGCTCCAGCTGAGGGAAATGCCACCACACGCCGCCCTGGGCGCGTGAAAACGCGAACGGCAAGGCCCAGAGTTCGAACGACACCACCGAGCCATCCTTGCGCATCACCTCGGGGAAAGCGATTGCGTCGCGCGCGCAATTGACCAGCAACTGACGCGCGGCCGGTTGGGACAACAGCGCCAGTTGCGACTCGGTGAACACGGCCTGGTCGCCGGCCGCCAGCGCCATCTGCACCTCGCCTGCCAGCTGCGCGCGCTCCATAGGCTGATCCACCGCGCGGCGCGCCAGCTCCACCAATTGCTTCACCGCTCGACCGCGCTCCGCCGGAGGCAGCGGCTCGGTAGGGCCGGTACGCATCTCGCGCGGAACCGGACCCGCGGCCTCGCGGTCGGCATAGGCCTTGTGCAGACGCTGATAAGCTTGCATCGCTTCGTCGCAGATCGCCTGCAACTGACCCACGGTCGGCATTTCGTCTTCATTGCTGAAGTTGAAGTCGAATAAACGCAGACGCAGATTGCAGACATAGACCGTCACATTGTCCGCTTCGTCGAACAGCATGGCGCTAGTCAGACCTTCGCGATCGCGTCCGGGAAAGTCCGTGTCGTCATCGCCAAGCAAACGGCAAACAAAAGCCGGCGCTTCGGTGTGAATCAGGTACTCGGAACCTTCCAGGCCCTGATCGTCAACGGCATCACCAAAAATGAAGCGGTTGGGCAAAAACGGCTCGCCCTTGATGCGGGCATTACGCGGCAGGGATTTCATCTGGCAAGCGAATCTATTCAATAAATCAAATACTCATTGTACCTGCCTAGCGTGGCGGCTTGAAGTCCGCTGGCCAAATCAATCCTCTCCCCTCCATTGCTCCAATGTTTGACGCTGCCCGCCCGCCGCGTCGAAATTGTCAGCGGACAACCAGTTCTCGAAGCCCTGCCGCAATGCCGGCCACTCATGATCCAGGACGGAAAACCAGGCGGTATCGCGATTACGCCCCTTGTAAACCATGGCCTGCCGGAACAGACCCTCGAAGCGGAAACCCAGCCTTAGCGCCGCCCGCTGTGAAGGCTGGTTCAAGGCGTCGCATTTCCATTCATAACGGCGATAACCCAGCGCGAAGGCCTGACGCATCAATAGATACATCGCTTCCGTCGCCGCCGGCCTGCGCTGCAGCAAGGGAGAGAAATTCAGATGCCCCACCTCGATGCAGCCCATCTTCGGGTCAATGCGCAAATAGGCGGCTACGCCCAGCGCCTCCCCGCTGACAGCGTCCACAATCGCGTAAAAGTGCGGATCACGCTGCCGTTGCTGCTCGGCCAGCCAATCAGAGAAGTCAGCGTAAGCGGCAAACGGGCCATAGCTCAGATAAGTCCAGTTGCGCCCCTCCGCGTCCGCGCCCATCGACGCGAACAGGCCTGGGCCGTGCCGCTCGGCCTGCAGCGGTTCCAGCCGGCAGAACTTCCCCCGCAGATCCGTCTTAGGCGGCCAGGCCGCCTCGCGCCACTCCGACACCGGCAGCCCCACCGCCTGGCCCAAGGCGTTGACCGTGCCCGCCGACGCCATGCTCGCCTCAATCATCCCCTTCCCCTTCAGCATGCGCAGGACACGGAGACGCCAGCTCGCGCCGTGGTTGCATAGCCGTCGCGCACCCACCAATCCAGGCCGCCCTGCAATTCGCGCACATTGAAACCAAGACGCGCCAGTTTCAAGGCCCCTTTGGTCGACGCATTGCAACCGATGCCATCGCAGAACGACACCAGAACCGCATCCCTGGGCAAATGCGCGGTGCTTGCCTCGTCCATGGTTCTATGCGGCACGGACACGGCGCCGGGCAGGGTTTCCTTAAGGAAGGCCTCTTCCGCGCGCGCGTCGATCAACACCAATTTTTCTCCGGCTTGCAAAGCACTCCAGACATCGGCGGCGTCCATCTCGTACGCCAGCTTGGCGGCGTAAAAATCCAGCTGACTCAACATTTTTTTCTCCTGTGGCCTTGTAAATGCTGTTAGCCTAAGCGACAAGTCATACCCCAAACAGTGCCACCATGCAAAATATGGAGGAACCACTTTGTCCACCGAGTGGTTGATCGATTTCCTGCGCCAGCGGCTGCAACGTCAAGGCGCGGAAAGCCTGGCTCGCCAGCTGTACCGCTTATTGCGCGAACTGATCCGCGCCGGTCAGTTGGCCGGCGGCGCGCCCTTGCCGGCCAGCCGCGCGCTGGCGGCGGAACTGGCTCTGGGCCGCAACACCATTCTCAACGCCTATGAACAACTGGGCGCCGAAGGCTATCTGGAAAGCCGTCACGGCTCAGGCACTTATGTCGCGGCCTTATTCAGCCCGCGTTCCGCGCCGCCGCAGCGCGCTCAGCAACACCCGGGGCTGTCGCAACGCGGCCAGCGCGTCTCGGGCCACTGCACGCTGCCCACTGGGCTGGCTGGCGCCTTCGCCCCCGGGACGCCAGAGCTGAAACAATTCCCCCACGCCCAATGGCAGCGCTGCCTGCAAAACCATATCCAACGCCCGCAGCTGGACCATCTGCACTACCGCCACGACGGCGGTCTGCCCGAACTCAAGCGCTCCCTCAGCCAATACCTGTATCTATCGCGCTCGGTGAGCTGCCAACCGGAGCAAATCGTCATCACCCAAGGCGCGCAGCAAGGACTGGAACTGCTGGCCCGGCTATTGGCCGACCCCGGCGACGACGCCTGGGTGGAAGATCCCGGCTACAGCGGCGCGCAGGCCGCGCTGCGAGCAGCGGAACTGAACATCGTCCCGGTTCCCGTTGACGCCCAAGGCATAGCCCCGACGCCCGCGCATCAGGCCACGCCTCCGCGTCTGATTTACATCACCCCGTCCCATCAATATCCAACCGGCGTCGTCATGTCGCTGGCACGACGACTAGCGCTGCTTCAGTTAGCCAAGCTACACGACAGCTGGATCATAGAAGACGACTACGATAGCGAATTCCGCTACACCACCCACCCCATCGCCTCCCTGCAAGGGCTGGCCGACAGCGAGCGCGTCATTTATCTCGGAACCTTCAGCAAAGTCATGTTTCCCGCGCTGGGGCTGGGCTACCTGATCCTGCCCGAAACGCTGGTGGAGCCGTTCCGCCGCGTCCAGGCGCGTTTGTACCGGGAGGGCAATTACCAGGTGCAAGCCGCGCTGGCCGACTTCATCGAACAAGGTCATTTCGCCCGCCATATCAAGCATATGCGCGAGCTCTACCAATTGCGGCAACACCTGCTGCGCGGCACTCTGCAGCGCGCGCTGGGCGACGCGCTGCCGCTGTCCGCCGGCGAGGCCGGCTTGCACTTGGTCGCTCAGTTGCCGACCGGCTTCGATGAATGGGAACTCAGCGCCGCCGCCGCCCGGCAGCAACTATGGCTGCGTCCTTTGACCAAGCACTTCATCGGCCCGGTGGACCGCAACGGATTAGTGCTAGGCTACGCCGGAGTGGAAGAACAGGAACTTCACGCCGCCGCGCTCAAGCTGGCGGCGCTATTGGAAACGCGATGGAAGTGAAACCTACGCTGCTGGTCAGCGCCTGCCTGCTGGGGCAGCCCGTACGCTACGATGGCCAAGCCAAACCGCTGGCTGAACATGCCTGGACTCGATTGCGCCGGGAATTCACCCTGATCCCCGCCTGTCCAGAATGCATGGGCGGCCTACCTACGCCCAGGCCCGCGGCGGAGCTGCGCGGAGGCGACGGCGCTGCCGCGCTGCGCGGTCAGGCCACGGTTGAAACCGCCGCCGGCGAAAATGTCAGCGCCGCCTTTGTGCGCGGAGCCCAGGCCAGCCTGCGCCTGGCTCAGGCCCATGGCTGCCGGCAAGCGCTGTTGAAGGCCAACAGCCCCTCATGCGGCACGCTCCGCATCTACGACGGCGAATTTTCCGGCCAGCTCAAGAATGGGGAAGGCGTGACCGCCAGCCTGTTGCGACAGGCTGGCATCAAGGTCTGTTCGGAGGACCACATGGAAGAATTACTGAAAGCGCCTGGGGACTAAATCCCCTAGACGCTCTCGTGAACGACCTTTACAGAAACTCGAGGCGGCCGCCGCTCAAGTGATACATCGCGCCGGCGATCTTGATCCGGCCCTCTTTCTCCAACTTGGCCAGCACATCGCTGCGCTTGCGAATCTGATCGATGGTATGCAACACATTGCTGTGTGCCACCGCATCGACAAACTCCGCATTCTTGCTGCTGCGCTCGCCATCGTACTTGGTCAGAGAAATCGCCGGCCGAATGCGCGCCAGCAACCCCGTCAGGTTGCCCAGCTCCACATGGTCGATAGCCCCCTTGATGGCGCCACAGGCGGTATGCCCCATCACCAGCACTACTTTGGCCCCGGCAACCGCGCAAGCAAACTCCATGCTACCCAGCAAATCGTCATTCACCACATTGCCGGCAACCCGGGAATTAAAGGTTTCGCCGATGCCCGCATCCATCACGATTTCCGCCGGCGCGCGCGAATCTATGCAGCTGAGCACCACCGCGGAGGGGTACTGCCCCTCCGCGCTGGAACGCTTTTGCGCCAGGTAGTCGTGCTGCATCGGCTTGCCGCTTCGGAAGCGCTCATTGCCTTTCGCCATCTCCGCCAGCACTTGCTCCGGCGTCATCGCATCCCGCTGGGACTTGCTCAAAGACGCCGCATACGCCACGCCGTTCAGGCCCCCGCCGGCACCCATGGCAAATAGCGCCGCGGCGCCCAAGGCGGTTTTCATCACCGTCCGTCGGCCGATAGACTCGCCGCAATTCACTTCCCGACACAGATGCTCGCTCATTCGCGTCCTTTCCTAGTGTAGTGACATAAAGGTACAGTGGTATAAAGTTTTTTAATTTTATTTAGTAACTATCTAATTAGATGATAGTTAGCGACTTAGTTCACTGCACACGCAATTAGGACATGGAGATGAAAAGCCCTCTCCCGCAGCCAGCTGCCGGACACAGAAAAGAAGAAGAAAAGAAGGAAATAGAGAAAACAAACGGAAGAAACCGGCGCAGACGAGTTGCCTCAGACGCACGAAAGCCTCCCATT
>NZ_JALCYU010000024.1:0-47527 GCF_023507765.1 Chromobacterium sp. IRSSSOUMB001
ACCGCGCCAGCGGCGCAATAGCTGTGGTGGAGTCTCTGGAAACAGGGTGGCGTCCGGGTGGGGGCCGTGGATGGAGAACAGCGCGTAGCGGTCCAGCAGGGAGACGAGGTCGATGTCTTGGCGAGCGGAAGTGACGCGGATGTCGGCGGCGAAGGGCCGGCCCAGGGATTCGCGTAGGGTGAAGGATTCGACCGACAGCAGTTCGGCCGGCAGTTCGGCGATCTTCAGGTGGTAGTGCTGTTGCGGCGGCATGGCGGCTCTCCCGATTGGGCCTGCCCTCGGGCCGTGGAGACGGCCCGAGGGAACGGGCGCTTAGTTTTTTGCCTTGGGCATTTGCGAGACTAGCGACAGGTTGATGTCCAGGCCTTCCACCTGGAAGTGCGGCACGATGAACAGCTTGACCTTGAAGAAACCGGGGTTGTCGTCGATGTCTTCGACGATGACCTGGGCGTCGCGCAGCGGGTGCGAGGCTTGTAGCTCGTCGCTGGGGTCGGTCATTTCGGTGACCAGCAGCTTGATCCAGGTGTTGAGCTCCAACTCCAGCAGCCGGCGGTCCTTGGTAGCGCCGATGTTCTCGCGCTGGATCAGCTTCAGGTAGTGAGCCAGCCGAGACAGCAGGAAGATGTACGGCAGCCGCGCGTTGATGCGGCTGTTGGCGCTGGCTTGCTTAGTGTCGTACAGGGCCGGCTTTTGCGCCGAGTTGGCGGAGAAGAAGCAGGCGTAGTCGCGGTTTTTGTAGAAGGACAGCGGAATGAAGCCCAGGTTGGCGAATTCGAATTCACGGGTTTCCGGGATCAGCACTTCGGTGGGGATTTTCACCTGATTGCCTATGCCCAAGTCGTACAGATGGATGGGCAGATCTTCCACCAGGCCGCCGGCTTGCGGGCCGCGCACTTGCACGCACCAGCCGTTGCCGATGAAGCTGCGCACCATATTGGCGGCAAAGGCGAAACCGGCGTTGGTCCATAGGTAGCGCTGGTGGTCCGGGCCCTTGACGTTTTCGGCGTAGTTGAAGCTGCGTACCGGCACGGTGTCGGGCCCGTAGGGGAGGCGGGCCAGGAAGCGCGGTAGGGCCAGGCCAATGTAGCGGGCGTCGTCGCTGTTGCGGAAGCTTCGCCATTTGATGTATTCCGCGCGGTCGAAGTAGTTGGCCACGTCCTGAATGGCGGCGACTTCGTCCATGCTTTCCTTGCCGAAGAAGGCCGGCCCCACTGCGCCGATGAAGGGCATGTGAGCGGCTGCGGCCACCTTGGAGATGTCGCGCAGCAGCGCGATGTCCTGCGGGCCGCGGTCGAACTCGTAGTTGGAAATGATGGCGCCTATGGGTTCGCCGCCGGGGGTGTCGTATTCCTGAATGTAAGTGTGCTGGTACAGGCCGCTCTGTATCACTTCCGGCGCGTCGTCAAAGTCATTGCGCAGGTCTTCCTTGCTGACGTCCAGCACCTCGATCTTGACGTTCTTGCGGAAGTCGGTGCGATCCACCAGAAAGCGCAACCCGCGCCAGGCGGATTCGATTTGCTGGAAGACAGGATTGTGCATCACCGCGTCCAGCTGACGGCTGATTTGCGCGTCGATCCGGGCGATGTGAAAGTCCAGCAGGCTTTTGTCCAGGCGGTCCACTTTTTGCGAGGCCTCCTGGATCATTTTCAGGAATACGTTCACTGCCACTGCGATGCGTTCGTCCAGCGGCGCGTCTGACATCACTTCTGCGGTCTGATACGCCTCGATGGGTTGGGTGCTGGTCACGGGCGCCAGGTTGATCTTGGCGCAGAGCGATTCGTAAACGCTGACCGGGGATTCCAGCACGATGGTGTCCTCGGGCTGCTGTTGCTTCTTGGTCGACATGAGTGGGCTCCTGGTTTAGTGGGCGGCTTGGCCGAGCGGGATGATGCGTTCCAGTTCGCTGCGCAGGTTGGCGGACAGCGAGTCGTCGCGCAGAATTTTTTCCAGCTCGCGGCGGAAGGAGGCGTTGTCCAGCAGATTGGCTTTGAGGTCGCGAAGCAGATTGCGCATCGCCAGCAGCGCGCGAAGCTCCGGAATACGCGCCGCCACCTGTTCTGGGTGAAAATCCCTCAGGGCTTTGAAGTCCAGATCCACCGCCATTTCTGAACCGTCACCCGCCAGCGTGTTTTCCACCACCAGCTTGGCTTTGGGGTTGAGCTCGGCCAGCACCGCGTCGAAGTTGTTTTTGTCGATCGACACCTTTTCCCGTTCCGCCAGCGGCCGCTGTTCCTGGCCATGGCTGTAGTCTCCAGCCACCAGCAGTTTCAGCGGGAGTTCTACTTTTTTCTGGGCCCCGCCGGTATGCAAGTCCAGCTTGATGTTGACCCGCGCGGCGGGCACTTCGTTTTGAAAACTTTCAGCCATGGTGTTTTCTCCTGCGATCAAGGTTTATGCATGTCCATTTCTCCAGATGGGTAAATGGACGGAGTGTCCCCGTTCATCATGTTGTCGTGGTTTTCTGGTGACGTTCTTGAAACTTTTCATGGTTTTCTTTTGTTTTTTTGGTTGTCGTGATTTTATTTTTTACATCTGTGCTTATGTTTTTGTTTATTTGTCTTGTTTTTGCGTTTGTTTTTCAATGTTAACCAGGTTGTATGGATTGGCGCAATACGGTTTTGATTTGACAGGTGTTGTGGTTTGGTGTCTAGAATGACGTAGATTTTCTATGTTTACTTAAAATTTATTTATTTGGCATTTTGTTTTTTGTTGTTAGCTTGAAATTAAATTTCAGAATTAGTTTTTAAGTATTTTTCTTTGATTTTTTCGGTTTGATTTTTGTTGGTTTGAATTAATTGGCGAGTTTTTTAGGAATAATCCTATGTGCTGGTTTGCGCTGTCAGTGGTAGTCGTGTTTTAAAGAGCTTGCCTCAGAGGTTATTCGCATGAGATTTTTTCGTCCGATGTGGATGGAGGGCGCTTTATTGTCCCCCCAGCATTTTCAACAGCAGTCATTGTGGTTTTCCCACTTGGCGGCCTCGTTTGGGCGTTTGGCTCAGCCTTATTTTTGGGGGTGCTGGGAGCTGGAGTGGGATGAGGCCGCTTTGAGTCTGGGCAAGCTGAAGCTGCAAAGGCTGCGCCTGATCCTGCCGGATGGCGCCGTGGCCGACTGCGCCGAGGCCGATCGGTTGCCGTCGGCGCGGGATTTTGCCGCGCCGGCCGAGGCGCAGAGCGTGCTGGTATTCCTGGGCTTGCCCTTGTGGGAAGCGGGGGGCGGCAATTGCGAGCGCGACGGCGAGACGCCGGCGCGGCCCAGGCGGCAGCGTTGCGAATACCTGGAGGTGGAGGATTTGTACGAGGGCCCGCCGGCGGAGCTGGCGGTGGAGCGCGGCAATTTTCGTTTGCTGCTGGAGTTTGAGGAGCGGGCGGATTATGTCTGCTGTCCTTTGCTGCGCTTGAGCCGAAACGGCCAGGGGCAATGGGTGCGGGATCCCTCGTTCTGGCCACCGGCGTTGCGTTTGGACACGGCGCCGGGTTTGATGGACTTGCTTGAACGAATAGAGGAAATGCTGCTGGCGCGCAGCCGCCAGCTGTCTGAGCGCCGGCGCGAGCGTGGACACGGGTTGGTGGATTTTTCCGTGTCGGATGCCGGCTTGTTCTGGTTTTTGCATTGCGTGAACAGCGCTTGGCCGGTATTGGCGCATCTGCGGCAGACGCCTGCCAGCCACCCGGAAGCGTTGTATCGCGCATTGGCGCAGTTGTGCGGCATGTTGTCCACATTCTCGCTACAGCAAGATCTGGCGGATATTCCCGCTTACCGGCATGAAGACGCCAGGCCTGGGTTCCTGTTGTTGGAAGACTGGATCCGGGGCTGTCTGGACACGGTGATTCCCTCCCAAGTGGTGCTGGTGTCTTTGGCGAGGGGGGAGTCGTCGATGTGGCATGGCCAACTGGCGGACGCCAGGCTGGGAGAACAAGGCGGTTTTTATCTGTCGGTGAGGGCGGACATGCCGCCTGCGCAGTTGCTGGAGCGTTTTCCGGCGGTGTGCAAGATCGGTGCGCCGGAGGATGTGGAAACCGTAGTCAGCACCGCGTCCGGAGGCGTGCCCTTGAGCGTGCCGACGCGCTTGCCGGCCGCTTTGCCGGTACGGATGGAAAACTTGTACTTCGCCTTGGATGCCGGTCATCCGGCTTTTCAGCGCATGTTGGCGGCGCAGGCGTGTTCCTGTTATGTGCCCGCGTCTTTGCCGGGCGTGGTGCTTGAACTCTTTGTGGTGTTGAAATCATGAGCAAGCTATTTCCGCCAGAGACTTTGGCTCGCAGTTTCCGGGATACCGCGCTGACGGTGTCGATGTTGGCCGACAAGGACGCGCCGGAACATGTGGAGGATTGGCGCGAGCATGCGGCCGGCCTGGTGCGCGCAACGCGCGAGGGTTTGCGCCAGGCAGGCGCCAGAGAGGTCTTGATTGAGCGGGCCAGTTACGCGCAGTGCGCATTGCTGGACGAGGCGGCGTTGCGCCGCCTTGAGGGCGCGAAACGGGCGGAGTGGGCGCGGGAGCCCTTACAGGTGCGTTTTTTCAACAGCTATCAGGCCGGCGAGGTGTTGCTGGGACAGATGCGCGCGCATTTGGCTCAGCCCGCGGCGGAGCCGGCGCTGAGCTGGTGCTACGCAATGGTTTTGGCCATGGGGTTTCGCGGAGGCGAGGACGATGCGGCTAGTCAAGCATTGTTGGGACAACTGAGCGCGCTGGTGCCGGCGCCGCCGCCGTTGACGGCCGGCGAGTTTGATGGCGCGGTGGCCATGTTGCGCGGCGGGGTGTCCTGGCGTTTCCGGCGCATGGCTTTGCCGTTGGCCGCGGCTGGGGCTGGCCTGGCCGCGACGCTGCTTGGATATGCCGCGTTGAGCTGGTGGCTGGGTGTTGCCGATGCCGCCTTGGCGCTGTCGTAAAGGAGCGGGCGATGCGTATTCACACGCATTTTTTCTGCTTGTGGGCATTGTCGTTGGCGATGCTAGCGTGGTGGTTGGCGCAAATGGCGCCGTGGGGCGCAATGGTTCGCTTGGGGGTGGGCTTGGCGGCTGCGGCGCTCTGGTTGGGTTGGGCCGGCTGGCGGATGTGGCGCTGGCGCCGCGACGGCGCGGCGCGAGAACTGCTGCTGCCGGGTTTGCTGGATTTGCCGCAGGGATGGCGAGATGGGCGTGCCACGGTGGTGGAACTGGAAAGCCCGCGCGGAGCCTATGTTGCGGCGGAGGATGGCATGCTGCGGGCGATGGTGCCGACCCCTGCCTTGCTGGAGCGCGCGGTGGCGGAACTGGTGGCTTGGCGGCGGGGTTCGCCGCCCGATGCCTTGGCCTTGCGTTTGGAGGCGGCGGCCGAGTGCGGCGAGGCAGCCTGGTTGGGACGTTTGCAGGCGTGGCGACAGGCGATTGCCGATGTGGAGCGCCGTCTGGCTTGTCGGTTGCCGGTTTATTTATTGGTGGGATTCCCCGCGCCGGCGCGTTGCTCCGGTATCGGCGGGACTTTGGGCGTGGTGTTGCAAGGCTCTTCGAGCGCCAGTTTGCGGCAGTGGCGCGAGTGGTTGGACGATTGGCGTAGCCGGACGGAGCTGCAACCGCCGGTTTTGGGCGACGAGGATGCGCGAGCGCATTTCGATTTGCGCTTGCGCGCCGGTGCGGTGGGAGGCTGGCTAGGCACTCAGGTATTGCCTGCTTTGTTGCAGGGGGCTACGCCGGCTCCGGCGGTTGGCTTGCAGGGAATCGCCTTGCTGCCGACGCAGGGGAGGGATGCGGCTTTATCGCCATGGGGCCGTTGCCGGCAGGCCTTGAGTGGTTTGACGGTGCGCTCGCTGAGCATAGGCAAGAGCGAGCGGGAAGGGGTGCCCCGAAGCTGGTTGTTCGGTTTGGAGCCGGGTGGACGCCTGCCTGCGGCTTGGCGGTTGGCGTTGAGTCTTTGGCTTTTGGCCTGCCTGACGGCATTGGCTGCGTTTGCCGCGTCGGCCTGGTCCAACCGAGTGTTGCTGGAGCGCTTGTCGGCCAATGTCGCTCACTATCGCTCGCTGCCGGTGGAGAGGGATGTTGAGCGCCGTGAGGCTTTGTCGGTGTTGGAGAGTGACGCGAGGGAGTTGCAGAGCCATGTCGACCTTGGCGTGCCCTTGCGCTTGGGGTTCGGATTTTACCGTGCGCAACCGTGGCGGGAGCGCATTGTCCGGTTGATTGCCGATTATCGTCCGCCGGCGGCGGTTCCGGCCTCTGTGCTGTTGGATAGCCTGTCCTTGTTCGATAGCGGCAAGGCTGTGTTGCGCGTCGGCGCGGAGATGGCTTTGAAGCCGGCATTGGCGGCACTGGCGCTTTATCCAGAGCGAAACGTGTTGGTGGCGGGCCATACCGACAGCGTGGGCCAGTCGGAAGCCAATCAGCGTTTGTCGCTGGAGCGCGCCGCAGCGGTGCGAGACTGGTTGGCGCATGCGACCGGGCTGCCGTTGACCCGTTTCGCCATCCAGGGCTATGGCGCAACCCGGCCGCTGGCGAGCAATGACGATGTCGAAGGCCGGGCGCGCAACCGGCGAGTGGAGATTACCTTGTTGCCGACGCTGCCCGTCAAGTGACGGGCGGCCCGGTTACGAGGCGGCCGCAGGGTGCGGCGCGCTGCTCCGCGGCGTTTCGCTTGGGCGAGGCGGGCGAGCGGTCTTGTATAAACTTAAATTATTAAGTTAATCCTAGGAGGGTTTGATATGGCGATACCAGCGTACATGTGGTTGAAAGACGACGGCGGCGCGGACATCAAGGGCTCGGTGACGGTGCAGGGCAGGGAGAACAGCGTGGAGGTGGTGGAGTTCGACCACGCGGTGCGCATTCCCACAGACGGCAATACCGGCAAGTTGACTGGCACTCGTGTCCATGAGGCCCTGACTCTGGTTAAGGAGTTCGACGCTTCATCGCCTTATCTGTACAAGGCGGTGACCAGTGGCCAGACGCTGAAGGAGGTGGAGTTCAAGTGGTATCAGATCGACGACGCCGGCAGCGAGCAGGAGTACTTCAACATCAAGTTGGACAACGTCAAGGTCGTGTCGGTGGCGCCCAAAATGTACAACATCAAGGATCCGGGCCGCGAGCGTTACAACCATCTGGAGGAGGTGGAAATGCGCTACGAGAAAATCACCTGGGCCTACAAGGACGGCAACATCATCCACTCCGACAGCTGGGTTGAAAACCGTTAGTCCCGCTTTGCCGGGCAACCACGGCGTTTAGACGGAGGGGGCCGGAGGTGCGACCCGCGAGATGTTTGGTCGCGGCGCATTGCGGTTGCCGGCGGAGGTTTCAGTACGTTTAACCATGCCGGCCGTTTTGGCCGGCATGCGTTTGGTTTGGGAAAAGGCGGAAATGATACTCGAGTCTGTTCATTTGTTGCGACGGCTGAACGAACACTGCGCCCGAACACTGGAGGAGGCGGCCGGGCTTTGCCTGGCCCGCTCTCATGCCGAAATCACGGTTGAGCACTGGCTGGTGAAACTGCTGGAGCGGGGCGATGGCGATTTAGCCGCTTTGCTGCGGCATTACGAGATAGATGTGGATGAAATCTGGCAAGGCTTGTTGGCCGCGCTGGAGCGGTTGCCGCGGGACATGCGCGGTAAGCCTGGCTTGTCGCGTGGAGTACAGTCCTTGCTGGAGTCGGCCTGGCTGATCGCGTCGCTTGATTCCGGCGGCCAGCGGATGCGTTCGGCCCATCTGTATCTTGCCTTGCTGGCGTCGCCGGAGCGTTTGTCTTGTAGGCAGGCCTGGCCATTATTCAGTTTGTCCGCGGCGCAAGTGCGCGCGCGCTGGACCTGGTTGGAGCGGGTTTCGGCGGAGTCCGAGGAGATTGGGCTGGAAGAGGAGGCGCTTGTCCCGTCGGAGAGCCGCTCGGAGGCGTCCGCGACGAAGGGTCAATTGCCGGAGGCCTTGAGCCGGTTTGCCGCCGATTTAACCGCTAAGGCCCGTGAGGGCTTGATCGACCCGGTGCTGGGGCGGGACAAGGAAGTACGCCAGATGGTGGATATTCTGCTGCGCCGGCGCAAGAACAATCCGATTTTGGTGGGCGAGCCGGGGGTAGGCAAGACGGCTTTAGCCGAGGGGTTGGCTCTGCGCATTGCCGCCGGCGAGGTGCCGGAAGCCTTGCGCGGGGTACGCTTGCTCGCGCTGGATGTGGGCTTGTTGCAGGCGGGAGCCGGGGTTAAAGGCGAGTTCGAGCAGCGGCTGAAGCAGGTGATCGAGGCGGCGCGCGCGGCGCCGGAGCCGATCTTGTTGTTCATTGACGAGGCGCATGTATTGGTGGGCGCGGGCAACGCTGCCGGCGGCAGCGATGCGGCCAACCTGTTGAAGCCGGCGCTGGCGCGCGGCGAACTGCGGACGATAGCCGCCACCACCTGGTCCGAATACAAACAGTATTTTGAGCGGGACGCGGCGCTGGAACGTCGTTTTCAGATGGTGAAGGTGGAAGAGCCGGACGATGCCGCAGCCTGTCTGATGCTGCGCGGCTTGAAGCCGCGCTATGCGGAGCACCACGAAGTGGCGATCCGCGATGAGGCGATCACGGCGGCGGTGAGTTTGTCGCGGCGTTATCTGGCCGGGCGTCAGCTGCCGGACAAGGCGGTGGATTTGATCGACACTGCGGCGGCGCGGGCGCGGATGAGCCTGGAAGGCGGCGCGGCGGAATTGCAGGCCGTGCAGGCGCGGTTGTTGGCGCTGAATAGCGAGAGGGAGGCCCTGCGGGATGATGCGGGGTTTGGCGCCGGTAGCGCGCAGCTTGAGACGCGCTTGCGGGTGATCGATTCAGAACTGGCGGCGGCTCGGCTTGAGGATGAGGCCTTGCGACAGCGTTACCAGCAGGAGCGGGAGGGCGCGGAGTCGCTGCGCCGGTTGTGCCGAGAGTTGGCTGGGCGGCGAGACGGTACGGCGCGGCTGGTCCAGGCACGGGCAGAGTTGGCTGCTTTGCAAGGGGAGCGTCGCTTGGCGGCCGCCGACGTGGACGCCGCCTTGGTGGCGGAGGTGATTGCCGATTGGACCGGGGTGCCAGTGGGTAAACTGCTGGCTGATGACGCAGTCAATCTATTGGGCTTGGCGCAGGCCTTGAGGGAACGGGTGCGTGGCCAGGAGGCCGCGGTAGAGGAGATTGCCCAGTCTTTGCTGGCGGCCAAGTCCGGATTGGCGCCGGGGCGAGGTCCGCTGGGGGTGTTCTTGCTGACCGGGCCCTCAGGCGTAGGCAAGACCGAAACTGGCCTGGCCTTGGCCGATCTATTGTTCGGCGGCGAGCAGGCCTTGCTGACCATTAATTTATCCGAGTACCAGGAGGCACATACGGTTTCGCAGTTGAAAGGTTCGCCGCCGGGTTATGTCGGCTATGGCCAGGGCGGGGTGCTGACCGAGGCGGTGAGGCGGCGGCCATATAGCGTGATTCTGCTGGACGAGGTGGAAAAAGCGCACCGCGATGTGCTGAATTTGTTCTATCAGGCGTTTGACCGGGGTTTCATGCGGGATGGGGAGGGCCGCGAAATCGATTTTCGCAATACCCTGTTTCTGATGACGTCGAATCTTGGCAGCGAGCTGTTGTTGGAACAGGAGGGGGAACCGGAGCGAGGGACGTGGCGAGACGCGCTTCGCCCTTTGTTGCTGGCCCACTTCCAGGCTCCGCTGTTGGCGCGGATGCAAGTGGTGCCGTATGGCTTGTTGTCCGAGCCGGCTCTGGCGGAGATCGCCCAGTTGAAACTGGCGGCGCTGGCCACGCATCTTAAGGCCTCTCAAGGCATTGAACTGGAGGCCGGCACGGACTGCGCGCAGGCAATGGCCGTTGCTTGCGGCCGACGAGACCATGGCGCGCGCGGCCTGGATCATCTGATCCGGCGGCAGCTGCTGCCGGAGATGGCCTCGCAGTGTTTGCAGTGGCGCTTGGCGAAGGGGTGTATGCCGCTGCGGATTGTGCTGACGGCGGGACAGGACGACCAGTTGGAAATGACCTTGCTGCATTGATTCGGAGGCCGGCCGGTACTTGGTTTCGTCATTTTTCAGCGCTAGTGAATATCACCTTCCATGTTTTTTGCAGCTGGGAAAGCGGGTTGATACAATTCAATCCGCTTTTTCTATTATGAATAGAATAAAAGTCGTGCTGTAATGGAAATCGCAGCGATCCGAAAAATCACAAAGACAGGACTTGACGCATGTTCGTCGGAATCGGGTACCTCATAATTCTTGGCTCCGTGCTGGGGGGATTCGTCGCTGCGGGGGGCCATCTCGCCGCGTTGATGCAGCCGCTGGAGGTGGTGATGATCGCGGGCGCCGCGCTCGGCGCTTTCGTGGTGGCCAACGGCGGCGCGCCGCTGAAGGCGACGATGAAGGCCTTCCCCACCGTGTTCAAGGGCACGCCTTATGGCAAGGCCTTCTACATGGAACTGTTCTCGCTGCTGTTCGAGATTCTGACCAAGGTGCGCAAGGAAGGCCTGATGTCCATCGAGGCCGACGTCGAGAATCCGGAAGCTAGTCCTGTCTTTTCCAAATACACCACTGTTCTGCACGACCACCATGTCGTGGAGTTCATCTGCGATTACCTGCGCCTGATGGTGGGCGGCAACCTCAACGCCTTCGAAATCGAGAACCTGATGGATGTGGAGATCGAAACCCACCATCACGAAGGCGAAGTGCCCGTCAACGCGGTTAAAGGCCTGGCCGACGGCCTGCCGGCCTTTGGTATCGTGGCGGCGGTCATGGGGGTGGTGCACACTATGGAGTCTGTGGGCGCGCCGCCGTCCGAACTGGGGATGCTGATCGCCCACGCGCTGGTGGGCACCTTCCTCGGTATCTTGCTGGCTTACGGCTTTGTCGGCC
This sequence comes from Chromobacterium sp. IRSSSOUMB001, assembly GCF_023507765.1. Classification (NCBI taxonomy): domain Bacteria; kingdom Pseudomonadati; phylum Pseudomonadota; class Betaproteobacteria; order Neisseriales; family Chromobacteriaceae; genus Chromobacterium; species Chromobacterium sp. IRSSSOUMB001. The sequence continues at coordinate 10,793 of NZ_JALCYU010000024.1, forward strand.
CGCTGGCCACCATTCTGGAGCACAAGCTGGGTGACGGCACCCGGGTGTACCAGACCATCAAGGTCACCATTCTGGCCAGCCTCAACGGCTATGCGCCGCAAGTGGCGGTGGAGTTTGGCCGCAAAGTCTTGGCTTCGCATGATCGTCCGTCCTTCAAGGAACTGGAAGATCACGTGAAACAGGCGAAGAAATAAGCGGGGGGAGCGATCATGGCTGACGAATCGCAACGGCCCATTATCGTCAAACGCATCAAGAAGGGCGGCCACGGCCACCATGGCGGGGCCTGGAAGATTGCCTACGCCGACTTCGTGACCGCGATGATGGCCTTCTTCCTGCTGATGTGGCTGCTGGGTTCTGCCTCGCAGGGCACGCTGAACGGCATCGCCGAATACTTCAAGACGCCGCTGAAAGTGGCGCTGTCCGGCGGCGCAGGCGCCGGCGACGCCACCTCCGTGATCAAGGGCGGCGGCAACGATTTGACCAAGCAGACCGGCCAGGTCAACAAGTCGGGCTCGCCGCAGGACGAGATCATGCGCAAGCAGCAGGAAAAAGTGGCGATGGAGCAGTTGCAGAACAAGATCCAGAGCACGGTGGATCACAGCGAACTGCTCAAGGAGTACAAGAATCAACTCAAGCTGGAGATCACACCGGACGGGTTGAAGATCCAGATCGTCGATGAGCAGAACCGCTCGATGTTCGACTCCGGCAGCTCGCGCATGCTGCCGCATACTCGCGTGTTGCTGCAGCAACTGGCTAAAGAGTTGAACATGATGCCGAACAAGATCAGCATCTCCGGCCATACCGACGCCAAGCCCTTTGGCAGCGGCCAGGGCGGTTACAGCAACTGGGAGCTGTCCGCGGACCGGGCCAACGCGGCGCGGCGCGAACTGGTGGCCGGCGGCCTGCAGGACAACAAAGTGTTGCGCGTGGTGGGCCTGTCTTCGGCCAACCCGCTGGTCAAGACCAATGTGTTCAGCCCGGAAAACCGGCGCATCGCCATCGTGGTGCTGAACAAGGAAGCGGAGAGCAATATCCTCAACGACGGCTACAAGCCGCAGATGAACCAGGAAGTGATCGGCGGGCCCGCGGAAAGCGGGGCCGAGCCAGCCGCCGCGCCGGCGGAAACGCCGGCCAAATAATCCCGATGCGAGCGTTGCCTTGTTGAGCCGCTTGCGTCATCTTGGCCTGCAACTGCTGGCTGCGTTGGCGGCGATGTTTTTCGTCGCGCCCGCCGCCCAGCCCCTGGGTTGGGCGATCCTGCAAGGCCTGTGCGCGGCGGCCTTGGCCATTTTCATGCGTTTGCCCGGCTGGCAGCGCTTGCTGCACGGCTTGTTTGTGCCCGCGCTGGCCTTGATGCATCAGGCGGCCTTGCCATCCTGGGTGTATTTGCTGGGGTTGGCGCTGACTTTCGCGCTGGGCCGCAACGCCGTGCTGGAGCGCGTGCCCTTGTATCGCTCCTCGGCCCAGGCGGCGGAGCGCTTGGCCGAGCTCCTGCCAGGGCGGGCCGCCTTGCTGGAAGCCGGCTGCGGCGACGGCAGGCTGGCGGTCTGGCTGTGCCGGCTGCGGCCGGATCTCAGAGTGAGGGCGTTGGAAAGCGCTTGGGGCAGTTGGCTGTTGGCCCGAGCGCGCTGGTGGCTGGCCCGGCGGCCGCGGCGGTTGGAGCTCTCCTGCCGCAGTTTTTGGAGGGAGTCGTGGGGAGAGTACGATGCGGTCTATGTGTTTCTATCCCCGGAGCCGATGGCGCGCGTCTGGCGCAAGTTTGTGGCTGAGGGGCGGCCCGGCAGCCTGCTGGTCAGCAATACTTTCGCCGTTCCCGATGTCGAACCCGATGAACGCATCCCGCTGGGAGGCGCTTTGCAAACCGAACTACTGATCTGGCGCCACCCACATGGAGCTTGCTAACTGGATCAAGTCCATCGCCGAACGGCGTTGGCCGATTCTGCCCAATACGCTGGGCGAGCTGAAGGATATTTGCGCTCGCCACAGCGATCTGATCAATTTCACCGACCTCGCCAACCTCTGTTTGTCCGATCCCTTCCTGCTGCTGGACCTGGTCCGGGTGGTGGGCGGTTCGCGCGCCTTGCAGCGCAATGAGAGCATCCCCTCGGTAGAGCAGACCTTGCTGCTGATGGGGTTGGAGGCGGTCACCAACCGCTTTGGCCGCGTCGCCGCGCTGGAGGCGGTGCCGGACAAGCTGGACGCGGAGGTGCTGGAGGCGGTGGAGGACTGGTTGGGCCGCTCCCGGGTGGCGGCCTTGCTGATCAAGGAGTGGCTCTCTTTGCAGGGCGATCACAAGGTGGAGGACTGTTTCGTGGCCGCCTTGCTGTACAATCTGCCCGCCTGCTTGTTCATGATGCAGCGCAATCAGTTGCCGGACCGCCCGCTGCTGCAGGAAATGTCCAACGCCTTCGATTGCGATTACGCTCAGGTGCTGGAGCAATTCATCAAGCTGATGCCTTTGCCAACCGGCCTGAACGCCTTGCTGGGGCCGGGCAGCCCGACCAAGCGTCGCCAGTTGCTGCGCCTGGCGATGGCCACGGCCAACTCTTTGGAGCAGGGCACTTGGCGCAGTACCTGGCAGGTGGGCGTGGAGGCCGCGGCCAAGCTGATAGGCTGCGCGCCGTATCTGGCGCATCAGGCGGTGGTGCACGCGGCTTTGTCGGTGGCGCGCCACCCCAGGGCGGTGGGCTATATGTACCCGGTGCGCAGCCTGTTGATGCTGGAGGGCGAGTATAAGCGCCCGAGTTTGCAGAAAACCGCCGCTTTGAGCGACGCCGAGCAGATGGAGAAGGCGATACGCGAATCCATCCGCCACCTGGCCAACGACCTTAAGTTCGAGCGGGTGCTGTATTACCGTTACGATCAGGACGCGCATACGTTGAAGTTGCGTTATCAGCTGGGCTTGGGCGATAGCCATCCGTTGCGCAAGCTGCCCTTGGGGCTGGAGCCAGGTTCCTTCTTCGCGGTGTTGACCAGCAAGCCGCAAAGTTTTCACGCGCCGGCCTCGGTGCGCCAGCAGTTGGAGCGGCGCTACGAGGATCTGTTTTTCGAGCATGTCGGGGACAATGAATTCGCCCTGATCACCCTGTTTGTCGGGCACACGCTGTCCGGCGTGTTCTATGTCGACAACGGCCATAGCGGCCAGGCGATCGACGAGGACAGTTATCACCGATTCAAGGATTTAGTGGCGCGCCTGACCCTGCTGCCGCAATAGGACACATGTCGTACATCAGCAAAACCATCACCTCCGCCCATAACGACGAAATCAAGCAGTTGGCGCGCCTGGCGCAGAGCCCGCGCGAACGCCGCAAGCAACAAACGATCTTGCTGGAGGGCATTCATCTGACCGAGTCCTGCCTGGACGCAGGCATCGTGCCCGAGAGGGTGTATCTCAACGAGGCGGCGGCAGCGCATCCGGAGGTGCAAGTCTTGTTGCGGCGTCTGAGCGCGCCGACTGTTGTGATCACGGTGCCGGAAACCGTGCTCGCCAAGGCCACGGCACTGGCCAGTGCCGGGGAGTTGCTGGCCTTGTGCCCACGGCCGCAGCCGCGCCCCAGCCTGGCGGACGCATCCCGGGTGATGCTGGAGGATATACAGGATCCGGGCAATCTGGGCACCATCTTGCGCTGCGCGGCGGCGGCGGGGGTATACGATGTGATGCTATCCAAGGGCTGTGTCGACGTGTATTCGCCCAAGGTGCTGCGCGCCGGCATGGGCGCGCACTTCGCGCTCAACATCCATGAGCAGGCCGATCTGTGCGCCGAGCTGGCGCGCTACGACGGCCGCAAGCTAGTCACTCATCTGGAGGGCTCCACCTCGTTGTACGCGCAGGATTTGCGCGGTCCGGTGGCTTTCGTGTTTGGCAACGAGGGCGCCGGCGTCAGCGCCGAGGCGCTGGCGCTGGCCGATGCGCGGGTGCGGATTCCGATGCCGGGCCATGCCGAATCGCTGAATGTGGCGATGGCGGCGACGGTGTGTTTGTTCGAGCGGGTGCGACAGCTGGAGACGGCGGCCGGTTGAGACTCGCCGCCCGCCGCCAGAAACGGAGAAGGACGGATGGAGCGCTTTGCGTTGGCAGAACGCATTCTGCCGAGTTATCAGTATGTCGAGACCCACTCCCGGGTCTTGCCGGCGGCGTCGGGCTCGGTATTGGACGCGGTGCAGCGCATCGCGCCGGCGGACGACCGCTGGGCGCGGCGCTTTATGGCCTTGCGCGAGCTGCCCGGCCGTTTAAGCGGCGCCTTGCCCGAAAACCGTCCGCCGTTTGGCATGCACAGCTTCACGCCGCTGGCGCGCGACGGCGAGAGCGAGATGGTCCTGGGCCTGGCGGGCGCGTTCTGGCGCGCGGATTTCGGTTTGCGCGAGATCGGTGGTCTTGAGGATTTCATCGCTTTGAACGAGCCGGGCGTAGCCCGGCTGTTGTTGAGCTTTCATTGCGAAATCGTCGCCGAAGGCGTTCGCCTATCGACTCAGACCCGCGTGCATTGTCCCGACGTGGCCACCCGTTTGCGTTTCGCGCCTTACTGGTATTTGATCCGGCCGGTCAGCGGCCTGATTCGCCGGCGCATGTTGCGGCAGGTGGAGCGGGAGTTACGGCGCGGCGCGGCAATGGCTTGAACCATTGTTAATGCTTGTTGAGTAGCAATTGGTTTTTATTTGAGCTGATCTGTTTTATCATGCGCCGGTGATATTTAAACGGCAAATTGAAAGACAGGAAATCAGACCATATGAATGAAGCCGCGCTTGACTCTTCCGCATCCCGCTTTGGCGGGCTTTCCTCTCTTGCTCGACAACAATGGGCCACTATCGGCCTAGTGCTCGCCAATTTGATTGTATACATCTGGATGGGCGCTTCTGGCGTCTCTTGGACCGAACCCGACCCCGAGCACTTGGTGAGTTGGGGCGCCAATCTGGCGCCGTTCACCTTGAGCGGCGATAGCTGGCGGCTGTTGAGCAGCATGTTCGTGCATGGCGGGGCCATGCATTTGTTGCTCAATATGTATATGTTGCTGCTGATTGGCCCCTTGGCGCAAAAGCGCTTTGGCGGTGTTGGTTTCCTGGCCATTTATCTTTCCGCCGGCCTGGCGGCGGGCCTGGTCAGCGCTTGGTGGTACGGCACGCATCCGGTGACCAACCTGCTGATGCAGAGCAGTATCCGCCTGGTGGCCAGCGTGGGCGCGTCCGGCGCCCTGATGGGCCTGGCCGGCGCCTTGTGCGTGGCCGGCCTCAGCGACGCCGACATGGGCGGTTCGCAGGGCAAGGCCTTGGCGCAAGTGGTGCTGCTGAATCTGGGCATGGGCTTCATGGTGTCCGGTGTGGATCAGGCCTGCCATATCGGGGGCCTTCTGGCCGGTTTGCCGCTGGGCGTGCTGGGCTGGTTGGACCGATTGAAGCGGCGTCCGCTGCAACGGTTGTTGATGTTCATCGCGCTGGCGGGGGCGGCGGCGCTTGGCGCGCATCAGGCGAGCCTAGCGTTGGGTTCCGAAGATTTGAGCGAACTGGCGGCGCAACTGCGTCAACAGCAGGCTACGGCGCCCGCGCAGCCTTGACGCTGCACGCCGCTAGTCCATCGGAATGTAAACTTCGCCGCGCATCAGCGGCCTGGCGGTGCGGGTCATCACCACTTCGCTGATGGTCCAGCCGTATTCGACCGAGTGGCCCAGAACCGCTTCCACGGTTTGTTTGCCGCTGGCGTGGCTGAAGGTCAGCGGCATGCCGCGCACCGGCGCGCCGGCCAATTGCTGCGGCAGCGTGCCCTCGGTGGCGCAGGCGCAAGCCAGCGCGATGGCGCCGGTGCCGGTGAAGGCGTGGTGCAGCGAGCGGCCGGAGGTCAGGATGCGGGCGTTGATCTGACAATCCTCGTCCCGGCTTTCCGACAGCAGGCTGATTCGCGGCGAGCCCGGCCGTTCGCGCCGGGCGGCGAAGATGTCGGGGGCCAAGCCCATGACCACGGCGGCGATTTCCCGCGCCCATTCCAGCCGGTGGCGTGCGGTTTCCTGCAGGGCAGCCATTTCCTCGTCGCCCTTGAGGCCGAAATCCCGGGCCCGAACGAATACTGTGGGGTTTCCGGCATCCACCAGGGTGGCTTCCACTCGGCTGCCGTCCGGCAGCGCCAGTTCGTCCACCAGCTTGCCGGTGGGGTAGAGTTCGCCGGAACTGCCGCCGGCAGGGTCCAGGAAACGCAGCCGGATCGGCGCGCCGGGAAAGGCGACGCCGTCGATATGGTAGTCGCCCTGCCAGACGGGCTGGCCGTGCATGATTTCCAGTTCCGCGATGATGCGCTTGCCGACATTGGCCTGCCAGATGCCGATGGAGGCGACCCCGTCGCGCGGCTCCACCAGTTTTTCCATCACCGCGAACAGCGGCACCGCGGCGCTGAGGTTGCCGCAGTTGCCGGACCAGTCTATCAAGGCGTGTTCTATCGACACATGGCCGAACAGGCAATCGACGTCGCAGTCTTCGCGCCGCGACGGGCTGAGGATCATCACCTTGCTGGTGCTGGCCCGGCCGGTGCCCAGGCCGTCTATCTGCTTGCCGTGCGGGTCCGGGCTGCCAATGGCGCGCAACAACATGCGTTCCCAGGTTGAGGTATCCTCGGGCAGCACGTCGGCGCGGATGAACAGACCCTTGCTGGTGCCGCCGCGCATCAGCGTGGACGGCAGGCGATAGATCGAGGCCATGTCAGTGCGTCTCCAGTTGCTCCTTGCGGACGGCGATGGCGCGGGTCCGGGCGCGGTCTATCGCTTCCGGAAGGGTGCGCTTGTCTTCCCACTGACGGGCGATGCCGCCGGCATCCACCGCCAGCGCCGCGTCCAGCAGCGCGGACAGGTAGTCCGCCTGCGGATAGGGCCGGTCGTGGAAGCCCAGGCGTCCGCGCGCGTCCGCGCGGCAAGCGTCCAGCATCAGCAAGAAGCGCTCCGGCCGCCGCAAGGCGTCGGTTTGCTTGAACAATCGTAGTATTGTGCTTGGCTTTAATTCGAAAGCACAGTGTACTTTGGTATGGCTCAATAGCGTGATGCGCGCTAGGTCGCGGCAGTCCGCCGGCACGCGCAAGCGCTGGCATAAGGCCAGCAGCGGCGCTTCGCCGGCGGTCTCATGACCGATGTGGCGCGGCAGCACCTCCGCCGGCGTCAGCGCCTTGCCCAGATCGTGGGTCAGCGCTGCGAAGCGCGCCGTCAGCGGCAGGCCTTGCTCGGCGGCGCAGTCGAGCACCCGCATCACGTGGTCGCCGGTGTCTATCTCCGGATGATGGTCGGCGCGTTGCGGCACGCCAAAGAGCGCGTCCACTTCCGGCAGCACGCGGGCAAGGGCGCCGCAGGCGCGCAGGGCCAGGAACATGCGCGATGGCCGCTCCTCCATCAAACCCTTGGCTAATTCCTGCCATACCCGCTCCGCCACCAGGGCGTCGGCTTCGCCGTCCGCCACCATTTGCCGCATCAGCGCCATGGTGTCGTCGGCCACGGTGAAGCCGAAACGGGCGGCGAAACGCGCCAGCCGTAAAATACGCACCGGGTCTTCGGCGAAGGCGGGGCTGACGTGGCGCAAAACGCCGGCTTCGAGGTCGCGCCGGCCGTGGTAGGGGTCGATCAGGCTGCCGTCCGGAGCCTCGGCGATGGCGTTGATGGTCAGGTCGCGCCGCGCCAAGTCCTGTTCCAGCGTCACGTCCGGCGCCGCGTAGACGGCGAAGCCGTGGTAGCCCTTGCCGGTTTTGCGTTCGGTGCGGGCCAATGCGTATTCTTCGTGGGTGTCCGGGTGCAGAAACACCGGGAAGTCCTTGCCCACCGGTTTATAGCCCAGCGCCAGCATTTCTTGCGGACTGGCGCCCACCACCACCCAGTCACGGTCTTTCACCGGTAGTTTCAGCAGGCGGTCGCGCACGGCGCCGCCGACGATATAGCATTGCATTGATTCTTTCCGTTCAGCGCGCAATCTGGCGGCGGTAGGCGGACATTGTCAGATTGAATTCATCGCTGCCCAGCAAGCCCGGCGCCAAGGCTTCCAGCGCGGTGGGGCGGAAGCCCAGCAACGCGGAGGGGAAGGGTTGATCACTGATGTTGTCCACGCTTAGCGAGCGTACATTGTCGCGGCTGATCAGCGCAGGTCCGGGCAGGCATTCCATTAACGCGGCCTGCAGCATGGCCAGGCTTTGCGGCAGCGCGATCACCGGCCGCGGCTTGCCGATGTGGCGGCCCACCAGGCTCACCAGTTCCGCCAGCGTGTAGACGCCGGGGCCGGCCAAGTCCAGGCTCTGGCCGATGGCGGCGCGGTGCGACAGGCTGGCCTCCACCGCATGGGCCACGTCGCCGGCCCAGATCGGCGCGAAGCGCGTATGCGCGCCGGCCAGCGGCAGAAAGGGCGCTTTGCGCAGCAGGCTGGCGAACATATTGAGGAAGCTGTCGCCATGGCCGAACACCACCGACGGCCGCAGTATGGTCCACTCCAGGCCGCTCTCGCGCACGCGGGTCTCGGCGCGGCCCTTGCTTTGCTGATACAGGCTGGGGCCGCGTTCATCGGCGCCCAGCGCGCTGATATGGATCAGCCGCCGCACGCCCAGGCTTTGGCAGGCCGTGATGACTTTTTCGCTCAACTGAACGTGGGCTTTGTCGAACTGCGCGGCGTTGCCGTGCAGGATGCCCACCATATTGATCACCGCGTCGTGGCCGGAAATCAATTGTTTCAGCGCTTCCGGGCGGTGAATGTCCGCCTCCACCAGCTGCGCGCCGGGCAGCACCAGTAGCGAGGCCTTGGCGCGTTCGCGCTGGCGGGTGGCGATGGTCAGTTGGCAGCCTTGTTCGGTCAGGCGTTCCGCGATGTAGCTGCCGATGAAACCGCTGCCGCCGATGACGCAGATGCGTTGATAAGTCATGAGTGAGGTCCCTTTCTTATGGTACTTGTGGGAGAGGGCTTGGTCCGCCGCCGGGGGGACCAAGCGGAGGTTCAGCGCGCCGGCACCACGCCCATGCGGTTCTTCAAGGAGATGTTGGCGTGGCCGAAGGTGCTGGAGTAGTAAGCGGCGTTGGCCATCACCTTCTGCACGTAGTCGCGGGTCTCGGTGAAGGGGATGGTTTCCGCGTAGATGGTGCCGTCCAGCGTACGGTCCGCTTGCCAGGCGCGCGCGCGGCCGGGGCCGGCGTTGTAGGCGGCGGTGGCCATCACTTCGTTGCTGGACAGGCTGTCCAGCACATAGCGCAAATACCAAGTGCCCAGTTGCACATTGGTTTCGATGTCGTTGACCGCGTACTGGCCCAGGCCGATTTTTTTGGCCACCCATTTGGCGGTGGCCGGCATCAGTTGCATCAGGCCGGATGCGCCGACGCCGGAGCGCGCCATGGTGATGAAGCGGCTTTCCTGGCGGATCAGTCCGTAGACCCAGGCGTCGTCGATATCCAACTGCTTGGCGTAGCGCTGGGTGACATCGCGGTAGGGCGTCAGATAGCGCAGCGAATAATCGTGTTCATCCTTGGTGCGCTCGGCGCTGTAGATGGCCATGTCGTAGAAGCTGGCGCGGCGGCCCACTTCGGCGGCGGCCAGCAGTTCGATGTCGCTGCGGTTGCGCATCGCCCAGCGCCATTCGCGCTGCGCGTCGGCGCGGAACTCGGGCTTGACGTGGCGTTCGGCCAGCTCCAGCAGCGCCAGCGCGCGTTTGACCGCCGGTTCCTCGCTCATCTGCTTGATGTCGTCCTTGCTGGGGCCGCTCTTGCTGGCCGGGGTGGACAGGCTGTTGCCTAGCTCTTCCAGCGAAAGCAGCGCGTAGTAGTTGTGGCCTACGCTGGCCTGGCTGAACAGCGGCGTGGCTTCGTTCTGCCGGCCTAGCTGTTGCAGCGAGCGGCCGCGCCAGTAGCGCCAAGACGGCTTGGCGCCGACGTTGGCCGGCATGGCGCGGATGATTTTCTCCAACTGGGTCCATTGCTCCAGGCGCAGCGCCGAGCGTGCCCACCATTCCCATTGCTCGGAGGTCAACTGATCGGCGTCGGCTTTGTCGAACCATTGCAGCGCCTGAGCCGCCTGCTGTTTGCGTGCCGACAGCAGCGCCAGCTGGCCCCAGGCGAAGCCGGCGCGCTCCTTGCTTAAGGATTTTTCGTGTTCGAGCAGCTTGCCCAGGCCGTTGCTGATATTGGCCTTGCCCTTGATTACGATGTCGTAGACGGCCGCTTCCTGACCGCCGGGGGTGGACAGGTCGGCAGTGGCGGGTTTGCTGAGCGCGGCATTGTCCAGCGGCAGGCCGGTATTGGAGGCCAGCTGGCGGGCCTGGCTCAGGTAGTTGCCGGCCAGCAGCAGGCGGGCGCGTTGCCACAGCCAGTCCCGTTTCAGGACGCCGCGCCGCGCCGCCTCGGCGATCAGGCGGTTGCAGCCCTCCGGCAGCGGCCGGCTTTCCAGGAAACGGTCCAGATCGGTGGGCGCCTTGCCCTGATTGAGTTCGTTGAGCTGGCCGTAACAGCTGGATTCTTCATCACGGCCTTCCGGCGGCAGTTTTTTCCATTCCGCGGCGAAGCGGCTCCAGCTTTCGCGAGCCGCCAGCTTTTTCACCCATTCGTTGCGCACGCGCTCGGGCATCAGGCCTTCGTCCACGCGGGCCAGAAAGTTTTGGGCCGGGCCGTCGTCGTCGCCGTCCAGCGCTTTGAGCGCCAGCCAGTAGGCCGGGTAGTCCTTCAGCGGGTAGTTGGACGGCATGCCGCCCGCCAGGCTGGCCAGCTGCCCCAGCTTGTTGCCGCGAAAGGCGTCGCGGGCGGCGATCAGTTCGTCGTCGGCGCCCGCAAAGGCGGGCAGGGCGGCCGTCAGCGCCAGGCTGAGGGCGAGCATGCGGCTTGGGGCGGTGAATGTCATAGGGTTCATGATCCGGGTTCGTCTTTATTATCCGGCGCTGAGCGCCGCTTTGGTTCAGATCCGCGCGCGGCGGGTAAATTCTTCGCGTCCTATTTGCGCCAGAAGGCCGGCGTGAACAGGATCAGCAGGGTAAACACTTCCAGCCGGCCCAACAGCATGGCCAGGCTGCAAATCCATATTTGAAAGTCGGACAGCGACGCATAGTTCGACGCCGGGCCGACCACGCCTAGCCCGGGCCCGGCGTTGTTGATCGAGGCGATCACCGCGGTGAAGGCGCTGAGAAAATCCAGGCCGCTGGCGATCAGCGCGAAGCTTAATATCACTATGCACATGCAGTAGACAAATATGAAGCCCATTACCGACAGCATGACGCCTTGAGGCACCACTTTGCCGCCGATTTTCACTGGCCGCACCGCCGCCGGGTGTAGTAGCCGCGTCATCTCGTTGACGCTCTGCTTGCTCAGCATCAGGGTGCGGACCATCTTGATGCCGCCGCCGGTGGAGCCGGAGCAGGCGGTGATGCTGGACAGGAACAGCATCCACAAAGGCACGAAGATGGGCCAGCGCGCGTAGTCCACGCTGGCGAAGCCGCTGTCGGTGGCGATGGAGATCAGGTTGAAGCTGACGTGGCGCAGCGCGGTGGGGAAGTCGTAGACATGGTGGGCCCACAGGTAGACGCTCATCGCCAGGATGCTGCCCAGCAGCAGCCACAGCATGGCCTTGGCTTCCGGATCGCGCAGGTAGGCGCGCAGCGAGCGCTGGCGCAGTGCCAGGAAGTGGGTGGCGAAGTTCATCGCGCCGACTATCATGCCGAAGCTCAGTATCAGCTCCACCGGCAGCGAATCGAAGGCGCCGACGCTGCTGTCGCGGGTGGAAAAGCCTCCCAGCGACAGCGCGGCGAAGGCGTGGCACACCGCGTCCAGCCAGCTCAGGCCGGCGGCTTTCAGCGCCAGCGCCACCGCCAGCGTCCAGCCGCTGTAGACCAGCCACAGGTTCTTGGCGGTTTCGGTGATGCGCGGCGCCAGCTTGCTGTCTTTCATCGGCCCCGGCGTTTCCGCCTTGTACAACTGCATGCCGCCGATGCCGAGGATGGGCAGTATCGCCACCGCCAGCACGATGATGCCCATGCCGCCCATCCAATTGAGGAAATGGCGCCAGAAGTTGAGCGATGCCGGCAGGGTGTCCAGGCCGCTGATTACCGTGGAGCCAGTGGTGGTGAGGCCGGACATCGCTTCGAAGAACGCATGGCTGAACGGCATGTCCGGCCGCGCCAGCATGAAGGGGAAAGAGGCGGTGATGGCGAAGCCCACCCACAGCGTTGTCACCAGAATGAAGCCGTCGCGAGGCTTCAGTTCTCGCTGGTAACGCCGTGTGGCGGACCACAGCGTCAGGCCGATGGCCAGGCCGGCCACGGCGGCGGTGACGAAGGTGTCCAGCGCGCCGTCGCGGTACAGGATGGAGACCAGCGCCGGCGCTAGGAAGGTGCAGGAAAACAGCATGATCAGCTTGGACAGCACATAGAGGATGGCGAGTATCTTGCGCATGTCTCAGTCCCGCGGCTGATAGAACTCGAGCGGCAAGCCGTCCGGATCGGCGCAGAAGAAAAAGCGAGCGCCGGTGTATTCGTCCACGCGGATGTCTTCCGCCGCCACCCCTTCGGCCAGCAGGTTTTGGCGACAGGCGGCGACGTCGGCGCAGGCGAAGGCCAGGTGGCGCAGGCCGCAGGCTTCGGGCCGCGTGGGGCGCGGCGGCGGAGACGGAAAGCTGAATAGCTCCAGCTGGCCGCCGCCCGGGATCGCCAGGTCCAGCTTCCAGGACTGGCGCTCGGCACGCCAGTGCTCGGCCAGTATCGGCAGGCCGAGAATGCGGTGGTAGAAGTCGCGCGAGCGGGCGTAGTCGGCGGCGATGATCGCCACGTGGTGCAGGCCGGTCAGATGCATGGTCACAGAAAGCCCAGTTTGACCTGAATGAGTTTTTCCACCTGGCGGATCACCCGGCGGCGCGATAGGAAGATGATCAGATGGTCGCCGTTTTCCACCGTCAAATCGTGATGCGCCATCAGCACCTGTTCGCCGCGGATGGCCGCCACGATGTGGCTGCCGTGCGGCATGTCGATCTGATCGATGCGGCGGCCGGTCAGCCGTGATTGTTGCGCGTCGCCGTGGATGATGACCTCCATCGCCTCCGACGCGCCGCGGCGCAGCGGATGGACCGCCTCCACGTCGCCCTGGCGGATATGGGCCAGGATGGAGCCTATGGTGGACAGGTGGGGCGAAATCACAATGTCGATGCGATGGCCTTCCAGCAGGTCCACATAGCTAGTGCGGTTGACCAGCGCCACCACCCGTCGCGCGCCCATGCGCTTGGCCAGCAGCGTGGACATGATGTTGTCTTCGTCGTCGTTGGTCAGCGCGCAGAACACGTCCATCTCGTCCACGTTCTCGGCGTCCAGCAGCTCTTCGTCGGTGGCTTCTCCGCGCAGCACCAGCGCGTGCTCCAGCCGTTCCGCCAGCCACTGAGCGCGTTCCGGCCGCGCCTCTATCACTTTGACGCTGAAATCGTTTTCCAGCAGTTTGGCCAGCCGGTAGCCGATGTTGCCGCCGCCGGCGATCATGATGCGTCGCAAGGGCCGCTCGCTGAAGCGCAGCTCCTTGAGCATCGCCTGCACGTGTTCGCGCGCTGCGACGAAGAACACCTCGTCGCCTTCCTCCAGCACGGTGTCGCCGTCCGGCACCAGAAGCTTGTCCCGGCGGTGGACGGCGCAGACGCGGCAATCCGCGTCCGGCATGTGTTCGCGGATATTGCGCAGCGGCATGCCCAGCAGCCGTCCGCCGGAGTGGGCGCGCGACACCACCAGCTGCAGCTTGCCGTCGGCGAAGTCCAGCACTTGCAGCGCGCCGGGGTAGGCGAACAGCTGATAGATGTGGTCGGTGACGATCTGTTCCGGACAGATGGCGGACTCGATGCCGAAATGGGCGAGCGGGTCGCCGTGCTCGGACGCCAAGTAGTCGCTGGAGCGGATGCGGGCGATGCGGGTGGGGATGTTGAAACAGGCCTCGGCCATCTTGCAGGCCACCAGATTGGTTTCGTCGTCGCGGGTCAGCGCCAGCACCATGTCGCTGTCCGCCGCGCCGGCCTCGGCCAGCACCTGCGGGTGAGCGGCGTTGCCGGCCACGGTGCGGATGTCCAGCCTGTCCTGCAGCTGCTTGAGCCGCGCGGCATTTTGATCCACCACCGTGATGTCGTTGTTTTCCGAAAGCAGGTTCTCCGCCACATTGGCGCCGACCTGTCCGCCGCCGAGAATCAGAATCTTCACCGCGTTGGCCTGATTGTTGGTTTGTTTATGCAATTTTAACGGTTAGTGAGGCCGCTTGCTTGTCGATTAAAAAAGCAAATCAGCAGCCTTGGCACAATCAATTAGACGAATTTGCCGTCAGCTATCAGAATGCACGCATCGATTTATTAAACCTGTCAGTCAATCCAAACAAGGAGTCTCGCCATGTTGCAAAACCGTGAAGGCCAACGCGTACCGAATGTCACTTTCCGTGTTCGTGACAACAACGAGTGGAAAGATGTCAGCACCGCCGAGCTGTTCGACGGCAAAACCGTAGCGGTGTTCTCGCTGCCGGGCGCGTTCACCCCCACATGTTCTTCTACCCACCTGCCGCGCTTCAACGAGCTGGCGCCGGCCTTCTTCGCCAACGGGGTGGATGCCATCCTGTGCGTATCGGTCAACGACACCTTCGTGATGAATGAATGGGCCAAGGACCAGGAAGCTCAGAACCTGGTGATGATTCCGGACGGCAACGGCGATTTCACCGAGGGCATGGGCATGCTGGTGGACAAGCAGGACCTGGGCTTCGGCAAGCGCAGCTGGCGCTACTCCATGCTGGTGAAGGACGGCGTGGTGGACAAGATGTTCATCGAGCCGCAAGAGCCGGGCGATCCGTTCAAAGTGTCCGACGCCGACACCCTGCTGGACTACATCAACCCCGGCGCCAAGAAGCCGGACCAAGTGGTGGTGTTCTCCAAGACGGGCTGCCCGCACTGCGCGCGCGCCAAGGCGGTGTTGAGCGAAAACGGCTACGACTTCGTCGAAGTGCCGCTGGACAACAAGGTGCGCGGCAAGGTGCTGGGCGCCGTGGCCGGCAAGATGACCGCGCCGCAAGTGTTCATCAACGGCGAGCTGATCGGCTCCGCCGACGAAGTGGAAAAGTACTTCTCCAAGTAAGGCCTGACCGTGTTCGTCCCCGGTGGCTCGGGCCCTGATGCCACCGGAGTTGTTGCGGGCCGGATGCTCCGTCCGGCCCTTTTTTTACCGGGATACGAGACGGCATGCTCAGCGTGCCGTGCCGTATCCCGATACCGAAAGGAATGAGATGCACACCTTGAACATCGATGTCGCCGTGATCGGCGCCGGCACCGCCGGCCTCGCAGCCTACCGCGCCGCCAAGGCGCGCGGCGCCAGCGCCGTGGTGATTGAAGGCGGCCCTTACGGCACCACCTGCGCCCGCGTCGGCTGCATGCCGTCCAAGTTGCTGATCGCCGCCGCCGAAGCCGCGCACGCGCTGCGCCACAGCGCGCCTTTCGGCGTGCACATGGACGGCGAGGTGCGCATCGACGGTCGCGAGGTGATGGACCGGGTCAAGCGCGAGCGCGACCGTTTCGTCGGCTTCGTGCTCAAGGGCGTGGAAGGCATTCCGCCGCAAGACCGGTTGCGCGGCTACGCTCGCTTCATCGACAACACCACCTTGCAGGTGGACGAACACACGCTGGTGCAGGCGCGCCGCGTGGTGATCGCCACCGGTTCTTCGCCGCTGATCCCGCCGCCGTTCCAGGTGTTTGGCGACAAATTGATCATCAACGACGATGTGTTCGACTGGGACACGCTGCCGGAAAGCGTGGCGGTGTTCGGCCCCGGCGTCATCGGCCTGGAACTGGGCCAGGCGCTGTCCCGCCTGGGTGTCAAGGTGCGCGTGTTCGGTCGCGGCGGCGGCGTCGGCCCGCTGTCCGATCCGGCGGTGCGCGACTACGCCAGCCAGGCGCTGGGCCGGGAGTTCTATCTGGACCCGGACGCCAAGGTGCTGGAAATGGGCTTGGCCGACGGCAAGGCGCAAATTCGCTACGTCAATCTGGACGGCGACGAGGTTTGCGAGCGTTTCGATTACGTATTGGCCGCCACCGGCCGCGCGCCCAATGTGCGCGGTCTGGCGCTGGAAAACGCCGGCCTGGAGCTGGATGCGGGCGGGGTGCCCAAGTTCGATCCGCGGACGTTGCAATGCGGGAACTCGCCGGTCTTCATCGCCGGCGACGCCAACAACATCCTGCCGCTGCTGCATGAGGCCGCTGACGAAGGCAAGACCGCCGGCGACAACGCCGCGCTGTATCCGGCGGTGGGGTCGGGCTTGCGCCGCTCCAGCATCGCCGTGGTGTTTTCCGACCCGCAGATGATGATGGTGGGCAGCCGCTACGCCGATTTGCCGGCGGGCGAGTTCGCGGTGGGCGAAGTCAGCTTCGAGGACCAGGGCCGCAGCCGGGTGATGGGCGTCAATCAAGGCCTGCTGCATGTTTACGCCGATCGTATCAGCGGCCGCTTCCTGGGCGCTGAAATGATAGGCCCGCGCGCCGAGAACCTGGCCCACTTGCTGGCCTGGAGTCATCAGCAAGGCTTGACCGTTGCCCAGATGCTGGAGATGCCGTTCTACCACCCGGTGATAGAAGAGGGCTTGCGCACCGCGCTGCGCGACGCCGCCGCCAAGCTGGCCCAAGACTGAAGCCGCGCCTAACCGTAACCGGCCGCCCCCGCCCGCTGATGACCATGGTCATCGCGGGCGTTTTTCATGTCCGAAAGGCAGGGAGCCTCCTCTCCTTTTTATCCAGCCGCGGCATAGGTGCGGACGGTTGGTTCACGAAAAAATTCTTCTCCGCATTTGGCCAGGCCTGATTCCATTGTGCTTTATGGATTTCCGTTTTCAAAAGCGCGGGACTATCTGCTTGCGTTGCGCGACGATAGAAAATTCTCCATGAATTTCAAATGCTTTTCTCCGATGTGGGCGCCGCCGCATGCCTTGCCCTTGTTGTTGGCATAAAGAATATGGTTGGGGTGACGTGAGTTTGGATTAGGAGATATTTAATTGTCTTAGGATAAATCCTATGGCACAGCTTATGGCTCGGAATGCAATATGGCCGCGCTCAGTGTCAATGGAGGGCATGGTCGTCGCTATAGTTGCTTTTGCGGTGAGTTGTGTTCTAGGACGTATGATTTCGCTGGAGATGATTTTTTCTTAAAGGGGAACTTATGAAGAAAAGAAGTCTGATTTTGCTGCTAGGTAGTGCTTTCATCGGAGTGCCATCTTTGGCGGCGGCCAATAGCGTCGACTTGTTGATTGCCGGCAGATTGATTCCCATGGCGTGTACTCCGACGTTGAGTGGTGGGGCCGTAATTGATTATGGGGATATTCCAGTTGCAAGCCTTCATCCTAAAGAGGCATACACTTTGGAGGACCGTAATGTAAACCTGACCATAGCTTGTCAGGAAGATACCGCATTAGGCATTCGGATCACTGATGCACGTGCTGATACCAAGCCTTTGTTGAATAGAGAAATTCCCAGGCCGAGCCAACATTCCGACTCGAATCTGGCGGTTGCAAGAACAGACAGGCAGACAATGGGTCTTGGCCTGGATGCCGCTTCAGGCAAGCTGGGTGTTTGGTGGATGCATGTTGATAGGGAAAATTTGAAGGCAAGCAATAGCGAGTCTGAAATAGTGAGCGAGGCCAAGTTGTTGTACTCCACCAATAATGGCAAGAGCTGGAGCAGGACGACAACCTCCCCGCTTGACCCGCATTATGGTGGGGCCGATTCAACGACCTTTGCCATCAAGAGCATTGCGGCGACCAGTCCTGCCGTGGCGGTTTTGCATGAGTTTCCTTCGGTCGTTGGAGGCGCGATCAATGCCCGGGGCAGCTTGACTGTGAAGGACGACACCAGACTGAATGGCAAAGGGGTGTTTACAATTTACTACCAATGAAACGAGGATGGAGTTGGATGTGAGTGACAGGGAGATGTTGTGGAGTGGCCGGCGACTATTGAGTTCGCCGGTTTTTATTTTGCAAATAATTAAAATATTCAGTAATTAATGATTGAGCAGCTTGAAGGGAGTGGTTTTGAGAAATTTTAGGGTAAATATCTGTATGGCTTAGGATAAATCCTATTGTGTGGGTCAGTGCGAACGATGCAATATTGATCTGCCCACTAATGGAAGTAAAAGTTGCCAGCGCTTAGATTTTTTGTTGGAGGCAAAGGCTTTCAAAGGGGGGCTTGGGTTGTGAGTTCTAATTTATTTGGAGAGTTATCCGTGAATAAGCAAAAAATGATTTTGGTGTTGGCAGCTGTTTTTGCTGGAACAGCGCAATGGGCGGCAGCAAACAGCGCAGACTTGCTGATTACCGGGAGGTTGATTCCGCCGGCATGTACGCCGACATTGAGCGGCGGCGCGGTAATTGATTATGGAGACATCCCGGTATCCAATCTAAGCGCCAGTGCCGCGCATACGCTGGAAGACCGTGATGTCAGTTTGACGGTGACTTGTGAGGAAGATACCGCGCTGGGAATTCGCATCACCGATGCCCGCGCGGAGAGCAAGCCTTTGCTGGGCAGTGAAATTCCACAGCCGGTCAAGCATTCTCAATCCAACCTTGCCGTGGCCACTGCAAACACCCAGACCATGGGCTTGGGGAATGATGCGGCTGCGGGCAAGCTCGGCGTATGGTGGATGACGGTTGATAGGGCCAATCTGAGAGCGACCAATAGTTTGTCCGAAGAGGTCAGCGAGCCCCGCCTGTTGTACTCCGATAATAGTGGTATTAGTTGGGGAGAAACCACCACGTCTCCTCTGAACCCGCATTTCGCCGGGGCCGGGGTAGGGGCTTTCGCCATCAAGGGCAAGGGCGTGAATACTCCCGCTGTGGCAACCGTACATACTTTCCCGATGGTTGTGGGCGCCGCATTGAATACCAAGGGGCGTTTGAACGTGAAGGACGACACTACGCTGGATGGAGTAGGTACTTTCACTATTTACTATCAGTAAGTTAATTAATCGACTTAGGGGGCGGTCGCCCGCCCCCAACGTTGATCAACATGGGCCGGCGCGCAGCGTGCCGGCTTTCTAATGCAGGCATGCTGGATCCCGCCTGTCGTCACGGCATGGCTGGATTGCGATTGGTTTTTGACGAGAGAGAGTTCCAGATGAAGAAGGCCTTGAATATGTTGGCCGCCGAGAACGTCGGCAGGGCGCTGGGTGCCCTGCTATTAGCCTTGCTGCCCTTGATGGCTTGGTCCGCCGGCGTGGTGCCGGAAACCTCCTTGGTGGTGGTGGAAGAGGGCGACGGAGAGGGTGTGATCAACGTCAAGAATACCGACGTCCATGCCAGCCTGATGTATGTCCGCCTGGAAAACCTGCCGGAAGACCCGGAGGGCCTGCTGCTTGCTTCTCCGCCCATTTCCAGGGTGGAGGGTGGAGAAAAGCAATTGGTCCGCTTTTTATTGAAATCGTCGCGTCCGCTGCAGACTGAGCGGCTGATGCGAGCTTCTTTCGAGGGAATTCCCGCGGTAACCGCCGAGAAAGGGCATCGCATCCAGATGACCTTCAATCAGAATTTGCCGGTGCTGATTCGTCCCAAGGGCCTGCCGCGTGAAAGAGAACCATGGACCAAGTTGCAATGGGGCCTGGCGGAGAACGGCATGGTGGAAGTGAAGAACGACAGCCCTTATGTAGTGCGGCTGTCCACGCACAAGGTGGAGTTGCAGCCAGGCAAGCAAGCGTTGGAGCTACCCAAGGCCTATATCTTGCCCGGCGAGCGTCTGCAACTGGCGTCGGCAGGTCAGACGCTGCCGTTGGATGCCACTCACGTCAAGTTATGGCCGGCAACCAGTTACGGCTATGCGGTGGACTCATTCACTGCGTCCTTGAACTGAACGATGAAGTTTGGTCATGAACATTAGCCAAGCGATTGTCGCAGCGATGCGTGTTGTCATGCTGGCCTGGCTGCCGTGCGCGCCGGCCCTGGCGGCGAGCGCGCAGTTCGAGTTGACGGCCGAAGTGGTGCCGCCCAGCTGCACGCCCAGTTTTTCCAACAACGGCGTGGTCGACTACGGCGTCATCGCCTGGTCCACGCTGAATCAGGGCGCGACGCTACTGAGCGAGCGTGAGCTCAGCTTGCGGGTGCAGTGCGATCAGCCGGCTCTGGTGGGTTTGAGCATACGGGACAACCGACGCGATAGCCGAGCGGACATCGCCGTCATGGGGGCGGTCCGGGCGTCGGCGTCCTTGCTGCCGACGGAGGCGGAACAGACTCTGGGTCTGGGCCGGGATGGCCGCAAGCAAGCGCTGGGCTATTGGTGGTTGACTCCGGTTGAGGCCCGAGCAGACGAGCGCACGGCGGCGCTGATGCGTAGCGACGTCAGGCAGGAAGGGTGGCTGCAAGCCGACGCCGCGCCGTTGGACCTGCGCTACGGCTACGCGTTGGGAACGCACAAGGCGTTGCAGCCTGCCAGCACCCATGTGCTCACTCTGCGGGTCGGCGCCGCGCTCAGGGGGCGGCAAGCGCTCAGCGCGCGCGAGCTCGTTCAGCTGGATGGCCACGCGACGGTCACGGTCTTCTATCCCTGATTTCCCTATTCATCCAAATTCTTTGGTCCTGCTAGATGAAGTGTTCAATTGAATGGTTGCTCCGGCCCATTCCGCTATTGCTGTGGCTGGTCGGGCTGGTTCCGGTGTTTTCCGTTGAAGCGGCGGCGCGAGGCGTGCCCGAAGACGGCACGATGTTCGACTTGGGCGTATTGAAGGCAAGCGGCATCGATCCCGGCGTGGCGGAGTACTTCAGCCAGGGCGCGCGCTTTGTGCCAGGTAGGAATCGGGTGTCCTTATCCGTCAATGGCGCCGGCCGCGGCAGCACCGAGCTGACGATAGACGGGAATGGTCGCCTGTGCGTCGACGACGGGTTCTGGGCCGCCGCCGGTTTGTTGCCCACGGCTGACCGGCAGCCGGCGGAGGCAGGCTGCCGCGAGCTGACGGACTTTTATCCGCAGGCGGTGGTTAAGCTGCGGCCGGAGCTGGCACGGGTGGACATCCTGGCGCCCAGCAGCGCCTTGCGGCGCGAGCAGGCACAGCTGGACGGCTACGACAGCGGCGGCGGCGCCGGTCTGTTCAACTATGAGTTGCTGGCCATGCGCAGCAGCAGCGGCGGGCGAAGCCTGCAGTATCTGCAGGGCTTCACGGAGCTGGGATTCAATTGGAACGACTGGATGGTGCGCAGCCGGCAAAGCTTTGCGCGCAACGAGGCGAGCAATCGTTTCCAGTACCTGTACAGCTATGCGCAGAAGACCCTGCTGGACAGCAAGTCCATCCTGCAATTGGGCGAGCTGTCGCTGAACAACCCCCTGTCCGCCGGCGTGAACTTCTCCGGCGCGCAGTGGCTGCCGCAAGGAGCGCTGTTGCCGCGAGGCAACTTGCCGCTGGTCAAGGGCATCGCCCAGAGCGAAGCCCGGGTGGAAGTGCGGCAATCCGGCGCGTTGGTGTACAGCACGATGGTGCCGCCCGGCGCTTTTGAATTGAACGATGTGCCCATCCTCTCGGCGGGTTTCGATCTACATGTCACCGTTACTGAAAGCGATGGCAGTCAGCACGCTTTCACCGTGCCGGCGGCGGCGTTTTTCGCTAGTCCGGCCGGCGACGATGAGGGTTTCAATATCGCGGCGGGCAGGGTGCGCCAGTTTGGAGGCCAGGATGGCGACACGCCGTGGCTGTTTTCCGGCAGCCGCAGCTGGCGGCTGGCCCGGGAGTTGGATCTCAGCCTGGGCGGCCTGTGGTCCGAGCGCTTTCATTCCGCCGGCGGGGCCTTGTCCTATCTGCTGAGTCCTCAGGTCTTGGTCGGCGCGCGAGCGGTGACCTCCCGCGACAATGCGGCGAACCGGAGCGGCATGCAATACAGCGCGTCCTTGAGCGCGGCCTGGGGCGAGCGCTTATCCGGCGCTTTGAGTGTGAGCCGGCAGAGCGCCCACTTCCGCACGCTGTCGGATTCCGCGGCTCGGCAGCAGGAGACGCCGACGGCGTTGACGCAGTACGGCCTGTCTCTGTCTTATCGCCATGACGCGCTGGGCGCGTTCAGCCTGGGCGTCACTCGCTCCCGCAACGGCGCGGATGCCACTCAGCGGTTGAATGGCGGCTGGAGCCGGCGTCTGGGCGGCGCCAATGTGACCTTGAACATGGGCCGCGATTTGGGGCAGAGCGCGGGCGCGCATCGCAATCAGTTTTACTTGAACGTGGATCTGCCGCTGGAGCGCGCCAGCCTGAGCGCTTATCTGCAACGCTATGGTCAGAGCGAAACCCTGGGGACCAGTTACCGCGAAATCGTCAGCGACAACCTGAATTACAGCGTGGCGGCGGAGCGGGACGCCAACAGGAACAGCACTGGCTTCAACGGCAACTTGCACTGGATTCCGCGTTACGCCCAGCTGGGCCTGGGCTTGAGCCAGCGCAGCGGCGCGCAATCCTACAACGCCAGCCTGCGCGGTGGCGCGCTGTGGCATGAACGCGGATTGACTTTCTCGCCCTATCCGCTGCGCGACAGCATCGGGGTGGTGTCGGTGGGGGGCTTGTCCGGGGTGAAGTTCAGCACGCCCAGCGGCCCGGTGTGGAGCGATGGCGAGGGGCTCGCGGTATTGGCAAGCCTGAACGCTTATGCCGATACCCGGGTGGAACTGCAGACGCCTAGCCTGCCGCGCAACGCGGATGTGGCGAACGGCTTGAAGGTAGTGCGCGCCGGGCATGGTTCGGTCAGCCAGGTGGCGTTCTCGGTGCTCAAAACCCAGCGCCTGTTGATCCAGATTGTGGGCGAGGGCGGCACGTCATTGGCGGCGGGTTTGAGCGTGGTTGACGCGGAAGGGCGCTTTGTCACGATAACAGGGAGCGGCGGCGAGGTGTTTCTGGATCAGGCGATGGCGCAGAACGGACTGTATGTCGAGCATCTGCCGGGGCAACGCTGCCGGCTGAGCTATGTGTTGCCGGACGAGGAGGCGTCCGCCTTGTACCAAACCGTCAAGGCAAGCTGCGTGCAGGGGCCGCCAAGCGCGCAGCTCAAAGCGGAGGCGCCGGAGCGCCGCGACGAAGACAGAGGAGCGGAGGGATGAGAATGAGCAAGTGGAGTTTGCTTGTGCTGGCGGCCTTGAGCGCCGGCGTCGCGGCCGAGGAGCGGCGGTGCGCGTTGACCGTGAGCTCGCCCCATCTGGATTATGGCGTGGTGCCGCTGGCCGCCTTGCGCGAACATGTCGGTCGAGGCGTGTTGGGGGCCGGCCTGGAGGCGCGAGTGTTGAGCTTGCAAGCCGTCTGCGATCAGCCCCAGGCGCTGGCCTTGCGTTTCAACGGCCCGGCGGCGGATGCGGCCTCGTTCCGCTTCGGTCCCCAGGGCTCGGTGCGACTGGTGTTGCGCTCGGCGACGTTGGATGGGCGCGCCGCCTACTTCCGGCTAGAGGGGGAAGCGGGTGGCGAACGTCTGCGCTCGGCCCCGCTGCGTCCCGGCCAGCGGGTGTATGTGTATCCCGATGGCGGCGAAACGGGCCGAGCATTGCAGCTGGAACTGGAAGTGCGGCCGGCGCTGCCGGCCGGCGCGGTGCCCTCCTGGGAGCGGGAGCGCTGGCGGATGGACGGGGTGTTCGAACTGGAGGCTGTCGACGCTTAGAGCGGCTAACAAACCCCTGATGCTGCGTTGCGCCGCCTTGTCGTACTCAACGGTACATGAGCATTTCGAAGACGTTTTCAACGCCGTATCACCGACGCGCAGCAGATCGTAAACAGGTTCTTAGCCGCGCAACGCCCGCAGCCAGTCCAGCCGTTGCCGCCAGATCACCGGCGCGGCGCTGAGCAGATGCAGCGTGGCCAGAATATTGAGCGCGGCGGTGGCCAGCAGCAGGATGGCGATGCTGTCGTAAAACTTCAGCGCCAGCGCGCTGCCGATGGCGGCGGCCACCATGTAGAAGCCGTTGGCGATATTGTTGGCGGCCACGGCCTGGGAACGGAAATCGTCCGGGCTGGCGGTTTGCAGCCAGGTGTACAGCGGCACGGTGAAGAAGCCGCCGAAGAAGCCCAGCAACGCCACGTCGACCATATTGCGCCAGCTGCCGGCGCGGGCGAGGAAATCGGCCAGACCGATCAGCTCGCCGCGGTAGTGCGGCAGCGCGGACAGCGCCAGGTCGCCGCCAAACAGTGTCATGCCTACGCTGCCCACCAGCACCATGCCCAGTTGCAGCTTGCCTTGCGACAATTTGGCGCAGACCACCGAACCCAGGCCGATGCCGATGGAGAACAGCGCCAGCAGCAGGGTGTAGACGCCGGCGTCCCCGCCCAGATGCAGGCGGGTGAAGGTGGGCAGCTGGGTGGTGTAGACCGCGCCCATCAGCCAGAACCAGGAAATGCCGAGGATGGCGCAGCGCACGTCGCGGATGCGCCAGGCGTCGCGCATCAGCACTACCGAATCCTTGAGGAAATTGAAGGACAGCTTCAACTCCGGCGCGCCGGGCCGGGCCGGCGGCATCGCGCGGCTGGCGCCGTAGCCGAATAGGGCGGTGGCCAGCAAGGTGGCGGTGATCAGCAGCGGGCCGCCGGTGGTCAGCATGCTGCCGCCGATCTGGCCGACCAGGATGGCGAGAAAGGTGCCCATTTCGATCAGGCCGTTGCCGCCCACCAGCTCATGCTCTTTCAGGTATTGCGGCAGCACCGAGTATTTGAGCGGGCCGAAAAAGGCGGAGTGGGCGCCCATCAGAAACAGCGCGGAGAGCAGCAGGCCGGCGGAGTGCAGGAAGAAGCCGGCGCCGGCCAGCAGCATGATGGCGATCTCGGCCAGCTTGATCCAGCGGGCGATGACGGCCTTGTCGTAACGCTCGGACAATTTGCCGGCGGTGGCGGAAAACAGGAAGAAGGGCAGGATGAACACGCCGGCGGCCAGATTGACCAGTTGCTCCGGCGGCAGCCCGGCCAGGCTGAGGCCGTGAAAGCTGATCAGCACCACGATGGCGGTTTTCAGCAGGTTGTCGTTGAACGCGCCCAGAAACTGGGTGCCGAACAGCGGGAAGAAGCGCCGGGTGGCGAAGAAGGAAAAGCCTGCTTTCACGTGGATGCCGATCTGGTGTCATGAGCCGGAAACGCATGCTAGCGGATTCGCGGCGGGCTGTCAGCCGAGGGACGGCGGGTTTTCCGTATAATGCGGCGCATGATGCTACGTCTGTGTTGTTGCCTGTTGATCTGCCACGCGGCCTGGGCCGGCGAACTGTCGTCGCGGCTGGACGCCGCCCTGGCCGAGTCGCGGCCGGCGCAGTCTTTGGCGCTGACGCGGATCCAGTCGCTGGACGAGGGCCTGATCGCGCCGGAGTCGTTGCAGCCGGCCTGGTCTCGCTACGGCCTGCGCGCCCTGCGGCAGCTGGCGGCGCACGAGCGCGGCTGCGAGGGGGATCTGTCCGCCGTGCCGCCGCTGTGGCGGGATTTCGAAGGCCGGCGCTGCGCGGACGGGCGCTTGCCGGCGGATTGGCTGCGCCTGCATCCGGTCCATCCGTTGGGCGGCAGCAGCGCCGCGCATTGGCGGCAGGGCCGGCCGCTGGGGGAGGCGGCGGACTGGCTGCACGTGCGCGAGCGCGCCGACGACCTGGGGTTGTTGGGCGCTTTGTCCGACGACAATCTGGATGCCTTGCTGGCCGGCGCGCGCTGGCTGTGGCAGGACGGCGCCTTGTGGCGGCTGCGCGACGGCCATTGGCGGCTTTACCCGGCCGCCGCCTGGCGGGAGCGGGCGGAAGCGGGCGGGGTGAGTGTGTCGGCGGCCGGGACGAGTGCTTGCGCGGAGCGTATGGACGGGCTGTGTTTGAACCCTACGCCGGCGCCGGCCTGGCCGTGGCGGGTGGTGCTGGCGGGCCTGGCCGGGCTGGCGTTGGCCGGCGGCGGCTGGCTGGCCTGGCAGCGGCGGCGTCTGGAGCGGGAGCGGCGCTTCGCCTTGCAGATGCTGACCCATGAGTTGCGCACTCCCATCGCCGGCCTGGCCGGCGTGGTGGAGGGGCTGCGCCGCGACTTCGACCGCCTGCCGGATTCCGCTCAAGATCATTTTGGTCATTTGGCCGGCGGCGTCAGCCGCCTGCGCCAGTTGGCCGAAGCCAGCCGCCATTACTTGTCCGCCGACCGGCTGGACGAGGGGCGGCAAGCGGTGCGGTTGGCGGAGTGGCTGGACGCGGTCGCGGAGCGGCACCAGGCCGCTTTTTGCCTGAACGAGGACGCGACGCTGCTGTTGCCGGCCTATTGGCTGGGTCTGTGCCTGGACAATCTGCTGGCCAACGCGCGCCGGCACGGCCGGCCGCCGTGGCGGGTGCTGGCGGACTGGGACGGCCGCAGACTGACGCTGACGGTGTGCGACGGCGGCCGTCTGTCGGATTACCGGCTGCGCCGACTGACGCGGCGCGGCAGCGGCGGCGAAGGCATGGGCTTGGGCCTGGCCATTGTCCTGCGGGTGCTGGCGAGGCTGGGCGGGCGGCTGCGCCTGTCCGGCCCGCCCACGAGTTTTAGCTTGCAACTGCCCGTCAAGCGGGCGCCGCGACAGGATCATCTTGCATGAACACCTTGCTGCTGATTGAAGACGACGAGACGCTGGGCGAGGGCCTGAGCCGCTTTCTAGAGGACGCGGGCTATCGCTGCCTGTGGCTGCGGCGGGCGGAAGAGGCGGCAGCGCAGTGGCTGCGCGCCGACCTGGTCATCCTGGACCGCAGCTTGCCGGACGGCGACAGTCTGCGGCATCTGCCCGGCTGGCTGGCGCTCAAAGCCTTGCCGGTCATCGTGCTGACGGCTCGGGTGGAGGTGGGCGACCGGGTGGCCGGCTTGGAGGCGGGCGCGCGCGATTACCTGAGCAAACCCTTCGCCCACGCCGAGTTGCTGGCGCGGATTCGCGCTCAGCTGCGGCCCCTGGGCGACGGCAGCCTGAGTCTGGGGGCCCTGAGCCTGCAGCCGGCCAGGCAGTCGGCGAACTGGCAGGGACGGGAGGTGGCCTTGACGCGCACCGAGTTCGAATTGCTGGCCTTGCTGGCGCGCATGGCCGGGCGGGTGATGAGCCGCGACGAACTGCTGAACCAGGTCTGGGGCTATCAACATTTCCCGTCCACGCGCACCGTGGACACCCATATCCTGCAACTGCGGCAGAAGCTGCCCGGCCTCGTCATCGAAACCGTGCGCGGCGTCGGCTACCGCCTGGAGCAGGCCTGATGCGGCGCGCTTTGTGCCTGTGCCTGGCGCTGGCCGCGCCGGCCGTCGCCGACCCCTTGGCGGCCTTGAACCGAGCCTTGCTGGGGGCGGACGACGCGGCCGCTTGGCGCGCGTTGTCCGAGAGCTGGCCGGCCTTGCGCAGCCAGGCGCAGCGGCAGGCCTGGACGCAGGCGCTGGCGGCGCTGAGCGCCGAGCATTGCGGCAAGGACGCGCCGTTGACGCTGCCGGCCTGGTTGCCGCGGCTGACGCTGGAACTGGCGCAGCGCGACATGCCGCTGGCGCGCGCCTACCGGGTGGTGTTGAGCGGCCGCGGCGCGCTGGAGGACGCCAGGCTATTGGACGCGCAGGGGCATGACCTGTTGCGCGGCGGCTTGCTGGAGCGGGAAGACGGCCAGGGCTTCCGCCTGGAAAGCGCGGACCTGAGCCGGCCGCTGGCGGCGGGCGCTTATCGCTTGCAGCTCAGCGCCGCCGGCCGGCAATGGCAGGCGGAGCTGGCCTTGCCGGAAGTAGCCAACCTGGACTGGCTGTCACGCAGCCCGCTGGCGGTATCGCGTTTGCCGCCGCCGCGCGCGGCCTGCGCGCAGCCTTGGCTGGAGCAATCGCTGCTGCGGCGCAGCGATTACGGTTTTGTCTGGTGGCGACGGCGCGAACTGGGCGAGGCGTTGCGCTGGCCGCCCGGCCGGGGCGAGTTATGGCAGAGCGTGGCCCTGGTTCGCGTCGAGGCGCGCGGTCAATTGGTGCTGAGGGTGGCGCACCGCCAGGTTGGGCCGCGCTGAAATCCTGACATTGGCCTGACAATCGCGACGG
Organism: Chromobacterium sp. IRSSSOUMB001; assembly: GCF_023507765.1. Classification (NCBI taxonomy): domain Bacteria; kingdom Pseudomonadati; phylum Pseudomonadota; class Betaproteobacteria; order Neisseriales; family Chromobacteriaceae; genus Chromobacterium; species Chromobacterium sp. IRSSSOUMB001. Next base: position 38,712 of record NZ_JALCYU010000024.1, read on the forward strand.
CCTTTGCCTTTCTAATCTCTTCATCTTGATTCGAATATGGAGAGTGCCCGCGATGTCGATATCCCCCCGTTCCCTTGTTTTTGCGCTGGCGGCGGTGAGCCTGCCCTTAAGCGCCTGGGCGCAGATCCGCTTGGAAAACGCCCAGTGGCGGGTGGCGCTGGACCCGGCCACCCTGGCGGTGACCGCGACGCCGACCGGACAACCGCCGCTGGAGGTGTCGACGGGCGGCCCCGCGCGGAAAGTGGCGAACCTGAGCGCGGACGCGGCCGGCGCCGCCTGGTCCTGGGGGCGAGATCGTTATCGCTTGAGCGCGCGCCTGGACGGCCCGGATCTGACGTTGACGGTTCAAGCCGGGGCCGGCGCCGCGGAAACCGTGCAGCTGCTGCGGCAGCCGACGGCGGCGATGGGGCGCGGCTTGTTGCTGCCCTTGGCGGAGGGCAGTTATGCGCCGGCCGGAGATCCGCTGTGGTTGGATTTCCTGCCGCGCTTCGCCGGCGATGGGCTGAACACCTCGGAAAACCTGAGCCTGCCTCTGTGGGGCATGGATTACGGCGCAAGCAGCTTGCATTGGCTGCTGCTGAATCCCTTCAACAATCGTTTGAAGGTCAGCCGGGACGGCACCGGTCTGGGGCTGGCGCTGAGTCATGATTTCAACGTCTTGAACCGACAGGAGCCGATGACGCTGCTACTGCATCTGGCAGACGGCGACCCCTTGGCCGGAGCCAAACGTTATCGGCAATGGTTGATCGGGACCGGGCGTTTCGAAAGCCTGGCGGACAAGATGCGCGCGCAGCCGGAAACCGCCAAGCTGGTGGGCGCCAGCCATGTCTATCTATGGGGCAACGATTTGCTGGGTGCGGCCGATGTGCTCGACTGGGGGCGCTGGGTGAGCCTGTTGCGCGGCGACAGCGAGCTGGCGCGGCGCTTGAGAGGGCGCTTCGACGCGGAAGCCGCCGCGGCGTTGCGGGCGGCTTCGGCCCGGCCGGACGCCTACCAGCGCCGGGTCTTGTTGACGGCTTTCAACCAGGCGGCCACGGCGGAGGCGCGCGCCGGTTGGCTGAGCGCCGCGCCGGAGTGGAGCAAGCTGGCCGCGCCTTACCGCCGCTTGCGGCGCGAGGTGAGAGCAGTGTTCGGCGCGGCCTTGGCCGAGCCGGACGATTGGGGCGGCGGCTTATCGCGCCGCACGCTCCGGGTTTTGAGCGCGGCCGGATTGGAGCGGCTATGGCTGGGGGTGGACAATTGGGAAGGGGGCTTGTGGCAGCCGCAAGCGATGGCGGAGGGCGTGCGTGCCGGCTACCTGATGGCGTCCTACGACTCCTACGAAACCGCCTTGCCGCCAGGGAAGCGCGAAGACTGGCTGACGGCGCAGCAGGGCGCCACCGCGTATCGAAACTGCGGCATCACCTTGGCCAGCGGCCGGCGCAAGAGCGGTTTCCAGCAGTCCGGCTATTACACCAATCCGGAGTGCGTGCGGCCTGTGTTGCGTCAGCGCAGCCAGGCGCTGCATCTGGCTTTGGGTTTCAACAGCTGGTTTCTGGACGCCTACGCCACCGGTATGGTGTTTGACGATTACACGCCGGGCCGGCGCATGAGCCAGGCCGACGTGGCGGCCGGCAACGAACGCAGCATGGCCTGGGTGAGGGATCGTTTCGGCGTGCCGGTGGGGTCGGAGAACGGCAACGCGGCCACCTCGCGAGGAATCGCCTTCGCGCACGGCATGCAGGTGCCGGTGCTGGGCTGGGGCGATCCCGATTTGCAGAAAAACCCCAAGTCGCCGTACTTCCTGGGCCGCTGGTTTCCGGCGGATCAGCCCGAGGTGTTTTTCCGCTCGGTCCCCTTAAAGCAACCCTATCTGAACATTTACTACCAGCCGCGCTACCGGCTGCCGCTCTACCAGGCGGTGTTCCACGACTCCATTGTCACCACTAATCACTGGCTGTACGACAACCTGAAGTTCAGCAACGCCTATGCCGACAATCTGCTGACGCAATGGTTGTACAACACGCCGCCGCTCTGGCATGTGAGCGCGGAGAGCCTGACACGGCGGCTGCCGCTGATGCGTTGCGCGGATCAGGTGTTTCGGCCCCTGCACCGGCAACTTGCGACTCAGGCCATGACCGGCTTTGCCTGGTTGACGCCGGATCGCTTATCTCAACAGACCCGTTTCGCCGATGGCAGCCGGCTGACAGTCAATTTCAGCGCGGAGCCGCGCTTGCTTGATGGGCACGAGTTGGCCGGTCAGACGATGCGGGCGCAGTTGGCCGGGCAGCCGGAGCGCACGGTTTCCTTAAAGGACTGCGAACCGAGTCCGGCCTTATGAGCCGATGTCCGACAGACATGAGTTAAATGCATTGATTTAATCGTCTTTCTGATTTTTACACATGTCATGAAAATATCGCGCCGCGCAGCGCATTGGCAAAAAGGCAACGAGTGTTGGCGGCCGCTACAGGGGAGGCCGGCGCGCCGCAGCCGGCTGCAAGCCTTTACCGGCGGCCTTTGTGCCGGGCGCCGGCGTGACGGGCCCCGGCTAGCGCGAGGCCGCAGTCGGGAAAATGGTATGTGACGAATTATGATGTGAATTGACCGTCTGTAATAAATGCTTCAAGCATCGTGTCAGGCCATATGACAAATAGTCTGTGGCTGGATGATCTGCTGAAAGCGTGTCTAGAGAAGCGCGCTAAGCAGGTTAGACACATGACTGGAGAAATCATGAGAACTAGCAAGAAGAAGTTGGTACTGGCCTTGGCCCTGGCAGGCCTGGGCGGCCAAGCCGGCAGTGTTTGGGCGGCGGAGTCCAGCAGCGGCACCCTGGATCGGGTGGAAATCACCGGTTCCAACATCAAACGCAGCATCAAGCAAGAAAAGGCGCTGCCGGTGACAGTGGTGCGCACCGAGGAAATGAGCAAGCAGGGTTTCACCACGGTGGAACAAGTGGTGAATTCGCTGGCTAGCAACCAATCCAGCATGGTGGGCGCTTCGTCGGTGCAGACGGTGTCGGGCGGTGCCTCTTACGCCAGCCTGCGCGGTCTGGGGTCGCAGTACACGCTGGTGTTGCTGGACGGCCGTCGTGTCGCCAGCCAGGCGATTGGCGGTTACGCCACGGATTTGAACGCCATTCCCTTGTCGGCGATTGAGCGCATCGAAGTGCTGCGCGACGGCGCCTCAGCCATCTACGGCACCGACGCCATCGGCGGCGTGATCAACTTCATCACCAAGAAGAGTTACCAAGGCGTGACGGTGGCGGGCGAACTGGTGTCCACCGATCACAAGGGCGGCAATACCGGCAGCGCCAGCATCACCGCAGGCATCGGCGACTTGAGCAAGGACGGCTACAATGTTTACGGCTCCTTGAGCTATCAGAAGCTGGACGCCATCACCACGCTGAACCGCTCCTTCGCCAACAAATACCTGACTGCGGACAATCTGAGCGGCCGGGTCTTTCCGTCCAACTTTACTTACAAGGGCAACGCCTACAACCCGGCGGCGCCGAATTGCAAACCGCCGTACGCCAAGCCGATAGATGCCAACTCCTGTGGCGAAAACGCCAACCTCTACATGGACCTGACGCCGGAGGTGGAACAACTGACCGCCTTCGTCAAGGGTACCAAGCAGATTGGGGACCATACCCTGTCGCTGCAGTACATGGGCGCGCGCAACGTCAGCACCACGCATATCTCGCCGGCGCCGCTGGCCAAGATCGCCACGTTGAAGGCCGGTGACAAGTATTATCCGACACATTTGCCGGACGGCACTCCCACCGACGGTAGCGACGTGGTGATCAACTCGCGCTCCGTGCCGCTGGGCCCGCGCGTGACTGAGAGCCTGTCCACCACGCAGCGGCTGGCTTTCAATGCCGAAGGCTTGCTGGCGGGCTGGGATTACCGCGGCGGGGTGGCCTACTCCGAGAACAAGACCACCATCAACTACAAGTCCGGCTATGTGCACGGCGACAAGATCGCCGCCGCCTTCCAGGACGGCACCATCAACCCCTTTGGCGACTCTGCGCCAGGCGCCTGGCAGAGCACTGAACTGAAGGGCGACGGCTGGGTCGCCAAATACCAGACGGTGATGGCGGACTTCAAGGTTAGCAAGGAAGTGTTGCAGTTGCCGGCCGGCATGATGGCGACGGCTTTCGGCGTGGAAACCCGGCGCGAGAAGCTGGACAGCCAGATCCAGGACATCGCCCAGTACGCGCTGGGTTCCGGCATCGCCGATTCCAAATCCACCAGCGGCAGCCGCGGGGTGACCGCGGCCTATGTCGAAGCGGATATCCCCATCTTCAAGAATTTCGACGCCCAGCTGGCGGCGCGTTACGACCGCTATACCGACTTCGGCAGCTCCTTCAACCCTAAGGTCGCCGTCAAGTACCAGCCTATCCCGCAGGTCTTGTTCCGCTCCTCGGCCAGCAAGGGTTTCCGCGCGCCGACGCTGTACGACGTGTTCACGCCCAATAGCAAGACCTACACCGCCAACAAGTTCAACGACCCCTTGCGCTGCCCAGGCGGCACGCCGGCCAACGGCGGCAACAAGGTGGACGATTGCAACACCCAGTTTGAAGCGCTACAGGGGGGCAACAACAACTTGTCGCCGGAGAAGGCCAGCTCGCTGACCTTCGGCATCGTGATCGAGCCGATCAAGGAAATCACCGCCAGTGCTGACTTCTGGTGGACCACGGTGAAGGACACCATAGGCGCGCTGGATCCGGGCGTGATTTTCGCCGATCCGGGCAAGTACGCCGACAAGTTCGTGCGCAACGCGGATGGCTCGCTCAACCATGTGATCACCACCACCCAGAACCTGGGTACCTTGAGCGCGGCCGGCGTGGACATCAGCCTAGCCTTCCGCTTGCCCAAGAATGCTTGGGGCAATTTCAGCGTCAACCTGGATGGCACCTACACTTCCAAGTACCAGCAACAGTTGGAGCCGAAGGGGCCCTATTTGAGCTCGCTGGGCGGTTGGTACAAGGATATTCTGCAACCGACCTTGCGCTGGAAGCACAGCCTGGCGTTCAACTGGGCGCAAGGGCCGTGGAGCGGGGTGCTGGTGCAGAACTATTCGTCGGGCTATACCGATCTGAACCCCAACGATGAAGGCCACAATGTGCGCCCATATTCCAACTGGAACCTGTCCGGCAGCTATGTCTGGGACAAGAGGCTGACCATTACCGCGGGCATTCGCAACCTGTTCGATCAGGAGCCGCCGTTCAGCAATCAGACCAAGACCTTCCAGTACGGTTTTGATCCGGTGGTGGCGGATCCAGTGGGGCGCGCCTACTTCCTGAAAGCCAGCTACAAGCTTTAAGCCTCGGCAAGTTGGATTGACCAAGCCCCGTCGCGTCGTTTGGCGCGGCGGGGTTTTATGTTTTTGGAATGATTTTTCTTGTGTGGAAAGGGCTAAATCGGAACGCACGATATTGGCGATTCATGATTTTTTGCATGCCTGCCATTAAAAAAACGAATGCATAAGTTTTTGCAAAATTAGTCTAATCTTAAATTCTTGTACAAATTTGTCGTAAAAATGCAAAAAAGCAACAATGGCAAGTTGTGTTCGCTATAAAAAATGACATGGAATTAGCTGGGGATTGTAAAAGCTGCTGGCAAAAATCAGGGGCATAGTCTATTGATTTTCAAGCGCTAACATGATTTTTACGCATTTCTCCGTCAAACGGCACATTGGCGCGGGCCGCCGGACAGCGCGGATCATCCCTCAACAAATATTGACGGGAAGCAACAATCCTTAACACACTCGAAACACGGTCATGACGTTCGATTGTCGACGACCTGCAGTATCCAGCAAACGTTCGCCAGAAGCGTTGCTGGTTTCCGTGTGCAGTTAAGGAGAAATCAAGTTGAGAAGTCAAAAGAAGCAGCTAGTGCTTGCCCTGGCCATGGCCGGCATGGCGAGTCATGCGCCGTTCGCATTCGCCGCTGAGGCGAACTCCGGTCAGCTGGATCGGGTAGAGGTCACCGGTTCCAACATCAAGCGCAGCATCAAGCAGGAAAAAGCGCTGCCCGTCACTATTCTCAAAACCGAAGACCTGGCCAAGCAAGGCCTGACCACGGTGGAGCAGGTGGTCAACAGCATCGCCGCCAACCAGTCGTCGCAAGGTGCGGCAGCTGCAGTGGGCGCCTCTACGGGCGGTGCCGCGTTTGCAAGCTTGCGTGGTCTGGGCAATCAATACACCCTTGTGTTGCTGGACGGTCGTCGCATGGCCAATCAGGCGATTGACGGTACTTCCGCCGACCTGAACGCCATCCCTCTTTCCGTGATTGATCGAGTGGAAGTGTTGCTGGACGGCGCCTCCGCCATTTACGGCACCGACGCCATCGGCGGCGTGATGAACTTCATCACCAAGAAGAGCTTGAAGGGCTTCAGCATTGGAGGCAGTTTTTCCAATCCGCAGCACGGCGGCGGCGATGATAAAAACATCAATGTTTCCTATGGCTACGGGGATTTGGGTAACGACGGTTTCAATATTTACGGCGCCATCGATTACCAGAAAAAAGACCCAGTGATGGCATCTCAGCGCGGCTTTGCTTCGCTGATCAATAAAGATACCGGTTCCAGTCCCAATGCCTGGCCTGGCAATTATGTTGATGGGGTTACCGGGGACTTAATGACTCCGTCCGCACCGAATTGCCGGCCACCGTTCTCCACGTTCAATGGCGAAAACTGCCAGGAATATTACTCGCTGTACCCCAGCATTATTCCGGAGGTAGAGCAGATTTCCGGTGTGATCAAGGCCACTAAACGCATTGGCGACAATCACGAATTGTCGTTGCAATACACCCGCACCGAAACCACCACCACCTCCCAAAACGCGCCGTTGCCGACTGGGGGAGATATCACCCGCGCCAACGCGGTGGACCCGAGCAAGCGCGACCAGTTGTATGTGCGTACCGTCCCGCTAGGTAATCGCGTGACTGAAGCCAATTCGGTCACGCAGCGCCTGATGCTGAATATGGAAGGCCTGATCGCCGGTTGGGATTATCGCGCCGGCATCGGCCGTTCGGAAAACCTGGTCAAGGAAAATCTGAACTCCGGCTACGTTAGCAAGAGCAAGATGCAGTCCGCGGTCGACAGCGGGGCTTTGGATCCGTTTGACTTGTCCGGCAATAATCTGGCGGCCTGGCGTTCGGTGGGCATAACCGGCCAGACCAAGGAAGCCAAGTCCACCATAGACATGGCCGACATCAAGGCTAGCCGCGAAGTGCTGCAACTACCGGCCGGGATGATGGCCATCGCCTTTGGCGCGGAGGTACGCCGCGAGTCTTTGAGCACGATCTACAACAAAGCGGTAACCCGCGATGCGCTGAGCACTGGTCAGAACAAGACCGAAGACGCCGCTGGCAGCCGCAACTCCTATTCGTTGTACGGCGAGGCGGATATTCCAGTTCTGAAGAACCTGGACGCGCAGTTGGCCGCGCGTTACGACCACTACAGCGACTCCGGCAGCTCTTTCAATCCCAAGGTGGCGGTGAAGTACCAGCCGCTGCCGCAGCTGATGTTCCGCTCCTCCGCCAGTACCGGTTTCCGTGCACCGTCTCTGTACAATATGCACAAGCCTAACCAGTTGCAGCTGACAGGCCGTGCCTATGTGGATTACGGTGCTTGCCCTAATGGCAAAACCCCGGTGCCGGGCGCGAACGCCTTAGCGTGCCAGAGTATTCAGCGGGATATCCGTTACGGCGGCAACAAGAACCTGGAGCCGGAAAAGTCGTCCTCCTTGTCCTTTGGCATCGTGATCGAGCCGGTGAAGAGCTTTACCGCCAGTGCCGACTTCTGGTGGACCATGATCAAGAATCAGATCAATGTGATCCCGGAAGATACTATCTTCGCTAATCCGTCCAAATATTCGGATCGCTTCATTCGCGATAGCAACGGCAATCTGTCTTATATCGTCGATGACTATTCCAACCTGGGTAATTTGAGCGCGGCCGGGGTGGACATCAAGATGAACTGGCTGTTGCCCAGGACCGCGATTGGCACTTTCAATGCGTCCCTGGATGGCACCTATCTGTCCAAGTACTCCTACCAGAAAGAGAAAGAGGGCCCGTACTTCAGCAACCTTGGATCTTACATCGATGCGAACGGTCCGGCTTTCCGCTGGCAGCACACTTTGTCGATGAACTGGTCGCTGGGCGCGTGGAGCGGGGTGCTGGCGCAGAACTATCGTTCCGGCTACACCGACAGCAACTCGAAGAAAGGTCAGAACAATACTGTGCGGCCTTACTCCACCTGGAATCTGTCTGGGTCCTACGCCTGGAACAAGCAGCTGACGGTGACCGCCGGCATCAAGAACCTGTTCGATCAAGAGCCGCCGTACTCCAACCAGAGCGATACCACGCCGCGTAGCTACGATCCGCGCTTTACCGATCCGATGGGCCGTTCCTTCTTCCTCAAGGCTAATTACAAGCTCTAAGGCGGCGGGACACTGGACGGGGCGGATCGGATCCGCCCTGTTCTCGGGCTCGGCGGCGCGCCGCCGCCGGGCGAATCAGAAGACAGTGGATATAAACATGACGAGCATCACAGCCAGAGGAATCGGCGGTCCCCCGCCCAAGCGCCGCATCGCGGGCTTGGTCGGCGTGATCGTCTTCCATGCACTGTTGATCTACGCGCTGGTGTCGGGCCTGGCCCAGGGCGTGGTCAAAGTGATCCAGCAAAAAGTGGAAGTGGCGGTCATCAGCGAACCGCCGCCGCCTCCGCCGCCCCCTCCGCCCAAGATCGAGAAAGTGGTGCAGCCCACCGCCGCGCCCAAGCCGCAGGCCTATGTGCCGCCGGTGGTCAATCCGCCGCCGGTCACCTCCACGGCC